>NZ_DASWYK010000207.1:0-77717 GCF_036405015.1 Flavobacterium sp. | reverse complement strand
ATTTTGCGCTTTTTTAGTTCAAAAAGAAAAACAAAGAGAACGTAAATTCTTTCTTATTTGATTCCAAAGCCAAAATTAAATTCATTGAAACACCCATTAGACAACGATTGAGCAAACTTTCACAAATGTTAACAAAATAGATTTTCAAAAACCATAAATAATTGTATTTTTACGGTTCAAAATTCAGAAAATAAATGGGCAAAATCATTGCTATTGCTAATCAAAAAGGAGGCGTTGGAAAGACTACTACATCAGTAAATCTTGCAGCCTCATTAGGTGTTTTAGAAAAAAAAGTATTGTTGATCGACGCTGATCCACAGGCCAATGCTACATCTGGTCTTGGAATTGACGTAGAAACAGTTGAAACTGGAACTTACCAAATACTTGAGCATACTGTAACACCAAAAGAAGCCGTTTTAAAATGTACAGCTCCAAACGTAGATGTGATACCTGCTCACATTGACCTTGTTGCTATCGAAATTGAATTGGTTGACAAAGAAAACCGTGAATACATGCTTAAAAAAGCATTAGAAGAAGCAAAACAAGAATATGATTATATCATTATCGACTGTGCTCCATCTCTAGGTTTGTTAACCCTGAATGCTTTAACAGCAGCAGATTCAGTAGTTATTCCTATTCAATGTGAATATTTCGCACTTGAAGGGTTAGGGAAATTATTGAACACTATTAAGAGTATTCAAAAAATACACAACCCGGATCTTGACATTGAAGGTTTATTATTAACAATGTACGATTCAAGATTACGTTTATCGAATCAGGTTGTAGAAGAGGTTCAAAAACACTTTAATGATATGGTTTTTGATACTGTAATTCAGCGAAATGTAAAATTAAGCGAAGCCCCAAGTTTTGGTGAAAGTATCATTAATTATGATGCTACAAGTAAAGGTGCCGTAAACTATATACACTTAGCTCAAGAGATTATAAAGAAAAACAGCAAATAGTTTTTATGACAAAAGTAATTAAAAAACAAGCCTTAGGAAGAGGATTATCAGCACTATTAAAAGATCCGGAAAACGACATTAAATCAGTAGAAGACAAAAATGCTGATAAAGTTGTTGGAAATATCATTGAACTTGAAATAGGTGCAATTGAAATAAATCCATTTCAGCCTAGAAGCAATTTTAATGAAGAATCGTTACGCGAATTAGCCACTTCTATCAAAGAACTTGGTGTAATTCAACCTATTACTGTTCGTAAATTAGATTTCAACAAATATCAGTTAATCTCTGGAGAACGCCGTTTACGTGCTTCTACATTAGTAGGTCTTACTCACGTTCCTGCTTATATTCGTATTGCTAATGACAATGAATCATTAGTAATGGCGTTAGTAGAAAACATTCAGCGTCATGATTTAGATCCAATTGAGATTGCTTTATCATACCAACGTTTGATTGACGAAATTCAATTGACTCAGGAACAAATGAGTGAAAGAGTTGGAAAAAAACGTTCTACAATTGCAAATTACCTACGTCTTTTAAAACTGGATCCGATCATTCAGACTGGAATTCGTGATGGTTTTATTAGTATGGGGCACGGTAGAGCAATTATCAACATTGAAGATTTAGACGTTCAAACTGATATATATCAAAAAATTGTAAGCCAAAATTTATCTGTACGTGAAACTGAGGCTTTAGTTAAAAATTATCATGAAGGACAGCAGCCTAAAGCAGATGGAAAACCAAAAGCTGATGCTGGATTTGTTGTTAGAGAAACACAAAAACACACTTTCAATGATTATTTTGGCTCAAAAGTTGATATAAAAGTCGCTGGCAACGGAAAAGGAAAAATTACAATCCCATTTAATTCTGAAGCCGACTTTAACAGAATTATAAAATTAATAAACGGATAGTGAATAAAATTGTCCCCATCGGTCTATTGTTCTTTCTAACAGGAACCGTTTCTCTTTTTGCCCAGGTAAAAAAAGACACGGTTTTGGTCGTAAAAGACACCACTGCATTACAAGAGATAGACCCGCTTACTCCAGCAAAAGCAGCATTCTATTCTGCCATTCTACCTGGTTTAGGCCAAGCATACAATAAAAAATACTGGAAAATTCCATTGGTTTACGGAGCAATTGGAACAAGTTTGTATTTCTACATTGACAACAACAAAAAATACCACGATTATCGTGATGCCTACAAAAGAAGATTAGAAGGCTATAACGATGATAACTATCAATTTCTGGATGACAGCCGACTTATTGCTGGACAGAAATTTTATCAAAGAAACAGAGATTTATCTGCTTTATTTGTCGTTGGTTTTTATGTCCTTAACATAATCGACGCCAATGTTGACGCCGCTTTGATTCAGTTTAACGTTAACGAAAGACTATCAATGCGTCCAGAAATTTATCCCGCCGATGTAACATTTAAACCAAACGTTGGACTAACTTTTAATTACAAGTTTTAATAGATTCAATTCTATTTAAAAAATCAAAAAACAATCATAATGAAAATTGCGCTTTTAGGATACGGAAAAATGGGTAAAGTAATCGAAAGAATTGCTTTAGAAAGAGGTCATGAAATAGTTTTAAAGAAAGATGAATTTAACACCTACGACGGACTTTCAACAGCCGATGTTGCCATAGATTTTAGTGTTCCAACAGCAGCAGTAGACAACATTTCTGCGGCTTTCAATGCTAATGTTCCTGTAGTTTCTGGAACAACTGGCTGGCTAGAACATTATGACGAAATGATTGCACTTTGCAATGAAAAGAAAGGTGGTTTTATTTCGAGCTCCAACTTTAGTTTAGGCGTAAATATTTTCTTCGGACTGAATGAATATTTAGCTAAAATCATGAGACAATTTGATTCTTATAAAGTTTCAATGGAAGAAATTCACCATATCCACAAACTTGATGCTCCAAGCGGAACAGCAATTTCTTTAGCACAAGGCGTTATTGAAAACAGCAACTACGCAAATTGGACTATGGAAGATGCAAAAACGAACGAAATTCGTATTGAAGCAAAAAGAATTGGAGAAGTTCCTGGCACTCACACCGTAAATTACGATTCTGCTATTGACAGCATCGAAATCAAACACACTGCTCACAATCGTGAAGGTTTTGCACTTGGCGCTGTTATTGCTGCCGAATGGCTTGCAGGAAAGCAAGGGATTTTTACTATGAAAGATGTATTAAACTTACAATAATTGAATACAATTCAGAATCAATTTAATCTGAATTTGAAATTTAAAAATACAAAATTATGACACTTTACTCTTGGTTCGTATTTTTCTTAGCTGTTCAAATCATACATTTCCTTGGAACATGGAAATTGTATCAAGCGGCAGGAAGAAAAAGCTGGGAAGCTGCAATTCCGTTATACAATTCTATTGTTTTAATGAAGATTATCGGACGCCCTACATGGTGGACATTGCTACTTTTTATTCCAATTATCAACCTGATTATGTTTCCGGTTGTTTGGGTAGAAACTTTAAGAACATTCAACAAAAGATCGACTTTAGATACAATCTTAGGTCTTTTCACACTTGGATTTTACATCTACTACGTAAACTACACACAAAAATTAGAGTACCGCAAGGATCGTAGTTTAACTCCTGAAAACAAAACAGGAGACACTGTAAGCTCATTACTTTTTGCTATCATAGTAGCCACATTAGTACACACTTATGTGGTGCAACCTTACACAATTCCGACATCATCTTTAGAGAAATCTTTATTAATCGGTGATTTCTTATTTGTAAGTAAATTAAATTACGGACCAAGAGTTCCGATGACAACGGTAGCATTACCAATGGTTCACGACTCTATACCATTGACTAAAAGCAAATCTTATTTAAGCTGGCCACAATTACCTTACTTTAGATTACCTGCAATTCAAGAAATAAAACGATGCGATATTGTCGTCTTTAACTGGCCTGTCGACACGGTTCATTATTTCTTTGAGCCAAAAGGACGTCCAGGCGTTATTAAGCCAATTGACAAAAAATCGAATTATGTAAAACGATGTGTTGGTATTCCTGGAGATAGTTTATCTATAAAAGACGGTTTTGTTTTTATCAATGGAAAAAAATTAGTTTTACCAGAAAGAGCTAAGCCACAATATTCTTATTCTGTAGCATTAGACGGAAAAACTCCAATTGATTTTGAAAGTTTGTTTAAAGAATTAGACATCACTGATGCAGCAGGTTTCACATCTGAAAAAAGAGATACTCTTTACTTGGGTGCATTAACAGAAGCTAGCGCTGAACGATTCAAAAACACTCCTGGTGTTACTGCTGTAATTCGTAAAATTGATAGATCAAACGACAACAGAATATTTCCTCACATCAACAAATGGAGTCAGGATAATATGGGACCAATCTATATTCCTGAAGCTGGAAAAACGGTTGCCTTGACAAATGAATCTCTTCCATTTTACAAAGAGATCATTACCAATTACGAAGGAAATAAATTAGAATTACAAGGTTCCAAATTTTTAATAAACGGACAACCTGCAACTACTTATACCTTCAAACAAAACTATTACTGGATGATGGGAGACAACCGTCATAACTCTGAAGACAGCCGTTATTGGGGTTACGTTCCAGAAAATCATATTGTTGGAAAACCAGTATTTATCTGGATGAGCTGGGATACTAACGGAAAAGGTATTAATAAAATCCGTTGGAGCAGAGTTTTTACTACTGTAGATGGTGAAGGCCAACCACAATCATACTTCAAATATTTCTTAATTGCTCTTGCCTTATATTTCGTTGGAGATTTTGTCTGGAGAAAAAGAAGAGAAAATAAAGCATAATAAAAATTATGTTACTTTTGTTTCAGGTTTCAAGTTTCAGGTTTAAAAAACTTGAAACTTGAAACCTGAAACTTTTAAACAAAACATAGAAATGAATTCCTTACTACTTCCAACTTATTTCCCATCTATAAGTCATTTTGCTGTAATTGCACAATCTGAAAAAATCACTTTTGAAATGGAAGATAATTTCCAGAAACAGACTAATAGAAACAGAACGTATATCTATAGTCCGAACGGAATTCAATTACTAAACATTCCTGTTAAACATTCTAAAGCCACACATCAAAAGACAAAAGATATTTTGATCGAGAATGAATTCGATTGGCAAAAACAGCATTTTAAATCGCTTGAAGCAGCTTACAGAAGCTCTCCGTTCTTCGAGTACTTTGAAGACGATATCGTTCCGCTATTCGAAAAAAAACACACTTTTTTAATGGATTTAAACTTCGAAGTTTTAGACATTGTGACTAAATGTCTTCGAATGAAATTTGAATTCGGAAAAACAACAGAATATTTCCACGAAACTCCCGATTTTGCTGATTTTAGATATTTAGCAAATGGAAAAAAAGATACCAATTCATTCGAAAAATACACTCAAGTTTTTGACGACAAACATGGTTTCATCAATAATTTAAGTGTTTTGGATTTGATTTTTAATGAAGGGAAATTTGCGGTAGATTATTTGAAAACTCAAAAAATATTGTGAGTTACAGGTTAAAGGTTCTGCATTAGAAATTGCATTGCCTTTTAATTTCCCAAAAACTAAAACTGATCTATTGAAAGCCTTGTCATTATTGGGTAATGATCTGAATTTTCGAAATCAGGAAAACTCTCAAACTGTTTTACTTTCATTTTGCCATCTGTAAAAATATAGTCAATTCGGGCAGGATAATATTTGAATTTATAAGTAGCTCCAAAACCTCCTCCAGCTTCTTCAAAGGCATCTTTCAGTTTTCCTTTTATACTTCTGTATATATAAGAAAACGGACTATTATTCATATCTCCACAAATAATAATTGGGTATTTACATTTTTTTATATGCTCTTTAAAAATTTCAGCTTGCTCTTGCTGCTGCTTGAAACTTTTACTGATTCGAGCATAAATACGTTGTGATTTCTTCTTATTTACATTATCAATATCATCAGAAATCTCACTTACATCTGGAGATATCTTAATAGATTGCAAATGCATATTATATACACGTATAATATCTTTTCCACGCTTAATATCAGCATAGACTACATTATTATCAGACTTAGGAAATACGATATTTCCTTGATCGATAATAGGAAATTTTGAAAAAATAGCCTGTCCCGTTTTTATCTTTTTACCATCAATAAAAATATAACGGTGCGGATACACTTTTAAATCCAAATGTGCTGAATTTGAATATTCCTGAATACATAAAATGTCTGGATCTTTTTCATCTATAAAAGATTTAATATTTTCAGGAATATCATCTCGATCCAACCATTTGAAAACATTAAAAAGACGCACATTATAACTCATTACAGAAAAATCCTTTTCGTCCTGAACATATTCTTTTGCCGAAAATTTATAAAACTTACTTATAAATGTAATTCCCATCAGCAAAACCAAACCAGACAAAATAAGGCGTTTTTTAAACTGAATTGCCCAATAGATAAAGAACAAACCATTTGCTACAAAAAAAGCGGGCATAAACAAAGTAAGCACCGATAAAAGCGGAAAACTTTTAGGTGCTAAAAAAGGCAGAAGATAGACGCTAAATGTAAGCACAGTCAGCACTATATTCAAAAAGAACATTATTTTATTAAACCAGGAAAGGTTTTTCATAATTATTTCCTACAAGTTTATTTTCCAGCTTTAAACAGAAACTCTTTTTCTTCTTTGGTCAGACAATCATAACCAGACTGACTTATTTTATCTAAAATTTCATCAATTTGTTGTTGCGTTTTATCTTTTGTAACAATTCTTGATGTCGATTTTTCTGTAGGTTTTTTGTAATTTTTATGAACTTTTTTAAATGGGGTCGAAGGAGATTTTCTAAAAAGATTTACAAAGAAATCTAATGTTCTGGAAACAATAGTACTTAAATCGGTACCATTTTGCAGTAGTTTAATATAAACAAAACCAAAGAACGCACCCGCAAGATGCGAAATATGTCCGCCAGTATTATCCAAGCGAAACTGCATTAAATCTAAAATTAAAATAACAGCAGTAATATGCCAAAGCTTAACATTTCCGAACAAAAACAAACGGACATTCATTAATGGAGAATAAGTCGTTGCCGCAACCAAAATAGCCATGATAGCCGCCGAAGCTCCAACTATAGAAGCAGCGGTTCCTAAAACATAAAAACTTAAAGCAAAAATAATTCCAGCGAAAATGGCACTTAGAAGATATAATCCTAAATATTGTTTTTGAGTAAAATAAGTCAAGAATAATGAACTGGCAAAATTAAGCACCATCATATTAAACAACAGGTGAAAGAATCCGTCGTGAAAAAAAGCATAGGTTAAAAAAGTCCATGGTTTGAACATGAAAACCTGAGGATCTGACGATAAAGCAATCCAACTTGGAAAGTCAAACTGACCAATTGAATATTGATAAAAAAATATCAATGAGACAATAAAGCATGCGATATTCCAGTAAATAACGCGCATAGCAACACCTCCCAATCTATATTGTAATTTTAAATCGTCTAGAATATTCATAGAAACTTCTTTTGTTTTAGAATTTGAACTTAAAGTTAGAAATTAATTCCAACGATTATTGTTAAACTGATTTTTTTTCCAGTACAACATCATTAAAAAACCAGCAATTGCTCCACCAACGTGTGCAAAATGCGCAATTCCTGTTCCTCCACTTCCAAACAAAGAACTTCCTTTAAATCCTAAAAACAAATCAATTGCCAAAATTCCAGGCACAAAATATTTCGCTTTAATAGGAACCGGAATAAACAATAAGGCAAGCTGTGCATTTGGAAACATAAAAGCAAAAGCAGTCAGCAAACCATAAATAGCTCCAGAAGCTCCCAAAACAGGAGATTGCATAATTCCTCCCGCCTGTACCAAAGCATTGAACTGCTCCTGAGTACAATGTGCATTATTTAATATTGTCGCAATTTCTCCCTGCATCATTTTACCATTTGCATCAAATAACGACTGATAGTCTGCATTTAAAATTAAATGCAGGTCTGCTTTTGATAAGTTTAAATCAGAAACAGAACTTAAAAGCGATTGCAACTGTAGATAATTTACACCAGTATGAAGCAAAGCCGCTCCAAGTCCACAAGAGATATAGAAAAACAAGAATTTCTTTCCTCCCCAAAAATGTTCTAAAGCAGAACCAAAACTATACAAAGCAAACATATTAAAAAGAATATGCGCAAAATTTGGTAGTGGCGCATGCATAAACATATGCGTAATAATCTGCCACATCCTAAAGTGATCACTTTCTGGATAATACAACATTAAATAGTCATACGAAACTGGCACTAACTGAGAACCAATAAAAAATATAATATTAATAATAAGTAGTTGTTTAACTACCGGAGTCATATTCATCATACAGCAAACTTTTTATCTATATCTTCCACACGCATGGTAATGAAAGTAGGTTTTTGAAAAGGTGAAATATTTGGATCTTTACAAGCAAACAAACCGTTTACTAAATTATCTTGTTCTTTTTCGGTTAAATAAGACCCTGTTTTAACCGCTAAGCTTTTAGCCATTGATTTGGCAATAGTATCATTCTGACTGTAACTGTTTGCTGGAATTCCATCTTGCAAATCACTCAACAATTGCTCGATTACAAGAGAAACCTCACTTTCTGTAATATTTACAGGGATTCCAGAAACTACGATATGATCGGTTTTACTTTCGTCAAAAACAAAACCTGTCGTTTCTAAAGAAGGTTTTAATTCTTCTATTAATTTCATTTCAGATGAAGAATAAAACAAATCTAACGGAAAAAGCAATTGCTGACTTGCCGCCTGATTTACTGTCATATTCAACAAAAATTGTTCATACAAAATACGTTGATGTGCACGATGCTGATCAACGATAACCATTCCTGATTTAATTGGAGAAACAATGTATTTTTTATGAATTTGATACGTTTTTTGAGTAGCCTGTTCTATCTCATTATCATTAAACAAAGACGACGTTACTTCTTCATTTTCGAATGTAAAAGGTGAACTTTCTATAGTCTCTGGGTTTTCTGTATCTAAACCAACATACAAACTTTCCCAGCTAGCTGTTGGTTCAACTCGTTTTGAGTATCCAGAATAAGAAGACCCTGAATAAGAAGACCCTGAATAAGACGATCCAGAAGATGAAGACGAAGAAGAACCAGAGCTATAACTAGACCCTGAACTATATCCAGATCCAGAACTTGTTTTACTATAATGCTGATTCGTTTTATCATCTGTAAACGGATTAAAAGTTCCGTCGACTTGAATCGTTGGCGTTTCTGCCTCCATATCTTTGTAATGATAAGGCGTATCTAAATTAGAATCTCTATCAAAATCTAAAACCGGAGCAACATTAAATTGCCCTAAACTATGTTTGATAGACGCTCTTAAAATAGCATATAATGCCGATTCATCATCAAACTTAATCTCTGTTTTAGTTGGGTGAATATTGATATCAATTGTATTTGGTGGTACTTGTAGATAAAGGAAATAACTAGGTTGCGAACCATCTTTAAGTAATCCGTCATAAGCCGACATTACTGCATGATGCAGATAGCCACTTTTAATAAAACGATCGTTTACAAAAAAGAATTGTTCCCCTCTATTTTTCTTAGCAAATTCAGGTTTGCAAACAAATCCTTGAATACTGATAATATCTGTTTCTTCATTTACTGGAACCAATTTTTCATTGGTTTTACCAGACATAATCCCCACAATTCTCTGACGGTAACCAGCTGCAGGAAGATTGTACATCTCGCTTCCGTTATGGTAAAAACTGAAGTGAATATTTGGATGCGCCAAAGCCACACGCTGAAACTCATCCATAACGTGGCGAAATTCAACCGTATCTGATTTTAAGAAATTACGGCGGGCTGGAATATTATAAAACAAATTTTTAACCGCAAAAGAAGTTCCTTTTGGCAAAACTGCTACTTCCTGCGAAACAAATTTACTTCCTTCAATCACAATATGAGTTCCAAGCTCATCCTGCTCTTGTTTCGTTTTCATTTCCATATGTGCAATCGCAGCGATCGAAGCCAAAGCTTCTCCACGAAAACCTTTTGTTCCAAGCGAAAACAAATCCTCAGCTTGGCGAATCTTTGAAGTAGCATGACGCGCAAAACACAAACGTGCATCTGTAACGGTCATTCCGACACCATTATCGATAACTTGCACTAGCGATTTACCAGCATCTTTTATAATCAATTTAATGTCAGTTGCTTTTGCATCAACGGCATTTTCTAACAATTCTTTTACGACTGAAGCAGGTCTTTGAACCACTTCTCCAGCAGCAATTTGGTTAGCAACGTGATCAGGAAGCAATTGAATAATACTCGACATTAAGCAATAATAGTTTTAAAGTTTAGATTGGTTTTTATAAACCAAGAAATACAAATTTAGTAAATTTTGATTGGCTTTCAGAATAAGAGATATCATAAAAAAAACAAAAAACCTATACCATTGTGACACAGTATAGGTTTAAATATTTTTAAAACAAAAGTGTTTTATTCGTTCTCTATTTTTCGTGGAGAATCTTCAATTTGAAGCGCTCCCGAAGTCAATAATGGCTGATTGAAAGCGTGAGCAATAGAAGCTTGTTGACGAATATAAGCCATTTTAATTGCAGCTATAGCAGCTTCGGTTCCTTTATTTCCATGAACTCCTCCACTTCTATCAATAGACTGCTGCATATTATTATCTGTTAAAACACAGAAAATAACCGGAATATCAGTTTGTACATTCAGGTCTTTAATTCCTTGTGTAACGCCTTCGCAGACAAAATCAAAATGTTTGGTTTCTCCCTGAATAACACATCCAATTACAATAACAGCATCAACATTTTGCGTCTGAAGCATCTTTTTTGCTCCATAAATCAACTCAAAACTTCCTGGAACATTCCAACGAATAATTTGTTGAGCAGGAACATCACAATCAACCAAAGCATCAAAAGCTCCGTTATAAAGTCCTTCTGTTATAGTATCATTCCATTCAGAAACAACAATCCCAAATCGAAAGTCTTTCGCATTTGGGATTGTGTTTTTATCGTATTCTGATAGATTTTTATTTTCAGTAGCCATCTGTATATTTTAGATATTAGATTTATAAATTTTAGATTGCTAAAATACGAATCTAAAATCTAAAATCTTAACTCTACAATAATATTTATTGCGCTAATCCAATCAAAGCATCAACAAATGCTGCTTCTGGAGCACTGTCGTAATTATCTTTGATATCATTAAAATATTTTAACGCATCTTCTTTCTGACCTAAAGCTAAAGCTGTTTTTCCAGCTTTTAACAAGAAACGAGGTGTAGTAAAATCGTTTTTGTTAGATTCAGCAGCTTTAATATAGAAAGACAAAGCTTCTTTTTGATTATTTTTTTGAGAATAAGCATCTCCAGTTGCACCTTTAGCTAAAGCACTTAAAATTGCATCTTCAGATTTAAATTCACCTAAATATTTAATAGCTTCATCAAATTTACCTGTATTTAAATAAGCCATACCTGCATAATAGTTCGCTAAATTTCCAGCATCAGTTCCAGAATATTCGTCAGCGATTTTAATAAATCCGAATTTACCTTCTGAACCGTTTAATGATAATTTGAACAATGAATCGCTAGAAACACCATTTACTGCTTTTTCAAAGTTTTGTTGAGCAACAAACATTTCGCTTGCAGCCTCATCTTGTTTTGGAGTTGCAATGAATTTTTGGTAACTTAAATAACCAATTGCAGCAACTGCAATACCAGCAACTAAACCAATAATGATTTTTTGATTCTTAGCCACCCAATCCTCAGTTTTAGAAGCCGTTTCATCTAATTTTGAGAAAACTGCAGCAGTTGTACTGTCTTTTTCGTCAATAATTACTTGTTGTTCTTCTGTAACTTCTTTAACTTCCTTTTCTTTTGGTGTCTTATATCCTCTTTTATTGTAAGTTGCCATTTAAAATTTATTTAGTGAACGGCAAAAATAAAATTTTTATTGAAAATGACGTAAAAAATTTCAATTTTATCACTATTTTAAAAGAAATATTTTTCTTATTCACATCTTGTTTCCTTAAAGGAACAAAATAAATCGGCTGAGAATCGCTCTGAAGTCAATTATATCGATAATTTTCGGTAATTTGCACCACTCAATTCAAATCAAATCTTGCAAAGCTGAAATTACATTTTTAGCCACAGATTTCACAGATTCAAAGAGATTAAAAAAACTTTAGCAGAATCTTTTTAATCATTTTAATCTGTAGCAGAAAAAAAATGCGAAGAATTGGCTAAAAACGAAAAACTTTATCTTTCTATAGAGTCCCTAAAAAAATGCATTTAAACAAAATCTCTTTATTCAATTATAAAAACTTTTCTGAAGCTAGTTTTGATTTCGACATCAAAATCAATTGTTTCGTGGGAAAAAATGGTATCGGAAAAACCAACGTTCTCGATGCTATTTACCATTTGGCTTACGGAAAAAGTTATTTTAATCCGCTGGCTGTTCAAAATATCAAACACGGCGAAGAGTTTTTTGTAATTGATGCCGAACTCGAAAAAAACGAAAGAACAGAACAGATTGTTTGCAGTTTAAAAAAAGGACAGAAAAAAGTATTGAAACGAAACGGAAAAGCATACGATAAATTTTCTGACCATATCGGATTTATTCCACTTGTAATTATTTCGCCAGCAGACAGAGATTTAATTGTAGAAGGAAGCGAAACACGTCGTAAATTTATGGACAGTGTAATTTCGCAATTAGATTCTACTTATTTACATCAGCTTATTCAATATCAAAAAGTGATTGTGCAGCGAAATGCGCTTTTGAAGTATTTTGCACTCAACCATACTTTTGACAATGATACCTTATCTATATATAATGAGCAATTAAATGAATATGGAAAATCTATTTTTGAAAAGAGAAAAGATTTTCTAGAAGAATTCATACCTATATTCAACAGACACCATCAAGCCATAACGGGATCTGAAGAAAGTGTTCAACTGGTTTACGAAAGTCATTTGTTTGAAAAAGACCTGCTAATACTTTTACAAGAAAACATAAACAAAGACAGAGCGCTTCATTATACAACAGTTGGAATTCATAAAGATGATTTGTCTTTTGAAATTGATTCGCATCCGATAAAAAAATTCGGATCGCAAGGACAGCAGAAATCTTTTTTGATTGCCTTGAAATTGGCTCAATTTGAATTTCTAAAAAAACAAAGCGGCGTAAAACCAATTCTTTTGTTTGATGACATCTTTGATAAGTTAGACGAAACTCGTGTAGCTAAGATTGTAGAAATGGTAAACAGCGAAACATTTGGACAGCTTTTTATTTCTGATACTCATCCAGAAAGAACCGAAGCAATTGTAAAATCGACACATCAGAGCTATAAGATATTTAATTTGTGATTTATTGAATACTTAAAAATTGATATAATTTGTATCAGTTTTTGCAGTGAATTCCAAAACAGAAATCATTACATTAGCCTGAATAAAAAATTTAGAACACAACTGCAATAAAATATATAAGGAATATGCTAACGAAAGAATCATTGCAATTTTTAGACGATTTAAGAAAAAACAATAATCGAGAATGGTTTCAGGAAAATAAAAAGAGATACGAAGTTTTCAAGAAAGATTACCATCAATTGGTGAGTGATTTTCTAGATGAGATGAAACCGCTCGATCCTTCATTAGAATTATTAGAAGTCAAAAACTGTACTTTTAGAATTAACCGAGATATTCGTTTTTCTAAAGACAAATCTCCATACAAAGCTCATTTAGGCGTTTGGATGTCTACAGGCGCAAAAGGTGCAAACCGCGCTGGATATTATGTTCATATTGAAAAAGGAGCCAGTTTTATTGCTGGCGGATTTTATTCGCCTGAAGCAGAAGACTTAAAGAAAGTCCGTAAAGAAATTGCTTTTTTCTATGATGATTTACAGGAAATTTTAAATGACAAAAACTTTAAAAAGGAATTTGGAAATTTAGACATCAACGAAAATAATTCACTTAAAAGCATGCCTCGTGGTTACGAGAAAGACCATCCCGCAATTGAGTATTTAAAACTAAAAAGCTTCACAGCAACTCAAGTTTACAATGTTTCTGAAGTGTTGGAAAAAGATTTCGTAAAGAAAATGAGCCAAAAACTTATCGCGCTTAAACCATTGAATGATTTTATCAATCGCGCTTTAGAAACTGAGGAATTTTAGTTTTATTTGCCACAGATTATCACAGATTAATTTTTCGCAATTACAAAATCCTTTTAATCTTTTTAATCTGTGGCAAAAAACAATAACTGAATGAAAAGAAAAATACTTTTTCTTGGAGAATCTTATCGCGCTGACGCCATTACTTGGATGAAAGGCCTGAAAGAGTTTGGCGATTTTGAGATTATCACTTGGGAACTTCAAACTTCCAACAACCAAAGATTCAAACGTATTTTAGAGTATTTTTTTGCTCCTATTTCTATTCGAAAAATCATTAAAAAAGAAAAACCAGATATGGTTATTGCAGAAAGAACTACCAGTTACGGTTTTCTTGCTGCAATATCAGGATCCAAAACCATAGCGATTGCGCAGCAAGGTCGAACTGATTTATGGCCTGAGGATTCTGTTTTATATCCTTATAAAAAATTCATTCAGAAATATGCTTTTAAAAAAGCCAATTTAATTCATGCTTGGGGTCCTGTTATGGCAATTCACATGAAAGAAACGGGTGTTGACATGGATAAAGTTTTAATACTCCCAAAAGGAATTGATTTGTCGCATTTTACTCCTTCAACCCATAATTCAGAAAAAATTGAAGCCGTTGTAACACGTTCGCTTCTGCCAGAATACCGACACGATTCTATTTTAAAAGCTTTTGGAATTTTAAACCAAAAAGGAATCGATTTTTCTTTGACCATCGTTGGAGACGGAACGAGATTACAGTTTTTGAAAGATTTAGCTACAGCACTTCAAATTGAAAATAAAGTAATTTTTACAGGAAGAATTCCGAATACTCAACTTCCTAAATTATTACAGCAATCCAATATTTACATCAGCATGCCGATTACCGAAGGTGTCTCAGCATCTTTGTTTGAGGCTATGGCTTGCAACTGCTTTCCTGTAGTTTCTAATATTCCTGGAAATCAAAGCTGGATTACACATCGCGAAAATGGTCAACTAATCGAAATTGACCATATTGAAATGTTGGCAGAAGAATTGATTTGGTCTTTTGAAAATCCAGAATTACGAAATCAAGCTATTATTCAAAACAGGAAATTTGTGGAAGAAAATGCGAATTATGCTCTTAACATGAAAATCATTTCACAGAAATATCATGAATTGCTCGATTCTAGAGAGCACTAATATTTAATATAACCTACTAAATTACAGAACTTAAAGAATGAAAGACCTTTTAGAAAAAATCAAACTTATCTACCTTCCTTTTGTTGTTATTTCAATTAGTTTCATTCTCATCTATACCTTTTTAAACTGGCTTTTATTTATAAAATTTGAATTATTCCCTATAAATGAAAAACTTTTAAATTTCTGGCTCCCATTGGGATTGCCGTGGATATTTATTTATTTTTTTCTAAGTCCAAGATTACGATTTTTAAAATTTAAAGAAGATCGTAAATCTTATGGTTTTCAACTTTTGGCTGGTTTTACCATAGCAATATCAACAATTATTGCTCAAGAATATTTGAGTACAGCGACAGGAAAACTGACTTCGCTTAAAACAATTTCAGACATTCAAAAACACGAAAAAACAAAGTATTACACTTTACAAAAAAAATATATTGATAAAAAAAATTATGGTGCTGTAAAAGTCAGCGATGTATCTGGAAAAAATAATGAGCATTTCAATATGTCCATTTATGTTGCAATGCCCATTTTAGAAACAGCCAAAGACACCTCTAAATTCGAATGCAATTATTGGTTAGGAGAAAGATACTCATCTCAAATAAGCAATCGATTATCTATTGATGAAAAGAAGTTTAAATTCAAAGAATTGGCTGAAAGATCTGACGAAGAATTCAAAAGAACAGATTTTACACAATTTAGCTATTTAGAATTACTTGGAAACACAGACAAACATGACAATTTTAACGATGCAATCGAAGAAAACACACATTATGATTTCAAGAAACCTATTTTATTAATTGCACATAACGAACCTTTTGAAAAAAGAAATGGCAAGAAATTACAATGGTTCTTTATGTCTTTAGGAGGAGGTTTTTTAATTTGGTTTCTTTTATTGGTTTTCATTCCACTTCAACCCCAAAAAAAGAGAAATTTTGAAGTCGCAAAAAAATCTCAAATTACAACTTTAAAAGACACTTTAAGTTTTTTAATCCCAAAAGAAGGTTTTTACATTACTCCTATTTTAATAAACATCAATCTACTTGTGTTTATTATTATGGTATTTTCAGGTTATGGATTTTTCTCTTTTAAAGGAAACATTTTATTGGACTGGGGTGCCAATTTCAGACCTTTGGTTACAAGTGGACAAGGATGGCGATTGTTGACATCGATATTTCTTCACAACGGAATAATTCATCTATTTAACAACATGATCGGACTTGGATTTCTTGGTTTCTTAATTGAGAAAAACTTAGGAAAAATGAGATATCTCCTAATCTATTTAGCAACAGGAATTATGGGTAGCATTGCTAGTATTTGGTGGTATGAAGCAACTGTTAGCGTTGGAGCTTCTGGCGCCATTTTTGGCCTTGCAGGACTTTATCTGGCATTAATAGTTTTCAAAGCTTTCCCAGATGATTTCAATAAAATATTTTTAAAATTTATTTTGGTATATGTTGGAATCAACTTAGTTATGGGATTTCTAATTCCGGATATTGATAATGCCGGACATATTGGCGGGCTTTTAAGTGGTTTTATAATCGGATTTTTATTGTCTGATTCTCTTAAATCTACATAATTAAGCGATTTAATTTTAAAACAAATTACAAAATCAAATTAACAACTTACAGAAGCAAAAGCCTCGTAACTTTTCCTGAATCTCAACGACATATTGTTCAATAAACGGTTTAATTTAATCTAAAAAATCATGAACAATAGAAGAGATTGGCTCAAAAAAGTAAGTTTAGGCGCAGTAGGATTAGGCTTTTGCCATTTTGAAACATTTGCAAATACTCCATCTGAAAAGTATATTTTTCCAGATTTAGAGCAATCCCCTATTTTATTGCGATCAAATGAAAATCCGTATGGTCCTTCTCCGCTGGCGCGCGAAGCTATGCAGAAAAGCATCAACAACAGCAATCGATATGGTTGGAATCTTTCAGGCGAATTAATTTCTCTTATTGCTAAAAAGAATAATGTTTCAGATCGCAATATTCTTCTTGGTGCTGGTTCTACAGAAATTTTGGATTTAGTTCTTCAATATACTGCGTTGCAAAAAGGCAATTTCGTATTAGCAGAAACCACTTTTGATTATTGGACATTTCCATCTAAAAAATTAGGACTTAAAAAAATCACAGTTCCACTAACTGCAGATAAAAAACACGATTTATCAGCAATGTTCAAAGCAATTGATGCGGATACGAAAATGGTCTACATCTGTAATCCAAACAATCCAACGGGAACTATATGCGATAGAGATCAATTGGTTTCTTTTATAAAAGAAGCTTCAAAAAAAGCCATTGTTTTTGTTGACGAAGCGTATCTTGATTTCACAAAAGAAGAATCTTTAAGTAATCTTGTAATCGAAAACAAAAATCTAATTGTTACCAAAACTTTTTCAAAAATGTATGGTTTGGCTGGTGCACGTATAGGTTATGCAGTAGCTGCTTCTTCAACAATTGACGAACTAAGCGCTTTAAAATCTGCTCCTAATTTATCGGTCAGTTTAGTTTCAATAGCAGCAGCAATTGCCTCTTTAAAAGATGAAAAGTTCATTAAAGAAGTTCATTCATTAAATGAAAACGTAAAAAAATACACCATCGAACAACTTACCAAACTCAATTTAACTTGTATCCCATCTCATTCGAATTTTGTTTATTTCTCTTTGGATAATTATAAAAAAGATTTCTTCAAACAATTGGAAAATCACAACATACAAGGAACCAAAATTTATGAAGAAAATGGAAAATGGACTAGAATTACCATTGGCACAATGAAAGAAATGCAACAATTTATTGAAGCCATAAAGTAAAATTTTGAAAAAAGTCTTTTTATAGAAAATCTACTCAAATAAATTATAATCGTTACTTTTGATCTCAGAATTTTTCCGAAGTTTCGGAACTTAAAAAGCCTTTTATTTATGGAAATCCAATCCAATTTTTCTTTAAAAAAATACAACACTTTTGGTATTGAAGCTAGTGCTAAACAATTTGTTGCCGTTCATTCTATTGCTGAATTGAAAACAGTTTTACAAGAAAACAAAAACGAGAAAAAATTTATTTTAGGAGGCGGAAGTAATATGCTTTTAACAAAAGATATTGACGCTTTGGTTATTCATATTGATTTAAAAGGAAAAAAAATCACAAAAGAAGACAACGATTTTGTCTGGGTTGAAAGTCAGGCTGGAGAGGTATGGCACGATTTCGTACTTTGGACTATTGACAATAATTTTGGCGGATTAGAAAACATGTCTTTAATTCCAGGAAATGTTGGTACAACTCCAGTGCAGAATATTGGAGCTTACGGAACCGAAATAAAAGACACTTTTGTTTCTTGCGAAGCGATGAATATTGAAACTCAGGAAATGAAAACTTTCACAAATGACCAATGTAATTTTGGTTACCGTGAAAGCATTTTCAAACACGAAGTCAAAGACCAATATATTATTACTTCGGTTGTTTTTAAACTGACCAAACGCAATCACAAAATCAATACTTCTTACGGAGATATTTTGGCAGAATTGGCTAAAAACAATATTACAGAACCAGCATTAAAAGATGTAAGTAATGCTGTAATTGCCATTAGACAAAGTAAATTACCCGATCCGAAAGAACTGGGAAATAGCGGAAGCTTCTTCAAAAATCCAATTATCTCGAAATCTGATTTCGAAAAAATCCATCAGAAATTTCCAGAAATGAAATTTTATGAAGTTTCAGATACTGAGGTAAAAGTTCCTGCAGGTTGGTTAATTGAGCAAGCCGGTTTTAAAGGAAAACGTTTTGGTGATGCAGGAGTTCATAAAAATCAAGCTTTGGTTTTGGTAAATTACGGAAACGCGACTGGACAGGAAATTCTAGCGGTTTCAAAAGAAGTTCAGAAAACCGTTTTTGAAAAATTTGGAATTCAAATCGAAGCGGAAGTGAATGTGATTTAAAACACAAATTTCACTAATTAGCACAAATTTAATTCGTGGAAATTTGTGAAATTCGTAACAGCTAAACAATACAAAATGCATACACCTGACTTATATAAAAATGAAAATCAGGAAGAAATCAGAGCTTTTTTGAAAGAAAATAGTTTTGGAATTCTGATAAATCAGACAAACGGAAAACTTACAGCAACACATATTCCGATAGAATTAGGATTGAATGCTGAAGGAAAAGAAATTCTGGAAGGACATATTTCTAAACTAAATCCCCAAGCAGAGGGTTTTAGAGAAAATGATGAGGTTTTAGCTGTTTTCACAGGTCCGCACAGTTATATTTCTTCTTCTTGGTACGATCACGAAAATGTTCCAACTTGGAATTACATAGCCGTACATGTTTATGGCAGAATCAAAATTGTTGACTATGAGACTTCTGTAGAACAATTGAAAAAATTAGTTGACAAGTATGAAGTAAACTCTGAAAACCCTGTTCGTGTAGAAGATTTGTCAGCCAAAACAATGCGTGAAGCGAGAGGAATCTTTGGTTTTGAAATTGAAATTGAAGAAATTCAGGCCACTAAAAAACTTTCTCAAAACCGAGACGACCACAATTACAAGAACATAATTTCAGAATTAGAAAAAACTGAAAACCCTCAGTCTATTGCTATTGCAAAAGAAATGTCAAAATGCCGAAAGTAAATCGGCTTAAGCTATTGAATTTAGCGAATTCATAAGTACATTTGCAGTCGCAGAGCGCAAAAATTAATAGAACCAAATAAATCAGATGCTTATATACATATTTTACTTTTTTATTGCTATTGTTGTTGTTCAACTATCTTATTATCTCGGAATTTTTGGAAAGTTTGCTTTTAGCAAACCACAACATATTACGCCTAAAAATCTTCCAATTTCTGTAATTGTATGTGCAAAAAATGAAGAAGAGAATGTAAAAAAATTCATTCCTCTTTTGGCACAACAAAATTATCCAGATTTTGAAATCGTCTTAATTGATGATGCATCAAGCGATGAAACTCTTGAAGTTTTTGAAGAATTTGAAAAAGAATTCTCCAATATCCGTTTAGTAAAAGTGGAGAATAACGAAGCTTTTTGGGGAAATAAAAAATACGCTTTAACACTTGGAATCAAGGCAGCAAAAAAAGATTATTTATTATTTACAGATGCCGATTGTTACCCAACTTCTAAAGACTGGATTACAGCAATGTCTTCGCAGTTTACAATGAACAGAACAATTGTTTTAGGTTACGGCGGTTATGAAAAAGTAGAACGTTCGTTTTTAAATAAAGTCATTCGTTTTGAAACTGTTTTAACGGCTCTTCAATATTTTTCATGGGCAAAAGCGGGACTTCCATACATGGGAGTTGGCCGAAATTTGGCCTACAAAAAAGAAGAGTTTTTTAATGTAAATGGTTTTATTGATCACATTCAGATTCGTTCTGGCGATGATGATTTGTTTATCAATCAAGCAGCAAATAAAACAAATACGACTATTTCTTATACACCTGAAAGCTTTACGTATTCAAAACCCAAAAGAACTTTCAGAGAATGGTTTACACAAAAAAGAAGACATGTTTCTACTGCAGAACATTACAAGTTTTTTGACAAGATGCAGTTAGGATTGTTTTTCCTTTCACAATTATTTTTCTTTTTATTAGTTATCATTCTACTTGCTTTTCAATTTCAATGGATTGCAGTATTGGCAATTTTAGCAACACGTTACACCGTAGTTTGGACCGTAATTGGATGTTCTGCAGGAAAACTGAAAGAAAATGACCTTAAAATATGGTTTCCAGTTGTTGAGATAGCGCTTATATTAACGCAAATTAATATCTTTATAACTAATATCTTTTCAAAACCAGTATATTGGAAATAAATTCTAAAATAGAAAAAGCAAAAAAAGGCGATCAGATCGCCTTTACTTTTTTATTAGATCATTATTGGAATGAGGTGTACGCTTTTATGCTCAAACGAACCGAGAACGAGACTACCGCAGAAGATGTTACCATAGAAACTTTTTCTAAAGCTTTTGACAAAATAGCTTCTTACAATCCTGAATTTCAATTCAATACTTGGCTTATTGCGATTGCAAAAAATGTCTATATAGATTTACTCCGCAAAAAGAAAACCAATCTTTTTATAGAAATCACAGACAATGAAGATCAACAGGCTTACAATATAGCCGACCCTACTCCCTCTGCAGAAGATGCATTAATTAAAGAACAGAACCTTTCCCGTCTGCTTTTATGCATTAAAGAACTAAAACCCCATTATCAGGAAGTAATTCAACTTCGTTATTTCCAAGAAATGTCTTATCAGGAAATTGCCGTTAAGATTGATGAGCCTTTGAGCAGTGTAAAAGTTAAACTTTTACGTGCAAAAAAATTATTGGCAGAAATCATCGAACGTAACAGATAATTTACTATCTTTAAACAAAGAAAAATATACTATTCGTATTTTTATTCTTAAAAATCTATTATTATCACATACTAAAACTGCAATTTTCTCGTTGTAGCTCCAAACCTAAACCTTTTCTGCGTATGAATTAAAGTTACTTAACCTTAAAACCCAAAAATTATGTCTAAATTGAACATTTATGAAAACAAATGGAACGATCTTGTTTTCGAAAACAGAAACAAAGAGTATGGTGCTTATCAATTACGCCAAGAAAACCCTAGAACTACGGTTAATGCACTCTTTATGGGTTTATTGTTAATAACGGCTCTGGGAAGCATACCTGTATTGATTAGTAAATTTAAGCCACAAACTGTAGATCCAGCAACGGAAATTCCTACTTTTGATGACGAACACGTTGTAACACCTTACAATCCAACAACTGTAACGCCACCACCACCTGCTCCACCAGCACCTGTCGTTGAACAGACTGCAGCTACGAAAACGGAGTCAACACAGTTAGTTAATCCTGTAATCACAACTGCAGAAAATGCCGTAGAGAAAATTGCAGTAAACACAGACAATGCTCCTGTAGTAGAAAGTGTTCAAAGAACAGGAACTCCTAATGGCTCAACAACAGCTCCAGGAGGCGGAGGAAACGGAAGCATAGTTTCTGCAGCGCCATCAACAGGCGAACCAGTTTCTACAGCTATTTTAGACAAACTTCCTGAATATCCAGGCGGAATTGGTGAGTTCTACAAATATGTTGGAAACAATTTCCGCAGACCAGAACTGGACATGGAAAAAACATTAAGAGTTTATCTTTCTTTTGTTGTTGAAAAAGACGGATCTATCACTGACATTATTGTTTTAAATGATCCTGGTTATGGAATGGGAAAAGAAGCGATCAGAGTTTTAAAATCTGTAAAAGCAAAATGGAGTCCTGGAATTCTTGACGGAAAAGCAGTACGTACAGCATATAAACTTCCAATTACAATCAAAACGGAAGTGGAATAATTAAAAAAAGCAGAACTTAGGTTCTGCTTTTTTTATGGAATAAATCACACCTTAATTTTTCTTAATCTCTTAATGATTAGAAATAAATTTTATTCTCTATTTTATTTACTTTTACTCCTTCAAAACACCAATTACTTTAACCAACAAAAAATAAAATAATGGGAATATTTTCAGCTCTTATGGGCAATGCAGGTTCTGTAAGTCAGGAAGATTTACTTAAAAAATACGGACAGCTTCTAACTACAAATGAAGAAATCGAAATGGGTTTTAAACTTATTCGCGATACATTTATCTTCACCAATAAAAGATTGATTTTAGTTGATGTACAAGGAATTACAGGAAGCAAAACCGAATACAAATCGATTGCTTACAAAAACATCACAAGATTTAGCGTAGAAACAGCCGGCACTTTTGATCTTGATGCCGAATTGAAAATTTGGATTTCAAGTGAACAGCAACCTAGTATTGTAAAACAGTTTAACAAATCGGTTAATGTTTACGAAGTACAGAAAGTTTTAGCTTTTCACGTTTTAGGATAAAAACAAAACCCGGCATTTGCCGGGTTTCTTATTACAGTAAAAACTACTATTATTTCTTTTTTGCAGTAGTTGTTTTCTTTGTAGTTGTCGCTTTTTTAGTTGTAGTTGCTGCTGGAGCTGTATTTACAATTTTTTGCTGCACATAAACTTTATAAACTCCATCTTTTTCAGCTCTCTTTTTAGCATCATCAGCTCTTTTCTTAGAATCTGGGTGAGAACTCATCATTTGATCAATAAATGAGGCTTGAGATCCTTCACTCATCTTAGCTAAAATTCTAAAAGCAGATTCTTCAGCATTCACATTATAACCATTTTTCTTCATAAAATTATAAGCAAATAAATCGGCTTCAGATTCTTGTTTGCGACTGTATTTACTATCAATAATAGCACTTCCAATTTTTCCAAGCTGGCTGTCAGTAACAGATGCCACAGTAGCAGATTGTGAAGCTGCACCATCCATCAAAGCTTCTTTTTGATAAGCTGCTCTAATTGCATCTCTCGAATCATTATTCACAACGTGTCCAATTTCGTGTCCAATTACAGCAATTAACTCGTTATCATCCATAATATCCATTAATCCAGAATATACACGAACACTTCCGTCTGCTGTTGCAAACGCATTTACTTCTTTAATTTTATACACTTTATAATTTAAAGTAAATCCGTCAGTAGTAGCATGTTTTCCAAAAACTCGGTTCAACCTTAAAGTATAACCATCAGTTGGTCCAGCAATTTCATGTTCTGCATCTAGTTTATCAACTGCTTCTTTAGATAATTTAGCGGCATCTGCATTGCTAAAAGTAAAACCTGTCACTCCTTTTTGAACTGCCCCTATTGCTTTATCTCCAAAATTAATTTGAGCAGTCATTTTAGTTAATCCAAATGCTGCAAATAAAAGCCCTGCTATTATAAATTTCTTTTTCATGTTTTTTACAATTACAATTTAACAACAAATGTAAATAACAAAAATGCTATTTCATTTCACAAAAAGTTTGTTTTTTCAACAATTAAAGATATAAAAATTAAGTCAATGGCGAATAGTTTGATAATCAAAAAAAACGGCAGATCCTTTAGATCTGCCGTTTTCAAATTATATCTAAAAATTATTTCTTTTTTGCTGTAGTCTTTTTCGCTGGAGTAGTTTTGGTGGTTTTAGTAGCTGGAGCAGTGTTTACTATTTTCTGCTGTTCGTAAGCTTTATACAAACCGTCTTTTGTGGCTCTCTTTTTAGCTTCTTCAGCTCTTTTACCAGAATCGGGGTGCGAACTCATCATCTTAGTCATAAAAGAAGAATCTGCTCCTTCACTTAATTTTTGCAAAATCCTAAAAGCCGATTCTACAGCGTTAACATCGTAACCATTTTTTTTCATGAAGTTATAAGAATACAAATCAGCCTCAGATTCTTGTTTTCTACTGTGTTTACTGTCTATCATCGCACTTCCTATAGCGCCCAATTGAGAATTTGTAATTGCTTCCACTTTTCCTGATTGAGATGAAGCAGCATCCATTAATGCTTCTTTTTTATAAGCAGCTTTAATGGCATCTCTTGTATCATGATTAACAACGTGACCAATTTCATGACCAATAACAGCCAGCAATTCATTATCGTCCATAATATCCATTAAACCTGCAAATACACGAACACTTCCGTCTGCACAAGCAAAAGCATTAATATCTTTTACTAAATAAACCTTGTAATTTAACGTAACTCCTTCGCTTGTAGCATGTTTTCCAAACACACGATTTAAACGAATAGCATAACCATCAGTTGGTCCTGCAACGGGATTATTCGCATCCATTTCTTCAATCGCTTTTTTTGCCAAAGCAGCTGCATCTGCATCGCTAAATGTAAACCCTGAAACTCCTTTTCCTAGAGCTCCCATTGCCTTGTCTGAAAGTATTTGCGCATTTACTCCAGTAAGACCAAAAATCATAAATAAAACTCCTAAGACAATAAATCTTCTTTTCATATTTTAAACAATTAAGTGAATGACAAAATTAATTTTGAACGAATTTTAAGATGTCACTGAAAGTCAAATTTGTAACAGATTAGGTCTGAAATACGAAAAGTAAACGAAAAGTAAATTTAGCCCTCAAAATGAACTACATTCCGTATCTTTGTACTTTGATTATTAATATATGGAAACATCCGCTGCTAATATAACTACTGCAAAACCTAAATGGTTAAAAGTAAAACTGCCAATTGGACAAAAATATACTGAACTAAGAGGTTTGGTTGATAAATATAGTTTAAATACAATTTGTACTTCGGGAAGCTGCCCTAATATGGGAGAATGCTGGGGTGAAGGAACTGCAACTTTCATGATTTTAGGAAATGTCTGTACACGTTCTTGTGGTTTCTGTGGTGTAAAAACCGGAAGACCAGAAACAGTAGATTGGGACGAACCTGAAAAAGTAGCTCGCTCTATTAAAATCATGAATATCAAACACGCTGTTATTACAAGTGTGGACAGAGATGACTTAAAAGATGGAGGTTCTATTATTTGGATGGAAACTGTAAGAGCTATCCGTAGAATGAACCCTACTACTACTCTTGAAACTTTAATTCCGGATTTTCAAGGAATTGAAAGAAACTTAGATCGTATTGTAGAAGCAAATCCTGAAGTGGTTTCTCATAACATGGAAACTGTGAGACGTTTGACTCGCGAAGTTCGTATTCAGGCTAAATATGACAGAAGTTTAGAAGTGCTTCGTTATTTAAAAGAAAAAGGCATTAACAGAACCAAATCAGGAATTATGTTGGGTCTTGGAGAAACAGAAGAAGAAGTTTTTCAGACTATGACTGATTTAAGAAATGCCAATGTAGATGTTGTAACTATTGGTCAATATTTACAACCATCAAAAAAACATCTTCCTGTAAAAGAATTTATTACTCCTGAACAATTTGCCCGTTATGAAAAATTCGGACTTGATTTAGGTTTTAGACATGTAGAAAGCGGACCATTAGTTCGTTCTTCATACAAAGCACAAAAACATATTTTATAAAAAAAGTTTAACTGTTTAATCGGTAAATTGTTTAACCGTATCATCGATTAAACGATTTACCGGTTTACCGATTAAACAAATAACCAAAAAATTGAAAACAAGAATTGCCATTAATGGATTTGGAAGAATTGGAAGAAATTTATTTCGCTTACTTTTAAATCATCCTGATATCGAAGTTGTTGCTATAAATGACATTGCCGATAACAAAACCATGTCACATTTAATCAAATACGACAGTATTCATGGCGTTTTGCCTTTTGAAGTAAGTCATGACGAAAATAGTATTATTGTAGACGGAAGGCATTTTTTCTTTTTTCATGAAAAAAACATTTTAGATATCGATTGGAAATCGCATTCGATTGACATTGTTATCGAATCGACAGGGAAATACAAAACGCATGAAGAGTTAAACAGACATCTGGAAGCAGGTGCAAAAAAAGTAATTCTTTCTGCCCCGTCTGAAGTAGACACTATAAAAACTGTAGTTCTGGGAGTAAACGAGACTATTTTAGATGGAAATGAAGATATCGTTTCTAATGCAAGTTGCACCACAAATAATGCTGCTCCGATGATTAAAATTATCGAAGAATTGTGTGGTATTGAGCAAGCTTACATTACAACAATACATTCTTTCACCACAGATCAAAGTCTTCACGACCAGCCACATAAGGATTTACGCCGTGCAAGAGGTGCAAGTCAGTCAATTGTTCCAACAACTACTGGCGCAGCTAAGGCATTAACAAAAATTTTTCCTAAATTGCACAACAAAATGGGAGGTTGCGGAATAAGAGTTCCTGTTCCCGACGGTTCATTAACCGACATTACCTTCAATGTTAAACGTGCTGTTAGCATTGAAGAAATAAATAAAGCATTTAAAGAAGCCTCAAAAACAAATTTAAAAGGAATATTAGATTATACCGAAGATCCAATTGTCTCGGTAGATGTAATTGGCAATACACATTCTTGTTTGTTTGATGCACAACTTACTTCGGTTATCGATAAAATGGTAAAAGTAGTTGGCTGGTACGATAACGAGATTGGCTATTCATCAAGATTGATCGATTTAATTTTACTAATAAGAAAAAAATAAGATTCATTGTAAAAGCATTGCCATACATGAAATACTGTCTTTTTATTGTTGTTTGTTTTCTTAACTCGTTTTTGTATTCTCAAACCAAAAAGAATACAGATAGCGTTGCCTATTACAACAAACTAGCCAACAGTAATCTTGACAGTAAAAAGTATGGTCAGGCAGCTGCTTACACACAGAAATCAATCAGTTTTTGCGAAGTTCATGGCCAAAAAGAAAATGCTGCAAATCAGACCTTGAAACTGGGTAAAATTTTTTACAACCAAGGAAAGTTTGAAGAGGCACTAAAGAATTTCCACAAAACCGTTTCTTTATACGATTCATTAAAACCAAGCTGTATAAAGGCTTTGGCTTTATATTATATCGGTGTAGCCAATACTGCTAAAGGCGACTATAAAACAGCTGATGTTTATTACACAAAAGCTCAGAATTTACTAAAAGAGCTCAATATTACTGATCATGTTGAAGCTCTTAGTTACCAAAAAGCATTAGCACAAAAGAAGAATAATGATCTTGCATTGGCTGCAAAAACTTTCAAGAGCATCACTCAAAAACCAAACAATCCGGGCATTATAAGAACAAAAGTAGATTCTTACTATCAACTTGGATTGATTGAAACACAACTTCAAAGAAACGATTCTGCTATAATTTATTTTGACAAAGCACTGGAATACAACGAAAAAAGCAATGACTTACCCAAAAAGTCAAAGATTGTTTTAGCCATAAGTCAATACTATAAAGCCAATAAAAATTATGATATGGCTTATTCTTTTTTAGATGAGCATTATCAGCTTGAAAATTATCTTTTAAGATTAAAAAATGCTAAAGTTGATTTAAATGAATTCGAAAAATTCAAAAAAAATCAATCTTTAAACAATACTATCAAAAGAGAAAGCGAAGAAAAAATCCAGCTTAAAACCTATCGTTATTCTAAGTTAGTCAGCATTTTAGCTATTGCTTTAATTTCGATTTTATCTCTTTTGAGTTTAGCTTTATACAAAAACAATATTATTAGAAACCAAAACAACTTATTGCTTCGCGAAAAAAATAAGGAACTGATTTTAGCCAAAAACAAAGCCGAAAAAGCTTCAAAAGCAAGATCCGAATTTTTGTCAACCGTAAGCCATGAGTTGCGAACTCCATTAAATGCTATTAATGGAATCACCCATATTTTACTTGAAGATAATCCGAAGAAAAAACAACTAAAATATCTGGAATCTTTGAAGTTTTCAGGAAATTATCTGACCACTTTTATCAACGAAATCTTAGAAATCAATAAAATTGATTCAACCAAAGTTGAGGTAGAAACGATCAGCTTTAACCTGAAAGAACTTTTATTCAATATTCAGAGTTCATTAAAGGAACTAGCTACCGCTAATAAAAATTATTTCAATTTAGAAATAGACAAATCGATTCCAGACAGTTTAATGGGAGATCCGACAAAACTATCTCAAATTATCCTGAACCTAATCAACAACGCTTTAAAATTCACTCAAAACGGACATGTAAGCGTTATTGCTAAACTTTACTCTCAGGAAGACGACACGGCTACGATTTACTTTGAAATTGTAGATACGGGAATCGGAATTCCAGAAGACAAACTTCAAACTGTTTTTGAAAGTTTCTCACAGGGATCTATTGAAGTAAACCGAAAATACGGAGGAACCGGACTTGGTCTTACCATTGTAAAAAAACTTATCGAACTATTAGGAGGCGAAATAAAACTAAAAAGCGAAGTGGGTAAAGGCTCTACTTTTACCTTCAAATTAAATTTTAAAATTAACAACGAACCATTGGAAGTAGTAGAAGAAGTAAAACCTTATAGTGACACACAATTGAAACACAAATCTATTTTACTGATTGAGGACAATAAAATCAATCAAATGATAACCAGAAAAATGCTTGAAAACAAAAACATTAACTGTGAAATCATAGATAATGGAGAAGATGCTGTGGAGCTTTTAAAAGTCAAACGTTTTGATATGGTTTTAATGGATGTTCACCTTCCAGGCATCAACGGAACAACGGCTACCAAATTGATTCGCGAATTTGATAAGACAACTCCGATTATCGCTTTGACCGCTATTTCGCTTGACGAAAACCGCGATATGCTTCTTTCTTTCGGAATGGATGATGTTATTACTAAACCATTTGTTCCAGACGAATTCTATACCACTATTGCTAAATTTTTTGATTAATTTCCTAAGATTCTAAGTTTGATTTTACATACTCTAAAATTGTAGCATCAAAGTTTTGCTGGTGATTGATGAATGTACTTTTTATTGGAAGATAATACAATTGAGAAACAAGTTTAGAATCTTTTAAACGGACATAATCTTTTTCGGTTGTAATTATTTTTCTTCCGTTTGCTTTATTTTGGATGGCATCTAAATCAGCGTCCGAAAAATGATGATGGTCCGGAAACGTTAAACATTCATCATTATCATTTTTTAAATAATCGAAAAATGGCTTAGGCTTTGCAATTCCAGCCAAAAGCACTTTAGATTCTGATTTAATTTCACTGACAGCCATTTTTTCTGAAACACCAAAAATCACTTCATCGTAATCTATAAAAGTAAAAAAGATTTGCTGTGAACAATTCAACTTTAATTTTAGTCGAATTTCAGCTTGTTCTTCGTCAGATAAAACATTGGGACATTTGGTCACTACAACAATATTGGCTCTTTCTGCTCCGCTTCTACTTTCTCTTAGATTTCCAGTCGGAAGCATAAAATCATCTGCATATAAATCACCATAAGAAGTTAGCAGAATATAAAAACCAGCTTTTACTTTGCGGTGCTGAAAGGCATCATCTAGCAAGATAATTTCTGGCTTTTCATTTTGAGAAAGTAATTGTTGAATTCCGTTTGTACGATTGGCATCCACTGCCACCATCACATTTGGAAATTTTTGATAAAACTGAAAGGGTTCATCTCCCAAAATTTCGGCATTCGAATTTTGATCAGCCAAAACAAAACCTTTTGACTTTCTTTTGTAACCTCGGCTTAATGTTGCTACTTTATATTTATCAGATAATAATCTAATTAGATATTCTATTTGAGGTGTTTTCCCAGTTCCGCCAACACTAAGATTTCCCACAGCAATTACAGGAACATCAAATGAAGTCGATTTAAGAATTCCTTTATCAAAAAGAAAATTTCGGATTGAAGTAATGAATCCGTATAAAATGGCGAAAGGGAAAAATAATTTTCGAAGTAAGTTCATTGTTTTAATTTATTCAGAACATTAGATTTGATTAAAAACTGCATCCGTATCGTCCAGTTTTAGAAACAATTCCTATAGCATTTGTAGTTTCAATCCATCTTTTGGGAGTTAGCGAAAAGCTATTAGAACCCGCCATATTTTTAATTCCATCGAATTCGATGGAATTAAATTTTGGGTTATTAAATTTTTCCCAAAGACCAATGAATTCAATTGTGCTCCTATTTCGCATCCAGTTTTGCAGAATATAATCACTTCGCTTGCTATCTCGTTGTCTTGCAATATCAGTAAGAGACATGAAATCTTCTTTGTTGTTCTCATAAACCCCAACATCAATACCCTGAACATTTATTTTCTTATTCTTAGCCATACCATCATATTCATTTTACGAAAGTATAATTTTTTTCGTTAATTTGTTTTAGGTTTCAGTACAAGTCAAAGAACTTGAAGCATAAAATTTTAAACTTGAAACAAAAAAAATGAAAATCAAAAATATTACATCAGTTTTAGAAGAAATGGCGCCTCTTGCCTATGCAGAAGATTTTGATAATGTCGGACTTTTAGTAGGAGATTCAGAAACAGATTGTACTGGAGTTTTAGTCTGCCATGATGCTTTGGAAAATGTAATTGACGAAGCTATCACCAAAAACTGCAATCTTGTGGTTTGTTTCCACCCTATATTATTTTCAGGGATCAAAAAAATTACCGGTAAAAATTATGTAGAACGCGCAATTTTAAAAGCCATTAAAAATGATATTGCCATTTATGCCGTTCATACTGCACTTGACAACCATTCACAAGGAGTAAATAAAATTTTCTGTGATGCTTTAGGTTTGACAAATACCAAAGTTTTGATTCCGAAACAAAATTTCATTCAAAAATTAGTCACTTTTACTGTTCCAGATAATGCGGATAAAGTTCGAAATGCACTTTTTGAAGCTGGAGCTGGAACTATTGGAAACTATGATAATTGCAGTTTCAATACGCAAGGCTTTTTTACTTTTCAAGGAAACGAGGACAGCAATCCTGTAATTGGAGAAAAAGGAAAATTACATACAGGAGAAGAAATCAAAATCGAAGTTGTTTTCGAAAAACATCTTCAATCCCGCATTTTAAAAGCACTTTTTGCTAATCATATTTATGAAGAAGTCGCTTATGAAATTTACGATTTGAAAAATGCGCACCAGAATATTGGTTTAGGAATGGTTGGAGAATTCGAAAATGAAATGGATGAAAAAGATTTTCTTCATTTGGTAAAAGAAAAAATGATTGCCGACGGAATTCGTCATTCTGCATTTTTAGGAAAGAAAATTAAAAAAGTAGCTGTTTTGGGAGGTTCAGGAAGTTTTGCGATAAAAAACGCAATTCAGTCTGGAGCCGATGCTTTTTTGACGGCAGATTTGAAGTATCACCAGTTTTATGAAGCTGAAAACAAGCTAGTTTTGGCAGATATTGGTCATTTTGAGAGCGAACGCTATACAAAAAATTATATTGTTGATTTTCTTCGAAAAAAAATTCTTAATTTTGCAATCATTTTATCGGAAGAAAATACAAATCCAGTTAAGTACTTATAGAATATGACGAATACGAAAGAATTAAGTGTTGAGGACAAGTTAAGAGCAATATACGATTTACAGCTTATTGACTCTAGAATTGACGAAATCAGAAACGTTAGAGGAGAACTTCCTTTAGAGGTTGAAGATTTAGAAGATGAAGTTGCAGGTTTGAGCACTCGTTCAGAGAAACTGAAAGGTGAACTTGAAGTGATTGAGGAGCAAATCAAAGCAAAGAAAATTGCTATTGAGGAGCATAAAGAAGTGATCAAAAAGTACACAAAACAACAAGAATCAGTACGTAACAACAGAGAATTTAATTCTTTGACTAAAGAAGTTGAATTTCAAGAATTAGAAATTCAATTGGCTGAAAAGCAAATCAAAGAAATGAAAGCTTCTATCGAGCACAAAAAAGAAGTTATTTCTAACTTAAAAGAAAAACTTGATGCTAAAAGCTCTCATTTAAAACATAAAAAATCTGAATTGGATGCTATTATGGCCGAAACTCAAAAAGAAGAAATCTTCTTATCTGAGAAATCTGCTGAATATGCTGCACAAATCGAAGACAGATTATTAGCTGCTTACAACAGAATCAGAAGCAGTGTTCGTAACGGATTAGCTGTAGTTTCTATCGAAAGAGGAGCTTCTGCTGGATCTTTCTTTACAATTCCACCACAAACTCAGGTTGAAATTGCTTCAAGAAAGAAAATCATCACTGATGAGCACTCTGGAAGAATCTTAGTTGATACGCAATTAGCTGAAGAAGAAAAAGAAAAAATGGAACAATTGTTCTCAAAATTCTAATAAACGGTCCCGATTAAATCGGGACTTTTTTTTTGCTCTATTTTTTGCCACAGATTAAAAAGATTAACACAGATTAAATTATGCTTTTGCTGAATAAAATCTTTTTAATCCTTTTAATCTGTGGCAAAACATTTTTTACCTTTAGAAAAAAATTAAGTTTTGAAAATTAAAAAAGGAATCCGTTTTATCACATTAAAATCGGTTGGATCATACATAAACTTCTTGAGTTATGTTCGTCCGCAAAAAGCGATGGAACTTTCATATGCACTTTTTAGTCAGCCAAGAGTGGGAAGATTACAAAAAGAAACGCTTCCTAAAGTTTTAAAAAATACAGAAACAGAAACTTTTCATCATAACGAACATCATTTTCAAACCTACATTTGGAAGGGAAATGAAACCAAAATTCTATTGGTTCACGGCTGGGAAAGCAATGCTGCACGTTGGAAAAAAACGCTACCACATCTACAAAAATCTGGAAGCACTATTATCGCACTTGACGCTCCTGCACACGGACAAAGTAGCGGAAAAGAATTTAACGTACCGCTTTATGCCGAATTTATTAATAAAGCAGTAGAAAAGTATCAACCAGAAATTATCATCGGACACTCCATTGGTGGCGCTGCTTGCGTTTATCATCAATATTTATTTCCGAATACGAGCATTAATAAAATGGTGATTTTAGGAGCTCCTTCAGATTTAAAAACTTTGATTGATAATTACATTTCAATGTTAAGTCTCAACAGAAAAATGCTGCCTCTTCTGGAAAATAAATTCGTAAATCGTTTCAATTTTAAACTGGCAGATTTTTCCGGACAGAAATTTGCATCTGAATTTACAATTCCCGGATTGGTTGCTCATGACACTTCTGATAAAATTGTAGCTTTCGCTGAAGGAAAAAAAATAGCCAGTAACTGGAAAAACAGTCAATTCATAGAAACCAGTGGCCTAGGTCACGGAATGCATGACGATGATTTGTATGATAAAGTGATTGAGTTTCTTTTTAACGAGCAAAGCTCTTAGATACAAAGTGGCAAAGTTTCAAAGAGACAAAGTTTTTCACATTTCACACATAACTTATAACTTATAACTCAAAAAGATGATAGCCGTAATTTTTGAAGTAATTCCGAACGAAGGAAAAAAAGAAGAATATCTGGATATTGCCGCAAGCTTGAAACCAGAATTAAATCATATTGACGGATTTATTTCTATTGAACGTTTTCAGAGTTTAAGTGATTCTGGAAAAATTTTGTCTTTGTCTTTTTGGAGAGATGAGGAAAGCATTCAGCAATGGCGAAATCTTGAAATGCATCGCCTAGCTCAACAAAAAGGTAGAAATGGTATTTTTAGAGATTATCATTTAAGAATAGCTACTGTAGTTCGCGATTATGGAATGTTTGAAAGAAAAGAAACACCAGAAGATAGTATTGATTTTCATCATTCTTAAATTAGGGACAAAGTTACAAAGGAACAGAGGGACAAAGTTTTCCTAAAAATCTAAAATCTGAAATCTAAAATCTTTTTTTGCCTACTTTTGCAGTATGGAAGAAAATTTAAAACGTCTTAATAAATTTATTGGAGAAACAGGATATTGTTCTCGTCGTGAGGCTGATAAATTAATTGAAGAAGGACGCGTAACAATAAATGGCACTGTTCCGGAAATGGGAACCAAAGTTTCGCCAAATGACGAAGTGCGAATTGACGGAAAATTAATCGTTGAGAAAAACGAAAAATTGATTTATTTAGCATTCAACAAACCGGTTGGAATTGAGTGTACGACTAATTTAGAAGTTCAAAATAATATTGTTGATTATATCAATTATCCAAAACGTATTTTTCCAATCGGAAGGTTGGACAAAGCCAGTGAGGGATTAATTTTTATGACGAATGATGGTGATATTGTAAACAAAATTCTTCGCGCAAGAAACAATCACGAAAAAGAATATACAGTTACTGTAAACAAACCCATTACAGAACGATTTATTCAAAGAATGGGAAATGGGGTTCCGATTTTGGATACTGTTACCAAGAAATGTAAGGTTGAACAAATCAGTAAATATACTTTCAAGATTATTCTAACACAGGGATTAAACCGCCAGATTAGAAGAATGTCTGAATATTTGGGTTATGAAGTTACAGCTCTAAAACGTATCCGAATTATCAATATTTCTCTGGATGTTCCTATTGGAAGATATCGAGATTTAACCGATGCCGAAATAAAAGAACTAAATCAGCTAATTGAGCCTTCTAGTAAAACAGAAGAAGCCAGTCTTCCTAAAGTAGAAAGTCCAAATAAAACTTCAAGTAGAAGAACTCCATTTATTTCAAAGAATGACCCGAGGTTTAAAAAAAGAAATCAATAAAAAAAGTCCCATTTCGTGTAAATGGGACTTTTTTTTATCATTTATTTTTCATGATTTAAAAACTCGTAGTACAAAGCTTTAGATAAAAAACTACTGTTCTGATAATTTAAAATCAATTCTTCTCTCACAGATTCTGCGTATTTCCCGTCTAAATTGTTTTTCTTTAGATATGCTCTTCGGGCATCATCATTAAAATTTAATCCGCTTAAAAAAACAGGCTCTACTCCTTTGTTTACAGAAATATTGTAGTTGGTAATTAAACTTCCCCAGTTTACATAACTGCACAGAATAATTGTTCCGTAGAAATACCAAACCATTTGATTGAAAAGAAAAGCATTTGTTTTCTGTTTTTGGATTTTTTGAAAAGAAACCATCAAACCAATGATTGCTAAAATTAGAAAAGCATAAACTCCAAGTCGTTTATAGGTTAAGCCATAAAAAGAAACATATTCTGTATTTTTAATCATTGTACTTATAATCAAAACTACATTTAAAACCAACCAAACTTTTGCCAGTTTCTTCAAAGTTGTTGCTTTTTCATCAAAATTAAACCCTCCTTTAAAGTAAAACAAAATTACACCAACAGCCATCAAGATTGAAAAAATTACAGCATTTACACGTTCATGTGTATCTGAACTCAGATTCGCTTTTTCTACAACCTCAAAAAACTGTTCGTAATTGTATGTTCCAATAAAAACCAAAAGCATAATATTGAGTAGAAACAATGTGATTTCACCGCTTTTTCTTTCGAAATCCAAATCTAGAAATGAAAAAGTACTTTGATTTTTTAATTCAGAAATATTACTAAAATCATTACTTAACTTCGGATTGTATTCATAGCAAGTATCTGGAACCCAATAATTCCAAAAACTAAACGAAATATAAAATCCTAAAATAGATATTCCTATTAACTGTGGCATATTTAGATCTAATTCATAATCGGTAAATAATGAAGAAAAATGATTGCTTCCAAAAGAATAAACGATAAAAAACAATCCCAGGAATACCAACGGAATAACTACAAAAGCAACCAGTTTTTTAGCAAAATCATTGTGAATTTTTCGCTCTGGAAGCCACTGATTAAAAATAAATATTCTACCCACTGAAGCAAATCCGTTTAAGATTATTAAAGGAAAAACCTGAATGATTTTGAGTTCACCGTCTTGTGTTTTGAATTGTAAAAACAAAATTGATAAAGCCAAAGCAAAGAATGATGCAGCATCTCCGTACCAAGCAAAGGCAAAACAAGACAAAATAGAGGTCATTACAAGAACCAAATGTGATCTGTCGACAAACTTCTCCTGAAAGAAATAACTAATCAGGAGCGTAAGAACTACACCGAAAATAGAAATATTGATTCCAACAGATTCGTTGTAAAAAAGCAGTAAAAAAACCGCTGTACAGGCTAAAATAATTTGATGTTTTTTCATTGTTTTAAATTTAAAAGTACTTTGTAATTCAAAGTTTTTAGATAAAAAAAAGCGTTATTAGGATTTCATTAATTTTTCAAGGTACGATAAATGTTCTTTAAAAGCTGCACGCCCCAAATCGGTTACTTGATAAGAAGTTTTTGGTTTTTTGCCAACGAATTCTTTCTTAACTTCAATGTATGCGGCTTTTTCAAGCGCAGAGGAATGACTTGCTAAATTACCGTCGGTGATATTTAAAAGCGTTTTCATCTCGGTAAAATCTACCCAGTCGTTAACCATCAGAATAGACATAATTCCTAATCTGACACGGCTTTCAAAATCTTTATTTAGTTTATCAATAATTCCCATAGGGTTATTTGTATTTTTTGAACATCACTAATCCGTATACGATATGTAGGACTCCGAATCCTAAAATCCAGAAAATCAAACCATATCCTATATTAAAAAGTGCAATACATCCTAAAATCAGTTCCGAGAAACCTAGATATTTTATATCAGAAAATGTATATTTTTCAGCGTTTACAACTGCAAGTCCATAAAAAATTAATGTCGCTGGCGCCACAAAACCAAAGTTTCCATAGTACATTAAAGCCAGACAAAATATTCCGCCAGTTATTAGTGGCACTGCCAAATGAAAAAGCATTTTTTTTGTTGCAGAAGTCCAAATTGGCAAATTGTATTTTCGGCTTTTTCTAACAGTAAAAAAAGCAGCGAATACTAATGCAACCACCATGATTATGATTCCGATCCAGAATAATTCTGAAACCAGATTGGTCGAATATAACCTATGTTCATCGTTTAGGTAATCCATTCCATTTGCTTTGAAAAGCTCGTAAACATAGATTCCGCCAATTAAAGCCGAAAGACCCGCGAAAACTCCTGAAAGTCCGCTTAATGATATAAATCTTGAAGAGCGCTCCATCATGGAACGAATATGTGCTAAATCTTCTTGGTGCTTTTGATTCATAATTAAAGTACTTTGCATTACAAAGTTATTATTTATTTTGAATTGACAAATAAAAAAATGAAAAATTATTTTATTGATTTTGATTCCTGCAAGGTTTTCAAAACCTTGTAGGTATAAAGTGTCTTTTTGAGCAAAAATAGAAATATGCTTCTTTTTATATAATATACCTACAAGGTTCTGAAAACCTTGCAGGAGTGACAAGATCTTGTGAGTGCGTGAGGGATAGGAGCTGGCTACCGAAGTAGCGCGGATAGCCCGACCGTGTTTTACGAATGGCGCGCATAAGCGTAAAGATTGGTGCGCCATTTGTAAAACACGGTCACGCCCAAAACATAAAAACGAAAAAGCCTATTCTTAATGAACAGGCTTTTATTATTTTAGAACCATCTTCTACGTTTGAATAAAAATACGCCGAAAGAGGATAGTAGTATAGAAATTAAAAGTAGAATCCAAATTCCGTATTTGCTTTCTTCTAAACCGTTTGGGACGTTCATTCCGTACAAACTGGCGATTAATGTCGGGATCATTAAAATGATGGAAATCGATGTCATCTGTTTCATAATATTGTTCATATTATTAGAGATTACAGAGGCGTAGGCATCCATCATTCCAGTTAAGATGTTGTTGTAAATATTGGCCGTGTCTTGCGCCTGATTTAACTCGATTTCGACATCTTCTAACAATTCTGGGTCGTAATTGGCTTTGTGCGCTTTTAAGTTTTTTATTCTTTGAAATAAAACGTCATTGGCTTTTAAAGAAGTGATGAAGAATACAAAACATTTTTCAATTTGAAGCAAGGCTTGTAATTCTTCATTTTTGATTGATTTCTCTAAGTTATCTTCGGCCAATTTGATTTTGTGGTTGATTTGTTTCAAATATTTCAAATACCAAACGCTTGATGACAAAAGTAATCGTAATACTAAATTGAAATTATCTTCGATTTCGATGTTTTTGCGTCGTGAATACGATACAAAATCGGCAATGATTTCTGTTTTATAAAAACTGATGGTGACGCAGATATCGTCTTTAAAAATGATTCCGAGCGGAACGGTATGAAAAGGGATTTTGACATCGCCACTTTTTATCGGGATGCGCATGATAATTAATGTCCAGCCGTCTTCGATTTCGATACGAGGTCTTTCGTCAATATCCTCAATATCATTGTAGAACGCTTCGGGAATTTGAAGCTCTTCTAATAAGTACTTTTTATCTGTTTCTGTTGGAGATTCGATGTGAATCCAGCAATTTGAAGTCCATTTTTGGATTTCTACCAATCCGTTGTTGTTTGTGTAAAAGGCTTTCATTTCAAAATACAGGGTTTTATCGCAGCATTTTGAAATTCAAAAGCTGCTTTAATTAAATACTAACGAATAATAATAATCGTCCATTTGGAGAAGTGTTATTTTTTAAGTGCTGCAAAAGTATCCTTTATTTTTAAGAACCAAAACTTTAATCTATTAATTATATATTAAAACAGCACTTTGTGGAAATTCTAAACACATAGAAACATAGCTTTTGAAACTTTAGAAAAGGCGTTTCTCTTTTTTTAAACAAACAGAACTGAAAATATTTTTTGTTATGTGAAATAAATTTGTGTTAGAAATTTTACGCTAATTGCATAAAAAAAGCCTGCTCAATCGAACAGGCTTTGAAATATATTTTTGAAGCGATTTATTTGTTTCTTGCGCTTCTCATTTTTCTTGCTAAAAGTGTATTTTTAAGCAACATTGCAATTGTCATTGGCCCTACTCCACCTGGAACTGGTGTAATGAAAGCTGCTTTTTTACTTACTCCGTCAAAGTCAACATCACCTTTAATTACATAACCTTTTGGATTTGATGCATCATCAACACGCGTAATTCCAACGTCGATTACTGTTACTCCTTCTTTTACCATATCAGCTTTTAAGAATTCTGGAACTCCTAAAGCCGTGATAATGATATCTGCGTTTTTAGTGAATTCTGCTAAATCTTTAGTTCTGCTATGAGTTAATGTAACTGTAGAATCTCCAGGATTTCCTTTACGGCTCATTAAAATACTCATCGGACGACCAACGATGTGGCTTCTTCCGATAACTACGGTATGTTTTCCTGATGTTTCTACTTTGTAACGCTCTAACAATTGCATAATTCCGAATGGCGTTGCTGGAATAAATGTTTCCATCTCCAAAGCCATTCTACCAAAGTTTGTTGGGTGAAATCCGTCAACGTCTTTATCAGGATCGATTGCCAAAAGAATTTTTTCTTCGTCAATATGTTTTGGCAAAGGCAACTGAACGATGTATCCGTCAAGATTATCATCTTCATTCAATTCTTTGATTTTTGCTAAAAGCTCGTCTTCTGTGATCGTTTCTGGTAAAGCAACTAAAGTTGAATCGAAACCAATTTCTTGACATGATTTTACTTTACTTCCCACGTAAGTTAAACTTGCTCCATTATTCCCAACTAAAACTGCTGCCAAATGAGGTACTTTTCCTCCAGCTGCTTTTATAGCTTGAACTTCTGCTGCGATTTCGTTTTTAATGTCGTTAGATGTTTTTTTACCGTCTAGTATTTGCATTTTATCGTGTTGTTTCAGGTTTTGATTTTGTTTGCTTCGCCTGTTCGGCTAAAGCCTCGAGTCAAGTTTCAGGTTGAAAACGAAACTCTTGATATATTAAGTGAAAAAGTTTCAAGTTTTGGTCTCTTAACTTGAAACCTTAAACTTGAAACTCTTTTTATTATTTTGGCATTCCGCCTGGCATACCGCCCGGCATTCCTTTCATACCTCCCATCATTTTCATCAGGTTTTTTCCGCCTGGACCTTGCATCATCTTCATCATTTTGCTCATTTGGTCAAATTGCTTCATCAGCTGATTTACTTGCTCGACTTTAGTTCCCGAACCTTTTGCGATTCTGGCTTTTCTTTTTACGTCAATAATGGCTGGTTTACTTCTTTCTCCTGGAGTCATCGAGTGAATGATGGCTTCGATATGTTTGAAAGCATCATCTTCGATTTCTACATCTTTCATGGCTTTTGAAGCTCCTGGTATCATTCCAACCAAGTCTTTCATATTACCCATTTTCTTTACTTGCTGAATCTGCGTTAAAAAGTCGTCAAAACCGAATTCGTTTTTAGCGATTTTCTTTTGAAGTTTTCTTGCTTCTTCTTCATCAAATTGTTCTTGAGCTCTTTCAACAAGAGACACAACGTCTCCCATTCCTAAGATACGCTCAGCCATACGATCTGGGTAGAAAATGTCAATTGCTTCCATTTTCTCTCCTGTACCTACAAATTTGATTGGTTTGTTAACCACAGATTTGATAGAAAGTGCAGCTCCACCACGAGTATCACCATCTAATTTCGTTAAAATAACTCCATCAAAATTCAAGATATCGTTGAAAGCTTTTGCCGTATTTACAGCATCTTGTCCTGTCATAGAATCGACAACGAACAATGTTTCTTGTGGCTGAATTGCTTTGTGTACACGAGCAATTTCGTCCATCATTTCCTGATCTACTGCCAAACGTCCAGCTGTATCGACAATTACAACATTGAATCCGTTTGATTTGGCATGTTTGATTGCATTTTGAGCAATTTCTACAGGATTTTTATTTTCTGGCTCTGAGTAAACCTCAACTCCTATTTGGTCTCCCACAACATGCAACTGGTTGATCGCCGCCGGACGGTAGATATCACAAGCTACAAGTAATGGTTTCTTGTTTTTCTTTGTTTTTAAGAAGTTTGCTAATTTTCCAGAGAAAGTCGTTTTACCAGAACCTTGTAAACCTGACATCAAAATCACTGTTGGATTTCCCGAAAGGTTAACACCAGCAACGTCTCCACCCATTAATTCGGTAAGTTCGTCTTTAACTAACTTCACCAATAATTGTCCTGGCTGCAATGTTGTTAATACATCCTGACCAATTGCTTTGTCTTTTACTCTTGCTGTAAAATCTTTAGCAATTTTAAAGTTAACATCGGCATCAAGTAACGCACGACGAACTTCTTTTAAAGTATCGGCAACGTTTACTTCTGTAATTTTACCGTGTCCTTTTAATATATGGAACGCTTTATCTAACTTATCACTTAAATTATCAAACATATCATTTTCTTTATTTGAAGTGCAAAGATAATCTAATTAGATATTTCAGGCAATTTTTATTTTTAAAGGTTCAGAGGGAAAAAGTAACAAAGGGACAAAGGTTTTTTGCCACTAATTACACTAATTTCTCGAATTACTTAACTGCTGTTTTTTCTCTCGCAGATTACGCAGATTTTTTTGCTCGCAGATGCGCGAAGGCGCAAAGTTTTGTTTCACGCAGATTTAAAAGGATTTCAGCAGATTCACGCAGATTATTATTTAAAATATAAAAATTAAATCTGCCAGAATCTGCCGAATCTGCGTGAAACAAAAAAGGCGTAGAGAAAAAACCTCTGCGCCTTTGTAACTATGTCCCTTTGAACCTCTTTTAAAACTGAAAGTAAATAAACGGTTGCGAACCTGCAACTGCTGTTGCGTACACAATCCAATAAACGAATCCTAAGATTATGGCTTTGATTAGTAAAGGTGTTTTGTCGAAAACAGATTTCATTCCGTTTGTGAATGTTTCTGGTAAGAAATGCCAAACGTAACCGAATAACATTAATCCAAAGACATTTTTGTAACCTAGCACAATTGTTTTCCAAAGTTCTGGTTCGAATGTTAATTGTCCAATATTGTTAATTACTTGTAATGCTGTTTCGAAATCTCTTGCGCGGAAGAAAATCCAACAAAAAACCACAAAATGAAATGTGATTACAATTGAGAAAAATCTCCATAAGAAATTCGGGCTTTTATCTTTTTTAGAAGGAAAGAATTCCATAAATATTTTATGCACTGCCAAGGCTAATCCGTGAAGTGCTCCCCAAACTATAAATTGCGCTCCTGCTCCGTGCCACAAACCTCCTAAAAGCATTGTTGTAAACAAATTGAAATTGGTTACTAAAGTTTGTTTTATTTTGCTTGAAAGTAAAAATGATAGAGCAAAAATCAAAATACTTACTCCTGCAATGATAAGTGGAATTACACTCTCATTATAACAAGACATTCCCCAAAGCAACAATCCGAAGAAAAATAAACTTGGGAATAAATATCCTGCAAAAGAACCTTGTCTGTTTCCTCCAATTGAAATATATAAAAAGTCCTTTAACCAAGTTGAAAGCGAAATATGCCATCTTCTCCAAAAATCAGTAATCGAAGTTGATTTATATGGAGTTCTAAAGTTAACAGGTAATTTAAATCCTAACAATAATGCGATACCAATTGCCATATCTGAATATCCAGAGAAATCGCAGTAAATCTGAATTGCATATCCGTAAGAAGCCATTAAGTTTTCGAATGAAGTATAACTCATTGGCGTATCAAAAACACGATCAATAAAGTTTACTGATATGTAATTTGAGATTACTGTTTTCTTAATCAAACCTCCGATAATCAAAAATAAAGCATTATTAACATCTTCTTTTGTCAAGTTTAATTTTTGATAAATCTGAGGCAAGAAATCTTTCGCACGAACAATTGGTCCAGCAACTAATTGCGGGAAAAATGAAACGAAGAATAAATATTCGATGTAGTTTTTTGTAGGCTTGATTTCTTCTCTGTAAATCTCAATAATATAACTCATTGACTGGAAAGTATAGAACGAAATCCCAACAGGAAGAAAAACATTATGAAGTGCAAAATTACCATGAAACATATCGTTGTAAGTTACAATCAAAAAGTTCATGTATTTGAAATAGCCTAAAAGTGCTAAATTCAAAATAACACTAATGACCAGATATAATTTTTTAACACTGTCTCGGCTTTCTTTGTAAATAATCTGGCTCAAACCATAATCTACAACTGACGAAAGCAATAATAACAGAAAATAAATTCCGCTTGATTTATAGTAAAAGAATAGTGAGAAGAGAATAACATAAGTCAATCTCAAATAAAATGTTTTGCGTAGAAAACCATACACAAAATAGAAAATCAGGAATAATCCTAAGAATAAACCGGTATTAAATAAAAGCTTCTCGTCTGGATTATAAACAAACCAGCTTTCAACTTGTTCTATTGTAATTGCACCAAAATTTTGAATGAACCAATTATTAATGCTATCTATTGTTGTCAACTTAATTCTTTAATTTAAAATTATCGTATGTTTTAAAAAACGCCTGTGTAAACAAGTTTCCTTGTTTTTCATATCCTTTTTTAGAATAATGAACCCAATCTGGACCAATTAATCCCTGAACTTTTAGTTGTTTGATTCCGCTCATTCCTCCAAATTCATTGTATAAATTCCAAACAGCAAAATCGTCTTTTTGTGCTGTATCAATGATTTGTTTTGCATAATCATCAATATAATGATTTGGTTTTCTTCTCAACAAAGACGGTGGAGGTGTCATCACTATTATCGGAGCATCTATTTTCTGAGCTCTTATATTATGAATAAACTCATATAATTCTTTGATATAACTGGCAGCATCTAAATGATCGTAACTTTCATTTGTTCCCAAAGAAAAAACAAGTAAATCTGGATGCAATGATTTTAATTGTTCAAAGAATAACGGATATTTATTATAATCTGAATATTTGGCTCCATTTACTCCAATCCCGCTATAGATAATTCCGGGAGCATCTTTTTCCAAAACAATTCCATTTAATTCATAATCCTTAGCCTCTTTATTAGGAATCAGGAAAATTCGGCTTAACGCAGTTTCTGAATTATAATAATGTGAATATGAATCTGATTCTATGTTTAACGGAATAAATTCAGACATCGAAATAGTCTTTGGCCTTGTTTCGTTTGTAGCAATTCGCAATGTTCTACCTGCTCGAATATTATTTCCTTTTAAACGATTATCTCTTTTAATCTCTGCAATCGAAACATTGTATTTATCCGCAATCGTTCCAAGTACCTCACCTTTTTTAATTTTATGAGTAATTACTCTTCGCTCTGTCGTCTGGATTGAATTAATCTTAGAAGAAATAGCCAAATCAAACATATCCTGATTTTGAGGCGTTATGATTTTTATGGTATTGAATTTATATGAAGGATCTTTCACATTCATTTCCATTACAAATCCACCAGTGTCTCTCCAAAGTCCAATACCGCTTAAACCAACTGGGTTACTCTTGAATGGGAGAATATTTCTGTAACTTTCCCAAGCACGATTTGATTTGAAACGTTCATTATAAGAACCGTTCGTTTTTGCAAGCTGGTACGGAAAAACCAGACCACGTCCTGCATTTCCAAACTTTTGCTGCAAATTTTTTCTAATCTCGTTGGTCATCAAATCACTTTGAATATGCGAATCTCCAATATGTACAATATTGATTTTTTGATTGCTCTGACCTTCGTTTTGTTCTAATTTCTTAAAAAAATCCTTTAATACTTTCGCATTATAAATTTGACCGTCTATCGGAATTTCTGCTGCTGCAGTATCAACTTTCTGAATCATGCTTTTGGGTATTGGATCTACATCTGCTTTTGGAGTCTTTTCATTGCTAGTAAGGAAAAGACAACAAAAGAAAACAATAAGTTTATTTATCATACGCTGTCTTTTGTTATTGAAACGGAATCGGGTCTGGCTCTTCTTACTGGTTTTGGCTTAGTTCCGTTAGCATCTCTTTTTTCTCTTAGCACTTTGTATTCTTCGTATCCTTTGTTTAACTGTCCGTACAACAAATTACCGATTGCTTTTGCTCCACGCTGGTTAAAATGCGTGTAATCTTTATTGGCTTTTGCCGGAGCTTCATCTACCCATTTAATCATCGATCCGTCTCCACCCATTAAAGTATATAAATTTACAAATCCGGATTCAGTTTCCAATGCATAGTGTTTTTGCGCTTTCATTAATGGAACAACTGCAGAATCGGTTTTCATTTCCAATTCATATTTAGTCGATTTATCAGCTGTTGACACAATTAAAATTGAAACTCCTGGAAACGATTCTTTGATTTTATTTACGGTTTTAGTCATTCCTTTTTCATACCAAGAATAATTTTTGGTTCCGTAATTTAAAACGTTGGTTCCATAATGCAGAATAATCAAATCGTATTTCAGACTGTTATTAAAAGCGCGCATTACATCTGCATTAAACATTGAAATTGGAAGTCCTGAATTTCCTCTCTGCGAAAAATTATCTACGTGAACTCCTGCTCCGTTATCAAAATTAAATCCGTAAATCGGAATGGAATCTGCTTGTACAAAGTTGGCTTTGAAAGCTTTTAAACTTCCCGATGAAACTTTCAAGGTGTTCACTAAACTGTTTGGAGAAAGACTTTTTTTGATAGTATCTTTTCCGATAATGAAATTCACTTTTCCTGTTTTAGATGAGCGACCATAAAATAATGTTGCATTATCTAAAGAAGTAGAATATTTATTTAAACCTGCTTCATATTGAACCCAAGTTGGGCGTGATGCATCGTTGGCAAAAAACACATGCCCATTAACTCCAAAAGGACTTGTTGGTTTTTTGACATTTAAATACGATTGTGTTTTCCAGTTTTTAGAATACGTTGATTTTACAGAACCTCTCGAAGCAGCAGATTCTGATGTAATGGAAACAAAACCTACTCCGTTTCCTCCAAAACGTTCCTGATAATTGGTACGAACGTCCTGCACAATTAAATCTCCATCGGTCATAGAATCTCCGTAATAAGCAATTCTAACTTTGCTCTGCGGATTTTTTTCTAACTGATATAATTTTTCATAGAAAGAAATCAGGTATTGATATCCTTTATAATTTTCGAAGGTTTCTGACGGAAATTCGATTCCTTCTGTCTGATCAAAAACAATTTTCTGACCCTTTAATTTTCTTTCACTTGCAGTAATACTGTCATCATCTGTAGCAAGTGAATCTTTAGCCACAGACTCTAAAAGCAAACTGTCTATTAATATATTTTTAGAATCTAATTTACTTTCCGAAAATATTTTGTCCGGAAGGATTTGTTTGAATCCAATAAAAGCAACCAGCGCCAAAGCAACGATTGAAAAAGACTGAAAAAAATAAGATTTTGTATTCACTTAATTATTATAAAAGTATAAAGTACTGCACTCAAAAATTAAACCAATTAAATAATTGTTAACTTATTGCAGTGAAATTTTTTGCAAAGATAGAATAACATTTTATTTCTAATTCATTTTAACAAGAAACTAAATCAAAAAAAAGAGGTTAGAAAAATCTAACCCCTTTATCAAAAAAAAAATAAAAAAAACAAAGCTAATGATTAACTAGATTTTTGATGTTTTTATTTAAAAAATCTCTCCCTATATAAATACTGGAATATTAATTCTTTTTAGAATGTCGTAGTGCTGTTTGCTTGGTAAGCAAAATTAAAAGTATAGAATCCAGATACTGAAGTTAATTCAGGAGTTGCTGGCGCATCTTTATAGTAACTTAAGATTTCGAATTTTGCATATTTGCCATCACGCGTTTTTACAACAAATACTTTCCCTGCAATTGGCGAAATAATATGAGTTGTCGCATTATAGCTATACCATCCGTTTCCACTTCCTGTTGGAATTGCATAAGCCGCAGTACCATCTTGAACAAAAGTAGATGCTGCAGGGAACAAGGTTACACTTCCAAAAGTACCTGAAACAATACTTACTGCACCAGACCCTGTTCTGTTTGGCTCAGCGTCTGCTTTTTTTACGCCACCATTTACAATAATAGTTGTTTTATTGAAAGCAATGTCCCAATTATCGGTAGTCACTACTTTATTTTCTGAAAAACTAAACTTTGTATATTCTGTTCCAGATGCATCAAGATTTGAAACTTTTGTTGTTACTACTGGAATTACTTCATTTTTATCATCATCGCTGCTGCAAGATGCTGTAAAAATAAATAATGCTAATAACGATAATTTTAGGATTTTTGTTTTCATTTTGTAAAAGTGTTAAATAAATGTTGATTAAAAATTATATTGAATTCGTGCAAAAAGTTGCCTTCCTGCCAGATTAGTAATTTGCGTTGGGTCTGTAAAATCAAGTAAATTATTTGCTCCCGCTTGAAGCATGAATTTATCACCGATATATTTTGAAGCTGATAAGTTTGTTATAAAATAATCATTGACAAAAGTGTCGTACTTGTCTAAAATCTGATTTCCATTGGTATCGAACATTCCGTATTTGCTTCTATAGAAAACACGTAAGTTGATATCTGTCTTTATATTTGGAATAGTATAAGCGAATTTAACATTAGCCGTATGTTTAGATCTGTTGTACAATCCAAAATAATCTGATTTTTTAATCTGAATGGTTTGCAAATCTGAGTTTCGGATATATTGATAATCTTGAAAATTATCCAATACTGATTTGTCTTTTGCTGTTAAATATTGGTATCCAAATGACACTGAAAAGTCTTTCGTAAAATCATATGTTGAGTTAAACTCTAAACCATAAGTAAAAATCTGACTGATATTAAAATAGCTAAAAACATTCTGTCCATTTGTTTTCTGCGCTACGACACGAGTATCAATTAAATTTTTTATTGAATTATGGAAAGCATTTACATCTACTCGTAGTTTATTCTTTTTATAAAAAGTTCCAAAATTGAAGTTTATCGAACTTTCAGCTTCTAATGGACTATTAAAATTAACACCTTCCGCTCTTGACAAAAGCTGCCCTTGTTGATCCAACTGACTCAAACGTGCTTCTGCCACATTATACCCTAAAACAGTGTAACCTACTGACGGATTTGTAAAATCGAAATACAATTGACGAAAATCAGGAGCTTTGTAACCATATCCTATCGATGATTTTAAAGAAAAGTTTTCTTTTATCTTATAATTTACAGCCAATTTTGGACTAAACTGCGAAGCATATACACTATGATTATCATATCTAAATCCAGCAATAACATTCAATTTTTCTGTCGGATTACTGTCATATTGCAAAAAGATATATTGAGAATTAAACTCTACATTTTTATCAAAATAAGTTCTGTCCAAAGTCTCATAATTCATCCCCAGACCTCCTGTTATTTTATCTCTTTTAAGAGAAAGCGTTGTTCTAATTTCTGGACGAAGAAGCCATTGATTGTAATATGCATCTTCATAGCGAACATTATTTTCGTCATTTAAAAAAGAATCATTCTTATAATTTGTAGCATATAATTCGTATTCTGAATAGAATTTATCATTCCACTTATGCTCCAGTTTAACTTGCGAGTTCCATTCATTTTCTTTTGCATCACCACTATAATTTTGAGAATCTATTATAGCTTTGTTATCCATTTTCATATTATAAAAACGGTTGCTTACTATTAATTTTAAATTCTCTGAAAAGTCGTAGTATATTTTAGGCTGAACAGTAAAGTTGTAAAACGGTTCCACATTTTTTAGAGGGGTATCTTTATTTAAATCATAACCCTCTGTAGCATAAAAATTTGCGAATACATTAGCCGAAAACTTCTTCTTTTTCCAAAGCAAATTAGTATTAGCATCGCTAGTATTAAATGTAGCATACCTGTATGAAAGACTTCCTGAAAACATATCCTTTTTAGGCTTTTTTGTAATTACATTTATAACACCTCCCATAGCTTCAGAGCCATATAATGCAGAAGAAGCTCCTTTTACAATTTCTATTCTTTCTATGTTTCCAACTGATACCCTGGATAAATCCAAAACTCCAGCACTTCTTCCTACCAACGGAACACCATCAATTAAAATCATAGTATAAGCAGCATCTAGTCCTTGCATTTGAATTCCCTCGAAACCACTCTCATCTGGAATTAAAATAATCCCTGTTTGTTCATTTAAAATTTCATTTAATCTTGTAACACCAGATTTAATAATTGCTTCTGATGTAATAATGGTCATTGGCAATGGCAATGACGAAAGCACTCTTTCTGTTCTAGTCGCAGTAGTAACCTTAACTTCTGATAATTCATTTGTTTCAACGCTATCTTTCTTAACTTCCTGAGAAACTGACATTTGACAAAAAAGCGTAAAAGCAAAAAGAGTAATTTTAATTTTCATTATTTTTATTGAGTCTTAATAATCGATGCAAATATATGATTATTTTTAATTGTTCTAAATTAAATTTATATATTTGCAAAAAATTTAAAACAAAACAATAAGTTATGATTTCGAAAAGTCTTTTAATGTCAGCCGCTGTGGCTTTAACATGTAGTCTTGGTTTTAGTCAGGACAAGAAACAACAAGATATTAAGTCTATAAAATCTATGTGTGGTTGTTATGAAGTGAAATTCAATTTCACTGAAACATTCTCATACCCAAAAGATTCACTTACTTATAAACCGTCTGAGACAAAACATGAATCGGCTTTAGAATGGGTACAATTATTAGAAGATACTCCAAACAAAATTGTAATGCAGCATTTACTAATTGTAAGCCCTGATATGATTATCAAACACTGGAGACAAGACTGGCTTTACGAAAACACAGACTTATATACTTTTGACAAAGGAAATTCTTGGAAATACAAAAAACTAGATAAAAAAGCCGTTAAAGGGCAATGGACTCAAAAAGTATATCAGGTAGATGATAGTCCAAGATACGAGGGATCTTCTACATGGGTACATGTTGATGGACAAGATTACTGGGTAAATGTTGCTGATGCTCCGCTTCCAAGAAGAGAACAGACAAAACGTAACGATTATAACGTTTTAAAAAGAAGAAATATTCACGAAATCACTGCAACAGGATGGAATCATGAGCAGGATAACGACAAATTGGTTCGTGACGATGCTGGAAAAGATATTTTGTTAGCTCAAGAAAAAGGATTTGACGTTTACACTAAAGTAGATGATTCTAAATGTATCGCTGGGCAAAAATGGTGGGCAGCAAACAATGTACTTTGGAAAAACGTTCGTGATAAATGGCAAACTCTTTTTGACAGACATAAAGACCTAAACTTAGAAGCTAAAGTAGACAGAAAAGCACTTTACTCTCTATTGTTTGATTTGAAACCAGATACTGCAAAAGCAGAAACAGATAAAATCATTGACAAGTTTGTTAAGTAATTAGAATTAGTTGTTATAAAAAAGCCGGAAGTTTTAAGACTTCCGGCTTTTTTTGATTTAATTAATATTCATCTTCTTTGAATCCAGTTCTTTTTGTTCCAACATAATCGTACTTAACTCCTGGCTCGTTACTATATTCAACAGTAAATGAAATCCTGTCAACAGTATGTCCACCTCTTGATGTTCCTCCCATTTTTTCAATTTTACCATTTGTGATAGTAACTGTTTTACTAGTCTGTCTCAAATTTGCCGTATTAACATCAGAAATAAAACTACCATCCTTCATGTTTATTGAATATTTGGCTTTCAAAAGCTGTGAAGTAGGTTTTGTTTGTGACAATCCATTGTCATCAATAAACATAGTGTTATCATTTGCTGATGTATTATAGGTTGAAAATCTGATAAATTTACTAACACCTTCAACTTTAACATTGATAAACCAATCACCTGCAAAATCCTGTGTAGTAGTTCCACCTGGTTCAGGATCTCCACCAGCATCACAGGAAGCGAATGAAAGCGAAATAAGAATACCACAAAGTATTTTTATAATATTATTTTTAAAATTTTTCATTTTTTATTTTTCTTTTTGAAAACGTTATTTATTTTAACTAAATACAATTACTTATTCCACCAAATTTTAACCGTTGAAGCCAACAATTCTGGAGTATTAGCATTATAACTTCTTTCTGACAAAGGATAAGGGATTCTTTTAGGAAAAGTTCCATAAGCAACAACTACATCTGGGCTTGCAGAAAAGGCAAATTCACCTCCTATATAAGTCGAAACATTTTGCGCAACTGGAGAAGTCTTAGGGTAATCTGTTCTGTTTTTTTCAAAAAATGCTTCAAAGCCATTTTCAGGAAAACTAGCCACCCATTTTTGAACAATAATTGCTTCTAATTTTTGTTGAAAAGTACCCGCTGTTGGATAAGTATAAACTCCAGTAATAAAATTATTTGCAATTCCAGCACCTATACCATTTTTTCTAAAGTTTTCAATTACAGCTGCATCATATTTTGCTTTTCCACTAACTCCTGTTCTTTCTAATGCTTCTGCTTGTAAAAACAAACTCTCTTCTAATGATAATAAATAGACTGGTTTTTTAGCTCCTTCGTAAATAACAGCAGGAATAGAAGAAGTTGTTGGTCCTTTTGCATATCCTAAACTTGAATTAGTATCATAGTTTCCTTGATCTTGAAAAACATATGCTTTTGGACTTGCTGAGTTCCAGTAAACAAATGGGTCTTTTCTCGGATCAGCCTTGTCGGTTAAGAATTGACCTAATGTTCTACTCATTCTAATATTTGTTCTGACATTTAATTTATAATTAAACTCAAATAATGGATTTTCATAATTTGGTGATCCTATAAAATTAGATTCGGCCGCATCTGTATCTAAGAAAGAAACATTTGGATCTTTCAATAAAGCTGCAATACCATTATCAGACACAGCTTTATTTTTCTCTGATTGTCTAATATAAATTTTCAATTTTAAGGTATTAGCAAATTTTCTCCAATTTGTCATGTTTCCAAGAAAAATAAAATCGTCTTTACCTGGAACAATTCCTTTCGAAGTTTTCAAATCTTTAGACAAAGCATCATCCAGATCTTTAATCATCAAATCATATACTTCTTGTCCTGTATTAAACTTTGGAGTAAGTATTTTTGGATTACAGGCTTCTACATAAGGAATATCTCCATAAAAATCTGTCATTACCTGAGATGCCTGAACATACAAAGTAGTAGCGATTAAATAATAATTCCAATTTCCTTCGGCCAAAGCCTTTCTTTGTATAGTCTTTATGTCACTAAGCCCATCATACATACTAGTCCAAGCAACATTGTAATCGTTTGTCGTAATGTTATAGGAATCTATGTTTCTAAATTGGTTAGCTGAAGCCGATTGAGTATAATACTGTGCCCAAAAGCCGCCAATTATTGACATTATTCCTCCTTCTGCTCCAACAATTCCAATAATTCCTGCGGGAAGTTGAGTAGATAATGGCGTTTGATCTGGAGTCAATAAATCCGGATCTTGATTAATGTCTAAATCAGTACTGCATCCAATGAATACAGTCGATAAAATAAGTATATTTATAATAATTTTTTTCATTTTGATATTGCTTTTAGAATGTTACTTTAAGACTTGCTCCATAAGATCTTTGAGAAGGGTTTGTTGCAAATTCTCCGGCTTCACTCAATAAACCATCTCCATAAGTTGATAATTCAGGATCTATGTAAGGATTGGCTGCAGGTGTCCACATAAACAGATTCTTTCCATATAGACTAATACTTGCATTTGATATTTTAAATTTTTGAGTTAACCCAGTTGGTATACTGTATGATAGAAATACATCTCTCAAACGAATAAATGTTTTATCAATAACATGTCCAGCTTCAATACCTGGATTTGAAGACGTATTCCAAAAACTAGTTACCTTACTTGTAGTCATTGGTACTGTATTTTCTACATAAGTAATATTTCCAGACGCATCTTTTACTTCAACTACAGAGTTCGGAATTATATATGTATTTCTATCATTGAAAGCTGTCTCTATTCCATTCCCAGTAAATTCATTCATTCTTTTTGTATAAGAATACATCTTCCCTCCTTGTTTCCAGTCAAAACTACCACCTAGAGTAAAGTTTTTGTATCTGAAGTTATTTTTTAATCCCATAACAAAATCCCTTTGAGATGTTCCAACATTGCTTTGGTCTGCAGCTGTCGCGTAATATCCTGTAGTAGGCGACACTATAGGATGGCCATCTGGTGTTAATCTAGGAGTAAATGCAGTGAACATGCCTAAGGGTTGCCCTTTTTCAGCCACAAAATTAACTCCATACATAGATGCTAAAGTCAGTTTATCTAAACCATATGCAATATCAAGAACCTTTGACCAGTTCTTAGAGAATGTAGTAGTAAAATCCCATTGAAAGTTTTTTAGTTTAACAGGAACAACATTCAACACAACTTCAATACCTCTATTTTGAAGATCCAAGATATTATCTGTTTGAGAAGTAAACCCTGTTGAAGCAGCCAAAGGTCTTGAAAATAATAAATCGGTTGTTTTTTTATGATAAACAGATAAATCTAAATTTACCCTTTTTCCAAAAAAGTTGCTTTCAAAACCTAATTCATATTCTGTTGTTTTTTCTGGCTTAAGATTTGGATTACCTAAATTACCACCTAATTCATAACCATTTACTCCTCCAATTGGAAGTAAAATATTTCCAAATCCTAAAGCAGCATTAGCTGGTATCATTGAACTACTCGTTTGATAATACCCCGTATCATTTCCTATAGAAGCCATACTACCTCTTAATTTTATAAAGTGTCTTGAATTATCTAATACAATTCCACTAACACTTAAAGAAGGATAGAAATAAGAGTTTTTCCCTTGAGGAAGTGTAGACGTCCAGTCATTTCTACCTGTTACTGTTACATAAAGTTTTTCTTTATATGAAACCTCAGCCGATCCAAAAACCCCATAACTTCTTCTTAAGTAGTCATCTTGTACCACAATTGGGGATAATATTGTATTGGAAAGTTCATAAAAATTAGGAACATCTAAATTTGTAACAGATGCTCTTAATGAAGACCCGCTTCGCTCATTAGTATTAAATCCTGCCATTGCATTAAAAGCAAAATTATTACCTACAGGAGTTATGTATGTTAAATTAAAGTTTGTATCTTTTTCTATATTTTCGGCAGTTTTTTCTGTAACACCACCAACTACAGCAGCTTTTCCATTGTCAGCATTTGCAGAACCTGGCAAATAATTCATTATTGCCCCATACGATTTTATTTTCTCATTTCTGTAATCACCTCCAATTTGATAAGTTGCAGTTAATTTATCAGTGATTTTGTAACTTAAATTTACATTCCCAAAAAAACGATTCCCCTTAATGTTTGTAGAATTCTCTTCCAAATCAAAATATGGATTATTTACGTAAGGAGAATAAAGATCGCTTGGGGTATTGTAAGGATTGTTTTTATAGTCTTTCAATCCAACAATATTAATGTCTCTAGGAGTCTGAACTAATGCCTGTGCAACAGTACCACCTTCAGTACCACCTTGACCTGTATTTACTACATTTTGATTCTTATTAACATAATTAATACTAGTTCTAACACTGAATTTATTTGATGAAACACCTGCATTTAATCCAATAGTATTTCTCTTATAAGCATCTGCTGTTGTTGGGAAAATACCATCTGAGTCAACTGTTGAAGCATTTAAAGAGAAATTTGAATTTTCCCCACCACCACTTACACGTACACTATTTGTAAATGTTGTACCTGTAGTATAAAAATCCTTAACATTATTTGGCAACGCTACATATGGTTTTGTTTGTTGCACTCCATCTATCATAGCGCCCCATGGTCTTATTTCTCCATTATATTTAGCACCCCATGAACCATTTTCATTACTTGCTGTGTTCTTGACATTTGCAGCACCAGCCCAATCTGAGTAAGAAAGGCCACTCCATCCTTGCCCAAAATCATTTTGTAAGTGAGAAACTCTGGCTACCTGATTAAAGTCAGTAGACGTTAAAAAATCAATACTAATTTTTGTTTTATTTTTTGCTGATTTTGTGGTAATTAAAACAACTCCATTTGCTGCTCTAGAGCCATACAATGCAGATGCAGCTGCTCCTTTAAGAATCGACATACTTTCAATGTTATTAGGATCCAAGTCACTTATACCGTTACCTGCATCAAAACTTCTTGTGTTGTTTATTGACTTCCCATCAGCTGTTGTACCTCCTCCATTACTACTATTATTGATGGGCGTTCCATCAACTACATATAACGGGCTACTATTTGACAAGGAGTTAAAACCTCTAATAATAACTTTTGATGAAGCTCCTGCTTGTGCCGGTGTACTAATATCAGCTCCCGCAACTTTTCCTGACAATGACTCAAAAACGTTAACATTAGCGACATCTGTAAGATCTTTATTACTCACACTTGTTGTAGCATAACCAAGAGATCGTTTTTGTTTTTTGATTCCCATTGCTGTAGTCACAACAACACCTTCCAGTTCCTGTGCTCCTCCATCAACCATTTTCACATTAATAACTGAAGAACTTGCCACAAGCTCTTGAGTTTTCAATCCAATATAACTAAATACCAGAACCTGATTGGACAAAGCACTAATCGTATACTTTCCATCAAAATCAGTTTGTGTTCCTTGTTTCGTCCCCTTAATTAATACGGTAACACCTGGCAAAGGCATTCCGTTATTGTCCGAAACTTTTCCTGTAATTTTTTTTTGCTGGGCAAAAGTAAATTGCAACGCAAGCACAAAAAAAAGTACGACTACTCTTTTTAATTTTTGTTTCATTATTTTTTTGTTTTGAGTTATTAGGGGCCGAACTTAGAAAATTAAAATAATTTTAACAAGAATTTTATACTATTTAACATTATTATTTGGAAAATTAATACTACAAAAAAAACAAAAGAACCAATATAAAAGAAATAAAAAACTTACAAAATACTTAAGAAAGGATAAAAAAAGCACGAATTTTAAGGAATTGATTGCAGTAACCTTAATTCTATACAACAAAAACATATGAGGAAAAAAATGGAATTTTTAAAGCGAAAAAAAGCCGTCTAAAATCTAGACGGCTTTTTAATCCTTACCATTTCAGAACTAAATAGGGTACTAATTCAAAATAGTTAAAAATAAATGTAAGGAAAGTATTTTCAAATTATATTATGTTGCGTTAAAAGACAGCCACAATCTATAATGAATAATAGCTTTATTAATAAAGTACAAAACCTTTCAATTGGAAGAAATAATAGTGCAATATTGGAGTGGTATAATTGCTTTTGGAATACAGAGACAAACGTAAAACATAAAAACGTAATTTCCTACAAAAAATATTTTTCAAGTCAAAATATGTCTTATCTTAATACTTCTTATACTTATAAGGGATATAAAAAAAACCGATAGTAATTTTAACTATCGGCTTTCAAATCTTTACAGTAAGATCAACTTAGTAAAGTATATTATTTAGATTCTGCACACTCAGAATATGTGATAACGTGTTTTGTTAAATCTGTCCACTTTGGCTCTGGATTAGCAGAGATTAATTTCTCGCAGCTTCCCCATAATGGAGCAAATTCTTTTTTGTAATCTTTTTTCTTTAATAAAAATGCAGGCGAATCTTTCTTAGCAACATAATAAGATTTAGCATCTCCTCCAACAAATTTAACTCCTCCAACTCCTAAAGAAGCTGTTTCTTTTGCATAAGGATCGCAGTAGATTTTAAACTCTTTACTGAATGCAGGATTTAAAAGTTGCATTAATAATTTTGATTCTCTTTTCTTAATTTTTACATCAGCAGTTTCAAAATAAGCATAACCTTCTTTTATATATTCTTGGTTTAATTTATCATCATTCCATTTTTGAAAATCTGAAATAAAATCAAGACTTTTTCCTAATTTATCTAATCCACTTGGTGGTAAGTACATATATTTAATGTCTTCTGGTTTTAGTTTGTGTTTTTTTCCAGCTGCATCTTGCAATTTAATGTATTCAATTAATCCTTTGTCTCTGTCGATATCACGAATAGTTCCGCTAAGTTCAGTTCCGTCAGCTAAAGTAATGTAAGCTGTTTTACTGTGTGAAAATCCATAAGACGGATTAATTAAATCCTGCGCATTCACTGCTGTGAATGCAAAAAGCAACATCATTAATAGTAAAGTTTTTTTAATCATTGGTTTTTGGGTTTTAAAATTGTGCCTACTCTCACGATTTTCAGCTTCCTCGATTATTTTTATAGTAAAAAAAATAATTATATCTCTGTATTTACTAGTCTCAATCGCTATTAATTATCCATAATTTTCTTACTGTAAACATAATTATAAAAACGATATATACAAGCCCTAATTATTCTTTTTTGGATGAAAATTCTCAATTAAAATCCTTAACAATATCCTCAACATAACTTATCTTTCTCTAAACTTAGTTTCAAAATTCATCTTGATTTTGAACAAAAAAAAAGAGCCGATAATTAACAATTATCGGCTCTTCAATATCTTTATTAAAAAATTACATTCGTTCTGGAACTTCGATTCCTAATAACTGGAATGCTGATTTTATTACCTCAGCAACTTTTTGAGAAAGTTGTACTCTGAATATTTTTTTTGTTAAATCAACCTCTCCTAAAATATGTACAGATTGATAGAATGAATTATACTCTTTTACTAGATCATATGTATAATTTGCAATTAATGCTGGACTATGATTTTGAGCAGCATTCTGAATTACTTCTGGGAAAAGTTCGATTTGTTTTACCAATTCTTTTTCTTTTTCATGCAATTCTTCAATTTCAATTTTATTACTAAAATCAAAATCGGCTTTACGGATTATTGATTGAATTCTCGCGTATGTGTATTGAATAAATGGCCCTGTGTTTCCAGCAAAATCAACGGATTCTTCTGGGTTAAACAAAATACGTTTTTTAGGATCTATTTTTAAAATATAATATTTCAAAGCACCTAAGCCTATTGTTTTATACAGCTTCGCCTTTTCTTCGTCAGAATAACTATCTAGTTTTCCTAAATCTTCTGAAATTTGTTTTGCTGTATCTGTCATATCTTGCATCAAATCATCTGCATCTACCACAGTTCCTTCACGGCTTTTCATTTTCCCAGATGGTAAATCAACCATTCCGTATGATAAGTGATATAAATTGGAAGCCCAATCAAAACCTAATTTCTTCAAGATTAAGAATAACACTTTAAAGTGATGGTCTTGCTCGTTTCCAACTGTATAAATCATTCCACCAACATCTGGCATATCTTTTACACGTTGAATAGCAGTTCCTATATCTTGCGTCATGTAAACTGCTGTTCCGTCAGAACGCAATACAATTTTACGATCCAAACCTTCATCAGTCAAATCAATCCAAACAGAACCGTCTGGATCTCTTTCGAAAACACCTTTATCTAAACCTACCTGAACAACATCTTTTCCTAATAAGTAAGTGTTACTTTCGTAGTAATATTTATCAAAATTAACTCCAAGATTAGAATAGGTTGTTGCAAAACCTTCATAAACCCATTCGTTCATTTTTTTCCAAAGTGACATAACTTTTTCATCGCCAGCTTCCCATTTCTTAAGCATTTCTTGTGCTTCAATGATAATTGGTGCTTGTTTTTTAGCTTCTTCTTCTGTTTTTCCAGCTTCTACTAAACCGTTAATTTCCTGTTTGTAAGCTTTATCAAACTCTACATAATATTTACCAACTAGTTTATCTCCTTTTAAACCAGAAGTTTCAGGAGTCTCTCCGTTTCCGAATTTCTCCCAAGCTAACATCGATTTACAGATATGAATTCCTCTATCGTTTACAATTTGGGTTTTATATACTTTTTTTCCAGAAGCTTTTAAAATCTCTGCAACAGAATATCCTAACAAATTGTTACGAACGTGTCCTAAGTGCAAAGGTTTATTGGTGTTTGGAGATGAATATTCTACCATAACCGCTTTCTCTGTAGGATCTGGCGCTACAAATCCAAATTGTTTTTGATCTTTTATTCCGTTAAAGAAATTTAAATAATAGCTATCAGAAATTACAATATTTAAAAATCCTGAAACTACGTTAAAACGTGCCACTTCATCAACATTTTCAACTAAATAATTTCCGATTTTGTTTCCCAATTCTACAGGATTGCTTTTTGTCAATTTTAGTAATGGAAAAATCACCATTGTAATATCGCCTTCAAACTCTTTTCTGGTAGTTTGAAATTCGATTTTATCAACAGTAACATCAAATAATGCTTGTATTGCTTTTTGTATAGAAGGTGTTAGAATTTGTGCTAATGACATGTAAACTGATTTTTAAAGTGAGCAAAGATACTGCTTATTCATCAATTAGAGAAAATCAAAAACATATTAAATTCAGGAAAAGAATCGGAATTTGATAAAAAACCCCAATTTTCAATTATTAAAATTATAAAAAAACCAAAAGCTTAAAGTCCTACAAAACAAGGAAAGACGAAAATTTTTATATTTTTTTTATAATTTCTTGTAACATATCAAATACATAAGAGTCTTAATAGAGACTTCAAATTTTGTTGGAGGCATCAAAAAAAAGAAAAACAAAGAAAACTAACAAAACGAAAATCATCATCAATCAAATCAAAATAATCAACAAGCAATCATGAAATTAAAATTCTTATTGTTCGCGTTATTGGGGGTAATCGCGACAACACAAGCTCAGAATACGGGAACCGTTTCTGGAAAAATCACAGAAAAGTCAAACGGAATGCCTATTTCGTATGCAACAGTTTCACTTAAAGAAAATGGAAAAGTAGTTTCTGGCGTAAATACAGATGATAATGGAGACTATTCATTTAAAAATATCGCTTTAAAAAGTTATACCATCGAAATTCAATATATCGGATTTAGAAAATATATTGGTTCTGTTCTTTTGAGTGATACTAAAAAAACAGCAACGATCAACATTGCACTTGAAGAAGAAGCAACGCAATTAAAAGGCGTAAATGTTATTGCGGAACGTTCTACAATTGAACAAAAAATTGATAGAAAAGTTGTGAATGTTGGAAAAGATTTAACCACAGCAGGAGCTTCGGCATCAGATATTATGAACAATATTCCTTCTGTTAATGTAGATCAGGACGGAAAACTTTCGCTTCGTGGAAATGACAATGTTCGTGTTTTAATTGATGGACGTCCGTCTAATATTGACCCAGCACAATTATTGAAACAAATTCCGTCAACTTCTATTAAAAAGATTGAGTTAATTACCAATCCTAGCGCCAAATACAATCCAGAAGGAATGTCTGGAATTATCAATATCATTTTGCATAAAAATGCTAATACTGGATTTAACGGAACTTATAGTGGCGGAATCACATTTGGAAAAACGGCTAAATACAATCAGTCTTTAGATTTAAATTACAAAACCGGAAAAGTAAATTTCTTTGGAAACGTGGGACAAAACTTTGGAAAATATAAAAATGATGGTTTAGTTAAAAGATACGATCAGGATATCACGCAAAAAATAGATGTTTTGAATGATAATGATTCTTATTTGTACAAAATCGGAATGGATTATTTAATCAACGATCACAATACTTTGTCTATTTATACTAATCAAAACAAGTCTACAGGAAAAGGATATGTAGACACAAATATTGATTATAATAATGATGATCCTAACTTTTTAAATGTTTTTCAAAAATCGAGATATTGGGGACCTGAAACGACTGGTACATACAACTTGGCTTATAAACATATCTTTAAAAAAGAAGGTCATACTTTAGATTTTGAAGGAAATTATAGCGACACCAAAGAAGATCAAAATGCAAGCTTCGATACTCAGACTACTGCTTCTGACAATTCGACAAATAGTGTAGTTTATGATGATGTTATTAGAGCAGACCGAAAATTAGGCACGTTTAATGTCGATTATGTAAATCCGTTAAACGAAAAGACAACTCTTGAAGCAGGAGCTGAAGCAAGAATTACAAGAACGGATAATGATTATGCGACAGGAAATCCTCTGGCGGCTACTCCATCATCAAATTATACTTATGATACAGATATTTATTCTGCCTATGTAACATTTGGACAGAAATACAAAAAATTTAGCTATCAGGTTGGAGCTCGTTTTGAGAGTTATAAAGTTCAAACCAATTTAAATCATGGCGAATCTAAATTTGATGACGATTATATTACCTTATATCCGTCTGCTTATTTTACTTATAACTTAAACGAAAAAAATACTATCCAATTTAGCTATAGCCGTAGAGTTGACCGTCCTAGTTTAGAACAAACTAAACCTATTCGTGAATTTTCTACACCCTTATTAACTTCATTAGGAAGTCCAGATTTAAGACCTCAGTTTACCAACTCAGTAGAAGTAAACTATACCAAAACTCTTGAAAAAGGAAGTTTTACAGCAGGAGTTTTCTTTAGAAGTATAAATGACCAAATTAGCAGAGTATTATATCCTGATAATACAGACCCAAGCGGTAACAGACAAATTCTAACTTTTACCAATTTTGATCATAATACTTCATATGGTTTTGAAGCTTCATTTAATTATAAAATTACAAAATGGTGGGATATTTCTCCTTCGATAGATTTCTCTAGCATTAATCAACAGGGAGTTGTTTATGTTTTTGATCCTAAAGAAAATGAAAGCAGTCCAGAAAACAGAACCGTTACTGTTGCTGCATTTAATGGACGTATGAATTCTAACTTTAAAGCAAACAAACGTTTAAGCTTTCTATTATTCGGATTTTTTAGAAGCGGTGTAAATGGAGTTCAAAATAATAGTCACGATATGTACAAAATGGATATTGGTTCACGCTATACATTGCTAGATAACAAGATGAACATCAGCGTACGATTTAATGATGTTTTCAACACAATGAAATACGCTTTTGACAGCGTTTATCCTTATCCTGTTACAGGACAATTTAAATGGGAAAGCCAAACCGTTTATGTAGGTTTAACTTACAACTTTGGAGGTGGAAAAATTAAGAATTTACAACGTAAACAAAGAGACGATAACACTAATAAAGATGGAGGCGGAATGTTCTAATCTTGTCTAGAACAATTTTTTAAATAATTTTTGAATATTTCTTGTAGAAAAAAAGTCTGGAGATGCCACTCCAGACTTTTTTTATTTATAGGAAATTACGAAGTTCTTTTATCTCTTCTGGATTTGCAATCTCAGAATCATTTGTGATGGCTGACGAATGATAGAAAGTCAGATCTAATTTTTCTTGTACTAATTTAATGTTGGAAGATCTTAATCCGCCGCCTGGCATAATTTCGATTCTATCTCCTGCCAATTTTTGAAGTTTTTCTAAAGTCCAAACTCCTTCTGTAACATTTATTCCCTGACCAGATGTTAGAATAGTTTTGAATCCACATTCGATGACGTCTTCCAGAGATTTCTCAACATCTTTTACCACATCAAAAGCGCGATGAAAAGTACAAGAAAGCGGATGTGCCAGATGAACCAATTCTTTATTTTGTTTTTTATTTACTTTTCCATTTTCTTTTAAAATCCCGAAAACGAAGCCATCAACCCCTAGTTTTTTAAATTGTTTAATATCTTGTTTCATTTCTGTAAGTTCTTCGTCAGAATAAACAAAATCGCCGCCTCGAGGTCTTATAATAACATGCATTTTTATATCGAGCTTCTCACGGACTTTTACCACTAAAATAGAATTTGGTGTTGTACCACCCAATTTCATATTTTCACAAAGCTCAATTCTGTCTGCACCACTTTCCTGCGCAATAATTGCCGATTCGTAATTAAAACACGCTATTTCGAGTTGATTTTTTTTCATTGGAATTAATTCAAAAGTATTTCAAAATACGAATGTATAAAAAAACCTGTTCAGCAAAACTGAACAGGTTTAAAAAATATAAGTAAGATGATTATTTTACCATTTAATAATAGCACTTGCCCAGGTAAATCCGCTACCAAAAGCTGCTAAAACTACAGTATCTCCAGATTTGATTTTTCCTTGTTCCCAAGCTTCTGTCAAAGCGATTGGAATAGATGCTGCTGTAGTGTTTCCGTATTTCTGAATATTATTATGAACTTGATCGTCTGTCAGTTTGAATTTATTTTGAATAAATTGCGAGATTCTCAAATTCGCTTGGTGCGGAATCAACATATCAATATCTGAAACTTGAAGATTATTTGCTTCCAATCCTTCATTGATTACTTCTGCAAAACGAACCACTGCATTTTTAAATACAAATTGTCCATTCATATATGGATAATAACTTTCGTCATTAGGATCATTGTCCGCAATAATATCGGTCACCCAACGTGCTCCCATTCCTGGTGCCTGCAAAGCTAATTCTTCGGCATGTTCTCCTTCAGAATGTAAATGTGTGGAAAGAATTCCTTTTGTCAAATCTTCTTCACGACTTAAAACTGCCGCTCCTGCTCCATCACCAAAAATTACAGAAACTCCACGTCCACGAGTAGTCATGTCTAATCCTGTAGAATGAACTTCGGAACCAATTACCAAAATGTTTTTATACATTCCAGTTTTAATATATTGATCTGCAACAGAAATTGCGTAAACAAATCCTGAACATTGGTTTCTAACATCTAAAGCTCCAACAGTTCTTAATCCCAAATCTCTTTGTACCAAAACTCCTGGTCCTGGAAAATAGTAATCTGGACTTAGTGTCGCAAAAACGACAAAATCAATATCTTCTTTGGCAACGCCAGAACGTTCGATTGCAATTTTAGCTGCTTTCACTCCCATTGAAGTTGTGGTATCTTCTCCACGAATAATGTGTCTTCGCTCCTGAATTCCGGTTCTTTCCTGAATCCATTCGTCATTGGTATCCATTATCTTAGACAAGTCATCGTTAGTTACCACATTAGAAGGAACATAATATCCTAAACCAGCTATTTTTGAATGATACATACTCTATTATTATTTATTAAAAAATTGGAATGCAAATTTAAGCATACTTTAAAATATACGTACACAAAATACTATTTTTTTCGTAATTAGCAATTTAATATAGTTTAATTATCTATTGCTTTAAGACATTTTATATTTTAAAAATACAACAATTACCATTAAAACCTGAAGAAAATCTAAAACGGCTTTATCATTTGTTTAATGTTTTCCAAATTCAAATGATCTAAAAAGAAACCCGGCAATCTCTAAAACTGTCGGGTTATTTTTTTATAAATAGTTTAAAGCCAAAAACACTTCTTGTTCAATCGGCAAATCGATTTCACTTTCAAAAAAGATTAATTGTCTTTTATATACCGTTTCAATCAGATAATGACTTCCTCTAAAATAAGTTCGTCTGATTTTCACCATCAATTTAGATTCAGAAACCATTTTAAATTGATGCGGATAAACTAAAGTTTTGTGGGTTTCATCTTCATATGACAGTAATAAGTGTGTGGGAATCTCATTAACTTCTCCAAACAACGAAGCCACATATTTTATTTTTGGATCTTCATAAATTTTTGAAGGATCGTCTTTTACCAGCAATTCACCATTTCGCATTACAATAGCCTGATCAGCAAAAGACAAAGCGTCTGTACTATCATGGGTTGCAATAATACAGGTAATTCCTTTTTGCTTTAAATAACGAAACAAATTACGACGAAGCGCATTTTTTCTAAAAGCATCGATTTGACTAAAAGGTTCATCCAACAAAATTACTTCTGGTTCTAAAGCCAAAACTCTAACTAGAGCGACACGTTGTTGTTGTCCTCCACTCAAAAATTTCGTTTTCACGTGCGCAAATTGATCCATCTCGACCATTTCAAGCAATTCCTGAACACGAAGCTTTTTCATGTTGGCAAAACCATTCGAAAGAAACTTACCAACATTTTCTGCAACAGTCTCATACGGAGACAAATCAAAATCCTGAGCCAGATATTTCATATATGGCATTCCTGGGATCAAATTAAATTTTGGTCCTAAAATTGGTTTATCACCATAAAAAATCTGCCCCTCGTCTAAGTCATACAAACCATAGATAAGCTTAAGAAGCGTACTTTTTCCGCATCCGCTCTCGCCGATAATAGCAATGTTCTGCCCTTTCTCGATTGTAAAAGAGATGTTTTTTATAACGGGTTTATCTGTATAAGTAAAAGATATATTTTGAATGTCAAGCATGTGTTGTAATATGAGAGGTCAAATTTACAATGTTTAATTTCTAAAGTCAAAAAAAAGCTGCTTCATTTAAGAAACAGCTTTTTTTATATTTTATTTTATCTGAAATTATTTTCCAGCTTCTGCTTTTGCGTCATTTACCATTTTGTCGTTGGCTGTAATTGAGAATTCAACACGACGGTTTTGAGCTCTTCCTTCTGGAGTATCATTTGTAGCAATTGGATCTGCAATTCCTAAACCTGAAGTTTTGAAACGGCTTGATTTTAATCCTTTACCCACTAAATAAGCTTGCACAGAAGCAGCTCTTTGTCCTGAAAGTGTTAAGTTATACTCTGGTTTCCCTGTACTATCAGTATATCCAAAAATCTGAATATCAGTATCTCCGTACTCATTAAATACTGGAACCAATTTATCTAAATTCGCTTTTGCTTGAGCAGTCAAAGTAGATTTGTTAGTATCAAAACGAACTGAGTTTTCATTCAAAGTTAAGTGAATTCCTTCTCCAACTCTTTCTACAGAAGCACCTGGCAAAGCCTGATCGATTTCACGAGCTTGCTTATCCATTTTGTTTCCGATTAAAGCTCCAGTTCCACCACCAACAGCAGCTCCAATTGCAGCTCCTAAGGCAGCGTTTCCACCTTTCCCTAAATTATTTCCTAAAACAGCACCAATTACACCACCAGCAACAACACCGATTCCAGCACCTTTTTGTGTATTATTTGCATTTTTTACTGAATCACAACTAGCAAAAAAACTAGTGAATACCAATAAACTACATAAACCTAAAACCGTTATCTTTTTCATCTTTTATTTCTTTAAATATTAATTAGCTCTTTGAAATTGGTATACCACATCTTTTACCTGACCACCTACATTGATGTTGTCAATTAATTGGAATGAACTTTCAGTTACACCTGCAACTTTAAGCAAATAACCATCTCTTACTTTCTTCGCTTTTTCGCCAGCATCAAGAATTTTAAGAATAAACATACCCTGATTGTTGATACTCCACACAATTGGCGAAGAAAATCCGGTACAACTTGGCGATGTTAAAGCCATAGTTCCTTTATTATTATTTGAAATAAAACTCCATGTACTTCCGATAAAACATTTTGAATCTGCCAGATCAAATGAATTTACTTTGATATACTCAGAACCTGGATAAGACACATTAGTAAGCACCCAATTCCCTTTTAACGCTACCTGAGTAGGTCTGTCTAATTTTTTAGAAAGCGTTGTGTCTGTTGAAGCCGTCGACGAAGCTGATTTACACGCGAAAAACATCACGGCAACCAAGCATAATAAAATACTCTTCTTCATTTTATACAATTTTTTTTGGATTAATATTTTGCCTTTTTAACAATTATTGTACGACAAATATACGATTCGTTGAGATATTTTTCATTCTACAATCTATTTATTTTCTTTCAAAATTAACACTTCCGACATTTTGTCACCCTTCAAACAATTGGTATTTTATTTGAAGAAATGAAAATCATCAAGTTAAATCAAAAAATCAAAAAATATGACAACAGGTAAAATTAATGTTTCGGTAGAAAACATCTTTCCCTTAATCAAAAAGTTCTTATACAGTGACCACGAAATCTTTCTTAGAGAGTTAATTTCAAATGGAACTGACGCTACTTTAAAATTAAAACACCTTATCAGTATTGGTGAAGCTAAAGTAGAATACGGAAACCCAATTATCGAAGTAAAAGTTGATAAAGAAGGTAAAAAAATCCATATTATTGACCAAGGTTTAGGTATGACAGCTGATGAGGTTGAAAAATACATCAACCAAGTTGCTTTTTCTGGAGCCGAAGAATTTTTGGATAAATACAAAGATTCTGCTAAAGATTCTGGAATTATCGGACATTTTGGTCTTGGTTTCTATTCTGCTTTCATGGTGGCTGAAAAAGTTGAAATCATTACAAAATCATACAAAGACGAACCAGCTGCACACTGGACTTGCGACGGAAGCCCTGAATTTACTTTAGAGCCAGCTGACAAAACTTCACGCGGAACTGAAATCATCCTTCATGTTGCCGAAGATTCTCTTGAATTTTTAGAAGATTCTAAAATCAGTGGATTATTGAATAAGTATAACAAGTTTATGCCTATTCCAATTAAATTTGGAACTAGAACAGAAACACTTCCTGCTCCAGAAAATGCCCCAGAAGATTACGTAAATGAGACTGTTGAAACAGACAACATCATTAACAATCCAAATCCAGCTTGGACAAAACAGCCTTCTGAACTATCTGATGAAGATTACAAAAACTTCTACAGAGAATTGTATCCAATGCAGTTTGAAGAGCCGTTATTCAACATTCATTTAAATGTAGATTACCCTTTTAACCTAACTGGAATTTTGTATTTCCCTAAATTAGGAAATGACATGCAAATCCAGAAAGACAAAATTCAGTTGTACCAAAACCAAGTTTACGTTACTGATAACGTAGAAGGAATTGTACCTGAATTCTTAACGATGCTAAAAGGTGTGATTGACTCACCAGATATTCCGCTAAACGTTTCTCGTTCTGGTTTACAAGCAGATGGTGCCGTTAAGAAAATCTCAAACTATATTACTCGTAAAGTAGCAGATAAACTAAAAGCTTTATTTAACGAAAACCGTGCTGACTTTGAAGCAAAATGGAATGACATTAAAATCGTTCTTGAATACGGAATGCTTTCTGAAGATAAATTCTACGAAAAAGCTGGTGCATTTGTTTTGTATCCAACTGTAGACGACACTTACTTTACTTTAGAAGAATTAAAAGAAAAACTAAAAGAAAACCAAACTGATAAAGATGGTAAATTGGTAGTTCTTTATGCAGGAAACAAAGACGCACAGCATTCTTACATTGAAGCAGCTAAAGGAAAAGGTTATGAAGTATTGTTATTAGATTCTCCGATTATTTCACACTTAATTCAGAAAATCGAAAACGACAACAAAGATGTAACTTTCGTACGTGTTGACTCTGATCATATTGACAATTTAATCAAAAAAGAAGAAAACACGATTTCTAAATTATCTGAAGAAGAAAAAGCAACTTTAAAAACTTCATTAGAAGCATACATTCCAAAAGCATACAGCGTACAATTGGAAGCTATGGACTCTCAAGCAGCTCCTTTCCTAATTACGCAGCCTGAATTTATGCGAAGAATGAAAGAAATGAGCCAAACAGGTGGAGGCGGAATGTTCGGAATGGGTAATATGCCAGAAATGTACAATTTAGTTGTCAATACAAATTCTGATTTAGCTTCAAGCATTTTAAATACTGAAGACAAAACGCATCAAGAACACTTGGTAAAACAAGCTTTAGATTTAGCTAAATTATCTCAAAACTTATTAAAAGGAGAAGCGCTTACTGCTTTCGTAAAAAGAAGTTTTGAAATGATCAAATAAGCATACAAATACTTTTATACTAAAAGCTGTCCAATTTGGGCAGCTTTTTTTATTGAATCTGATCAAAGATTAATTTTTATAAATAAAAGCACAAATTTTCAATTCATAATTTTTCCTTTATAAAATCGTTATACAATCTAATGAACGCTTACAGGAATTTTTATTTAATTCATTGTTTTTCATTACATTTGACTGCCTTTTATCTAACACAAAAACAAAAAAAACATTATGAAAAAGACCGCATTTTTTATCGCAACCATTTGCCTTACAGCATTTCTGTATGTTTCCTGCTCAAACGACCACAACGAAAACACAACCACAACTGATCTGACCGACCTTGGAGTCTCAATTGCTGTTGACACTTCTAACGAAATGGATCTCAACACTGGACTTTTAGTTTCTACAACATCAACAACAGGAAAAACTACCGAAACTTCCGCATCAGTTTGTGCCACAATTACCGTAACAACAACCGAAGGAGGATATCCAAAAGTATTTACAGCAGATTTCGGAACTGCTGGATGTAAGGATGACAACAACTTAACAAGAAAAGGAAAACTAAAAATAACCCTTACCGGACCAGTCACTACCGCAGGAAGCAAAATGACAATTGAAAGAATTGACTATTCTATCAACAACCTTAAATTAGAAGGCACTATAGAATACACCAATACAACAACGGTAGCCACAATTCCACAATGGACCCGTAAAGTAAGCAATGGCAAGCTAACCGATTTACAAGGAAAAACGTATACCAATTCTGGAACTTACACCACTAGACAAACTGCTGGAGTTGACACTCCTGTCTTTTCAGATAATGTTTACGAAATAACAGAAGGAACTCATACTGTAACAGGAACAAACGGCAACACTCTAACTTTAACAGTTAAAGAACCTTTGATAAAAAAATATTCTTGTTTATTTATTTCTAAAGGCCAGCTAAAAATTGAAGGAGGTATTTTAAATGGAGTGGTAGATTACGGAAATAACGAATGTGACGCCATTTACACCTACACACACGAAAATGGATCTTCATTTACCTTATCAATGTAAAATCTCGTAGAACATAGTTTAAATCCCAATTTAGAAATAGATTGGGATTTATTTTTTACAAAAATAAAACTACCAGATATTTACATTCAAACTATTTTCTTTATTTTGCACCCAAATCTAATAAACCACCAATGAAAAAAACATTAATTGCTTTTGTTACACTTGCTTTACTAGCATCATGCAGCAAAAAAGAATCTACCGGTAATGTGCACATTACAGGAAACATTAAAGGATTAAAAAAAGGAACTTTATATATCCAAAAAATTGTTGACACAAGTCTTATCGCTGTAGACAGTATTAAAATTGACGGAAATTCAGCTTTTGAAAGCAATATTACATTAGATTCACCTCAAGTATTATATTTGTTTTTAGACCGTGGTGTTACCAACTCTTTAGACAACAATATTTTATTCTTTGCCGAACCTGGAAATATCAATATTGACACTAATTTGGACAACTACATTGCTGGTGCTAAAATTACAGGATCAAAAAACCATGAGCTTTACGAGCAATATGCAAAAATCAACAGTCGTTTTGTTGACGAAAATCTTTCATTGGTAGAACCTCGCTTCAAAGCAATAAAAAGACAAGATCAAAAAGCAGTAGACAGCATCACAAAACTGCAGGAATCTAATATCAAAAGAAAATACTTATACGCAACAAATTTTGCATTAAACAACAAAGATCATGAAGTTGCACCTTATATTGCATTAGCAGAGATCTACGATATCAATTTGAGGTTTCTTGATACAATTCAAAAATCAATGACACCAAAAGTAGCCAAATCATTCTACGGAAAGAAACTGACAAAATATGTTGATGATTTAAAGAAAGAACAGAAAACAGAAAAAGCAGAATAATTTCTATTTGATCACAAAATAAAAAAGCCCTGAAAATTTCAGGGCTTTTTTTATATCACTGTTTGGGTTTATCCTGCCATTAAACCTCCAAGAATTGCAAATAAAAAGAATAGAGCATAGATCGCTAATAAAACAATCATAAGAATACCTATGAACTTATAATGCGATTTAAGATAGCCAAACGAAGCCGTCAAAGCTTCTGAATCATTATCTCTAAAAGCTTTTTTTGCATTTGAACTAAATTTAAACAAATAAAAAACCGGAAAGAAATAAAAAGCCGCCATCAAAAAATAAATAGCTCCCATTGCCGCGCCAAAAGAACCTCCGTAAGCCCCCATTCCTGGCATTGTGCTTCCCATTGCAGAAAATATTGCTCCTGCAAAAACCGCAATTAAAAGTAAAAGTCCTATTCCGATGAAACCTAGAATAGATAAAAAATAAGCCCATTTAGCTATTTCCTTAACAAAATCTTTTGCTGTACTGTCCAGCTGTAATTCAAATTTCTCAAATGCTGAAGTTTCTTCCATTAGTAAAACGTTTTTAGGTTATTTAACAAACATAGGAAAAATATTCTTAAATATAAATTTCATTTAAAAAATTCCAAGTTTCAGATTTCAGGTTCCAAGCTTCAAGTCTCAGGTTGGAATTTGGATTTTTTTATTTGGAATTTAAATTTGAATTTTGAGCAAAAAAAAACCATTCACTAAGTGAATGGTTTTGGAGCCGATAGAGGGACTCGAACCCACGACCTGCTGATTACAAATCAGCTGCTCTAGCCAGCTGAGCTACATCGGCCTATTTTGCGAGTGCAAAGATAGAAATGTTTTTTAATATTCCAAAAAAAATTTCACACTGCCCTCTATAATTTAAAAAACCACCACATTTCTGTGATGGTTTCCGTTTTTTTGAGCCGATAGAGGGACTCGAACCCACGACCTGCTGATTACAAATCAGCTGCTCTAGCCAGCTGAGCTACATCGGCGTCATTACGGGTGCAAATATAAAGCGGTTTTTCGTTTTCCCAAAATAAATTTGCACTTTTTTACACTTTTTTTTTCTTATAATGCGTTGATTTTTTCAACCAATTGATTAGCAGTTTGTTCTAATTCAACATTAATTTGTTTGAAGTGTGCTTTTTTATTTTCAACGTTCTTTGCGTTCACTTTTGTAATCAAAGTATCGAATGCAGCGATAGCCTCATCGATCAAAGCATTCGTTTCCGGAGTTGGATTTCCTGTTGTTGACATCTCAAACAAGTAAACTGCCTCAATAATATCTCCTAATACGAAGTTGATGTCTTTCTTTAAATTTTTAACGTTTGCCATTTTTATTATAATTTTAATTTGCGTCTGCAAAAGTACAGATTATCTTTAGAATATATGTTAAGAAATGTAAATTTCTAAAATTGAAGCTTTTCCGTTCAAACTAAATGCATTTATCGCAGCCGGAACCAAAACAGTATCTCCTTTTTTGTAACTGTTTTTAAAACCATCATATTCAATTTCAAAATCACCTTCAATACACATATAAACCGTAAAAGTTTCTCCAGTCTTAGAAACTTCTAATTTATTTTCTAAAGGAAGAAAATTAGTTGTGAAATAAGGACAATCTACAACTGTATTTGAAGTATTTACTTTAGAGTCGTATTTCTTCTGCGTTTCTACTCTATTATAATTGATCGCATCCAATGCTAAATCAACATGCAATTCTCTTTTGTTTCCTTGTGCATCTACACGGTCAAAATCATACAATCTATAAGTAATATCAGATGTTTGTTGAATTTCGGCAACAACTAAACCTGCACCAATTGCGTGAACTGTTCCTGTTTCTAAAAAGAAAACGTCTCCAGATTTTGCTTTCACATCGTCTAAGATTGAAACTAAAGTATTGTCGTGTAAATGTTTTAAATATTCTTCTTTACTAGAATCTTCTTTAAAACCAACAATAATTCTTGCATCTGCATCTGCCTGCATTACGTACCACATTTCTGTTTTTCCGAATGAGTTATGACGTTCTTTTGCTAATTTATCGTTTGGATGAACCTGAATAGAAAGATCTTCTCTGGCATCAAGATATTTGAAAAGTAACGGAAACTGTTTTCCGAAACGCTCATAAACTTTAGTTCCTAAAATAGCATCTGGTGTTTCATTAATCAAATCCATTAAAGATTTTCCTTTTAAAACTCCATTCGCAACCACGCTTACATCTCCTTCTACAGTAGATAATTCCCAGCTTTCTCCGGTAATTTTAGAAACGATTGGTTTGTTTAGAATTGTTTTTAGTTTTTCTCCTCCCCAGATTCTTTCTTTCAAAATCGGTTCAAATTGCAAAGGGTATAAATTTTGGCTCATGTTTTTAGGCTAATCTATTTGTTTAATTAATTTTATTGTGATACTATTTACTTCATTTATAATACCAATTCCTTAACTATTTCTAAGGCTTTTGGTATGTGTTTAGCGGCATTTACGCTGTCAAATATTGAAATCACCAAACCATTTTTATCGATAATATAAGTTACACGTCCTGGCAATAATCCGAACAAATTGTTTCGGACACCAAAAAGCTTTCGTAATCTTTTATCCCGATCCGAAAGCAAAATAAAAGGCAATTGATGTTTAGCAGCAAATTTGTGATGTGATTTTACACTATCACTGCTAATACCGATTACCTCAGCTCCCAAATCTTTGAAATCTTCATATTGATCCCGAAAACTACAAGCTTCTGTTGTACATCCTGGTGTATTATCTTTTGGATAAAAATAAATGACCAATGGTTTTCTTCCTAAAACACTCTGGCTTTCAAAAGTTTCTCCGTGATTGTCTTTCGCCGTAAAATTCGGAACTATATCTCCTATTTTTAATGACATTTTTTATTCTCCTTTATAAGTTACAAAATTGCGTTCCGTTTCGTTCAAAACGACTTCCAAATCAAAGTCGGTATGAATTCGTTGTCTAATTTTATTCCATATCACAACAGCAATATTTTCTGCAGTCGGATTTAAATCTAAAAACTCTGGCACATCCAGATTTAGATTTTTGTGATCAAACGGAATTTCTACTTCTTCTCGTATAATATCCGCTAATACTTTCACATCTAAAACAAAACCAGTTTCCGGGTCAATTTTTCCTGTAACACTTACTGTTAAACCATAATTGTGACCGTGAAAGTTAGGATTATTGCATTTTCCAAAAACTGCATCGTTTTTTTCAAATGACCAATCCTTTCGATGTAGTCGATGTGCAGCATTAAAATGTGCTTTTCTTGATATAGTTACTCTCATTTAGGCTTTTGGTTCGTTTGGATTAAAGTTTATGATCTTCTAAATAATGATAAAATTCATCAAAAATTATTTTAAACCAAACCGTATATATTTCGGGCTGTTTCTCAATATCTGCTTTTACATCTTCAATTTTCATCCATTTCCAATCTTCCACTTCTTCGGTATTGATTTTTGGAGCATCATTATAATAACCAATCATTACATGATCCAATTCATGTTCTGTCAATCCGTTATCAAAAGGTGCTTTGTAGATAAAATGAAACAGCTCTTTTAAGTCTGTTTTAAAACCCATTTCTTCAAACAATCTTCTGCTTCCCGCTTCAATATTGGTTTCGCCTTCACGCTGATGACTACAACAAGTGTTAGTCCACAACAAAGGAGAATGATATTTCTGATGTGCTCGCTGTTGCAGCATGATTTCATTTTGCTCGTTCAAAACAAAAACTGAAAATGCACGATGCAAAAGCGCTTTTTCATGTGCTTCTAATTTTGGCATCAAGCCAATCTGTTCATCGTTTTGATTAACTAATATTACGTTTTCTTCTGTCATAAGGCGTCTTAAGCAAACAAAAATACGAAAAAAGAAATGGCTTAAAAATCCTAATTGCGATTGCAAAAAATCTAAGTTTTACGTCAATTTCTATTTTCTTGATTTACAACACAATAAATCCTATTCAAAATTAAAAGCTGTTAAAATTAAGACATAAAAACTAGATTGTCTTCTTTTACGTAACTAATAAAAAGTTAAAACACACTTAAAAAAATCTGAATTGTTTTAAAGTCAGTATTTCGAGGCTTAATCTAGTTGTATCTTTGATATACAATTCTAATAATCCTAAAAATTTACTGATTCAACCTTAAACTTTTACCGTTTATTTATGAAATCAAAAACTCAATTTATCAGCCTTTGTTTTTTATTGCCGCTTTTCATTTTACAGGCTTGCGGTCAAAACAACAAAAAATACATTAAACCCACTTCTATGGAAAATGTAATCAATAAACCCGGAAATCCTTATTATTCTAATACCGACACTACAAAATTGAATGTTACAAATGCAGAATGGAAAAAGGTTTTACCAGAAGATGTTTACGCAGTAATGCGCGAAGCCGATACCGAAAGGCCTTTTACTGGAAAATATTGGAATACGGATGAAAAAGGAACTTATTACTGCGCTTCTTGCGGAAACAAATTGTTTAGATCTACAGCAAAATTTTCGAGTAGCTGTGGTTGGCCAAGTTTCTTTGAACAGGACAATAAAAAAAGTATTGTTTTTAAAGAAGATAATTCACTTGGAATGGAACGAACTGAAACTCTTTGCGGACGTTGTGGCGGCCATTTAGGACACATTTTTGACGATGGTCCAGAACCAACTGGAAAACGTTATTGCATGAACTCGATTGCTCTTGATTTTATTCCAGATTCTAAATAAATAATATCACAACAGAAACTTAATCTACAGCTTTGTCAAATTTTAAAACTTTGACAAAGCTTCAGAATTTTTAGTCTTTATTGAAACAAAATATCATTATGAAAAATATACTTTTAATATGTTTTCTGGCGCTTTCGCTAAAGGGAATTTCACAGAATAAAAAAGGATCTAATCTAGAAACAATTACGCTTGGTGGCGGCTGTTATTGGTGCGTTGAAGCCGTTTACGAAAATTTGGATGGCGTAAAATCTGTTGTTTCAGGATTTTCGGGAGGAACCGTTCCGAATCCAACTTATGAGGAAGTTTGCACAGGAGAAACAGGTCATGCCGAAGTTGTTCAGATTACTTATGATAAAACTGTAACCGATATTAATGAAATCTTCAAAGTATTCTTTACTGTTCATGATCCAACAACTTTAAACCGCCAAGGTGCTGATGTTGGAACACAATATCGTTCCGTGATTTTCTATAAAAATGCCGAACAGAAAAAAGCTGCCGAAAGCATTATTGCAGAATTAAACAAAGCAAAAGTGTACAAAAATCCGATTGTGACTAAAGTTGAACCTTTGAAAGCTTTCTACAAAGCGGAAGATTATCATCAAAATTATTATGCAAATAACAAAAACCAGCCGTATTGTAAAATGGTGATTCAGCCTAAACTAGAAAAATTTGAAAAGGTCTTTAAGGATAAAATTAAAAAGAAATAAAAGTCAAAGAAAAAGGGAAATGATAAAATTCATTTCCCTTTTTCTTTGACTTCAATTTTGTCAAAGTTTTAAACTTTGACAAAGTTCAATAACGATAAATTACTGTTTCGCTATTTTTTTAAATCGCATCATTGCTACATCACCTTCATTCAAAATCAGCTTTCCATCTTTATCAATAGAATAACTGGTAATTTTTTTCATCTGTTGCAAAAACTGTTGTTCCCCTCCACCCTCACAAAACATCATTGTTGTTGGGCCTGGCTCTCCAAAAGTTAAAGTTTTACCATTTAAAGTATAAGGAGCGCTGTAACCATTGCAACCATTATTCCCGTAAACTTTAGTTTCTTTTTGATCAAAAGTAATCTGTGGTTTTTTATTCGGATACAATCCTTCAAAAGCAATTCTTGGTCCCGAAATATATTCTAATTCCCAAGTTGTATCAAATAAGTTTCCTGAACTTTTGTCTTTTGTTGCCATACATGAAGTCAATAATAAAGTTAAAACCGAAACGACTGCGAGTGTGTATTTTTTCATAAATGTATTTTTAAGATTTTTATAATTTGTTTTTGAAGACTGTAATTATTCTCTAAACATTCTTTTGTCAATATTCGTGCCCAGTTATACTTTTAATACAATTAATATTTTCGCATAAACTGGAATTTTCTATCTCTAAGTTACATTATTTTATTCATTTTACTATTAATCAAATGTTTAAATTCAAATTAGAGAATTGTTTTTTTCACTTCGAATATGTAGAGAAACAGCAATAAACCAAAAAATTCATTTCATAAAAAAACCTGCAAAGCAATATTTGCAGGTTTTTTTTTTGATATTTTTTATGGACCAATACTACAACTGATCAATTTCAATTTTAGTTAATTCTGATAATTCTAAAATTCTACCAACATCTTCTTTATTAGCTACAAAAAACAAGTAATTATCTCCATTTGTATTGTAACTCATCAATTCTAAATTTAGTTTCTCTAAAGCCGATTGAATATAAGGAAACAAATCATGGCTGTATGTCTCTTTCGGATACTCAAAAGTGAAATCTTCTCCAATTAAATCAGAAATAAAATACTCCGCATCTTCGGGATCAAATTTCCAGTCGCTGTTCCAGGCATCAATACTTTCAAAAAGCAAAAAATGCTCCTCAACAACATCATGATAATCTTCTTCTGGTCTATTAAAATTTTTGAATAGTTTTTTAGATTGTTTTTTCAGTTCTTTTTCTTCGATATTTCCTCTGGAAATTAATTGTATAAATTCCTGAAAAGTACTCTCTGTTACTTCTTCAAATGCTACTAAATTTTCATCTGAAGGAAGCTCAACTGTTTTAGGAATTTCAACATTTAAGTACTGACAGATTCCTTGTAAAACCAATTTAAAATCTCTAATTCCGATTTCCTCACTTTCATTTTTCGGATTATCGGGATCTATCAATTCACTTTCTAGCAATCCTTTTGTATAATCGAAAAAATGCCTTCCCGAATACAACATTTTAAAATCGTTTATTTCTAAACTATTGGTACAGCAAAAAAAGATTACAAAATTTTTAATAGATCGTTTAAAGAACTTTTTCTCTTCTTCGGTTGGCTCCGAATAAAACTGAATATGTATAAAATCATATTCCAAACCTTCATTTATATTTTCCTCAGAAAGAGTAGCAATATTCATTTTTTTATAAAGCTCATTTAAAACTTCATA
>NZ_DASWYK010000206.1:0-27732 GCF_036405015.1 Flavobacterium sp. | reverse complement strand
CGCATTCAGCGTTAATCCAGCTGGAAGTGCTCCAACTATATTTAGTGTAACCTCTCCAGGGTTTGTTCCAAGAACAAATGATTTTCCGTTTAAGGTATCATTGGCTGTCAATGAAACTGTTGTTCCGCCGATGTTTCCATTGATTGGAGTTATGGTATCAACAACTGCATCGATAACTGGAACTCCAACTGTTACGGTAACTGTGTTTGATTTGCAGTTTCCTGCATTCAATTTCTCACAGATCGTGTAAGTCAGTTCATAATCTCCTGCTAGAGGATTCGCTCCTAAAGTTACTGTTCCGTCTGGATTCAATGTCAGATATCCTTTTGGATCTGGCGTTGAAACTGATAATGTAACATCCGATGGATCTAATTTCGTTCCGTTTTTGGTATCGTTTTCTAAAACATTTACCAATGTCTGAGGCGTATTTGATCCGATAACTGATCCTACTGGATCTGGATTGGCTACCAAATCCCCAACTGTTACAGGAACTACGATGGTTACTGAATCGCAGTTTGACGGATTAGCACCAACTTCGCATATAGTATATTCTATATTATAATTTGTTGCTGGCGTATTTGGAGCAACTGTAATGGTTCCGTCTGTATTTAATGTTAATCCTATCGGTAATGTACCAACAATGCTAATACTTACTTCTCCAGGAGTGGTTCCAATAACAGCTTGATTTCCATTTAATTTATCGTTATCTATTAATGAAACTGTTGTTCCTCCTAGATTTCCATTAATAGGAGTAATTGTATCAACAACTGCATCGATTACTCGTTTTACCACTACCGTGGCTTCCGCAGTATCGCAGTTTGTTGAATTGGTTCCTGCCTCGCATAGCTGGTAGGTGATTTTATAGGTGCCTGAGGTCGTATTCGGTGCAAGGGTCAAATCTCCGTTTGCACTGATGCTCAATGGTCCTGTCGTAACTGCTGTAATCACTGTGTTCGTGCTGCTTGCAGAAACTCCGTTCAGCTTGTCATTGTCCCTTACATTGCCTACAGCAACCGCCGTGCTGGTGCCAGGAGTCTGGACTGCATAACTGTCGTCATCAACTGCATCGATTACTCGTTTTACCACTACCGTAGCTTCCGCAGTGTCGCAGTTTGTTGAATTGGTTCCTGCCTCGCATAACTGGTACGTGATTTTATAGGTACCTGAGGTCGTATTCGGTGCAAGGGTCAAATCTCCGTTTGCACTGATGCTCAATGGTCCTGTCGTAACTGCTGTAATCACTGTGTTCGTGCTGCTTGCAGAAACTCCGTTCAGCTTGTCATTGTCCCTTACATTGCCCACCGCAACCGCCGTGCTTGTGCCAGGAGTCTGGACTGCATAACTGTCGTCATCAACTGCGTCGATTACTCGTTTTACCACTACCGTAGCTTCCGCAGTGTCGCAGTTTGTTGAATTGGTTCCTGCCTCGCATAACTGGTACGTGATTTTATAGGTACCTGATGTCGTATTCGGTGCAAGGGTCAAATCTCCGTTTGCACTGATGCTCAATGGACCTGTCGTAACTGCTGTAATCACTGTGTTAGTGCTGCTTGCAGAAACTCCGTTCAGCGTATCATTATCCCTTACGTTGCCTACTGCAACCGCTGTGCTGGTGCCAGGGGTCTGGACTGCATAGCTGTTGTCGTCAACTGCATCGATTACTCGTTTTACCACTACCGTGGCTTCCGCAGTATCGCAGTTTGTTGAATTGGTTCCTGCCTCGCATAGCTGGTAGGTGATTTTATAGGTGCCTGATGTCGTATTCGGTGCAAGGGTCAAATCTCCGTTTGCACTGATGCTCAATGGACCTGTCGTAACTGCTGTAATCACTGTGTTAGTGCTGCTTGCAGAAACTCCGTTCAGCGTATCATTATCCCTTACATTGCCTACCGCAACCGCTGTGCTTGTGCCAGGAGTCTGGACTGCATAACTGTCGTCATCAACTGCACAAATTTCAGAGTTAATTTCTACTGAATTAGAAAAATCAGAAGTACAATTATTTAAAGTCGCTGTTAATTTATAGATCCCTTTTGTTCCTGTAACTACACCTGTTGTTGTATTTAATGTAGCTCCAATAGGAGTTATAGAATAAGTATATAGAGAATTATAATTTGTAATTGTAAAACTTCCAGTTGGTGTACCACAAGTTGGTTGTGTTACAGTACTTAAAGTCGGCATAACAGGGTTTGTATTGACCGTTACCGCAACCGAAGTTCTTGTACTCTCGCAGCCGTTTGTTGTCTGGCTCACAAAATAGTTCCCTGTAGCCAGAACTGTCGTGCCTGCAAGTGCAGTACCTCCTGTTGAGGCGCTGTACCATTTGTATGAAGATCCCGATGGAACCAGATTCGCTACCGTACTGTTGTCTGCCGAACAGAATGACTGTGCCGTAGCCGTTGGTGCCGACGGGTTGGGTATAACCGTAACCGTAGTATTGTCCGAAGACACACTTTGGCAACCATCAGAATTTGTTACCTGAACACTGTAATCGCCCGAAGTTGATACTGTAATAGATTGGGTTGTTAAACCATTTGACCACTGATAGCTTGTTCCTGCACTAGAAGTCAAAACCACACTTCCACCCTGACAAAATGTTAGAGAACCTCCATTACTAATGGTTGGTTTGGCAGGTGTTGGTTTAACAGCGATATCATCTGCTGTAGAAGTTGATCCTGAAAAATTTGAACCTAAAACTGCCAATCCCCCACCTGTTTGATAAGTCGTATTTTTACTCCCAAAAGAATTTATTGCTGGTGTAATCATCCTGTTTGGCTCCGACGTTGTTCTTGTTGGATCCAAATACAATGCCTGAGCATTGGCACTTAATGGTCCGGCAGCTAAACTTGAAACTACTTTACCAATCAATGTTATTTTAACAACTCCATTCAAAGGAATATTAAAACCACCAAAAATTGGACTAACTGCTGTAGCTCCAGTTCCAGTATTAGGTAATGCACCAGTTGGTCCGGATGCATTTCCTGTATAAGTAGCTGTTGCAGAATCAAAATTAATTCCCGTAGGAAATGCAAAATTAGCCCTAACCTGAGCAGCATTACCACTACCTGTATTTGTTATTTCAATTTCATAAGAAACTGTTTCGTTTATTTTATTACAAACTGATTTTGTTACTGACTTTACTGTAGTATTGAGTGTAGCCAAACAATTAGAGTTAATTTGTAGATAAGCAGGTACGTCTGAAGAATTAAATGATGCCACATACCCTAAAACCCCTGGTTGTGCACCATGATCTTCTCCATTACCATTATCAGTCTTACCAGAAGCACCACCAGCTACAGAAGTCGTAATAGTCACTCCTGTTCCGGGTACCTTGTATCTGATGATACCACCACCGCCACCGCCACCTGGTCCGTGCGAATTTCCAGCGTCATTAAGTGTGTTACCACCTTTTCCACCATTGGCCTGAATATTAATATTTGTGCCAATTGGAGCCTGATTCGAAATATTTAAGAAAACAGTTCCTCCTGCTCCACCACCTCCAGCACCATCTGGCGCTCCTGCGTAAGAACCAGGCGCTCCATCTCCTCCATTCGCTCTTATAATTCCAGTTCCTTGAATGTTACCTGCGTTAATAAGAATAATAGCTCCACCGACTCCACCTTTAACACCATTTATTGCGTTATTAGCATCACCGGCACCACCTCCTCCTCCCATGATAAGTCTGGTTAAAATAGGTGTGGATCCAATGTAAGAAGTAAATCCAGGTCTTCCTCCACCTGTCGCAGGACTTAGAGCTCCTTCGCCACCTTGCCAACCTTTACCTCCTAGTCCTCCATATCCACCATTACCGCCGCCGCCGCCGCCGGAATTATGGTCATTTCCTCCACCACCTGCATTTGCTGGGGCACCTCTACCCGCTGATCCGTTAGGCAATCCTTCATTAGCTATTGTAACTTCATTAAAACCATCCCACATATATTTTGGAGTACCCGCAATACCTTCTCCTTTTCCAGAAACTACAGTATTAGTTGAAAGCCCAACATAAGTATCAGAATTATTTACACCGGTATTTGCCACAGGACTAAAACCTCCTCTAAATCCCCTTGCAGATCCATCAATAGTAAATCCATTAAAATTAAAAGTACCAGATACATTAAAAGCAATTATACCTCCTGCAACACCATTAAAAGGTGGAGTTGTTATATTAGAACTTAATGTTAAATTTGAAAACTGCGGTACACGAATAACTTGAAAAGTTTTCTTTCCAGATGTTGTGGTTGGAGGAGCATTAACATAACTATTAAAAGTACCTCCATTACTACCTGTTCCAGTAAAATTCAAAACTCCTCCTGTTAAAGGAACATTATTTGTAGCAATAACATACTCGTAAACTCCTGAATTACCAGCATTTGTAAATCCTGTCCCTCCTGCATTATCTGGACCGCTAGTGGCTGATCCTGAACCATAAACAGAGCTGTTTGTGTAATTTATTGTAGCATCCTGCATCTGCATAATTAAAACCAAATCACCCGCAGAAATTTGTGTTGCTCCAAAATTATTACCATAAGAGTCCGTTGCAGGAACTGCCCCTAGAGTAATTGATTTAGAATCTATTGGCAAACTCAAATTACTTGAAGTTGCGATCGGATAATAAGTATTGATAGAAGTAGATACATTGACTGGCCCATCGGCACCAGGGGTACCACAGACCTGAGCAAAAGAAACGCTCGAAATCAATAATAAAACAAATAAATTAAGTCTGAAAAATTTAGACTGAGCAAAAGTAAAGTTAGGCATAGACAACTTGAGTTTGTGGAACAGAAAATTGTGACGCTAAAAAACTGATGATCGTTTTTAGCATATAGGTGAAATACGAAAAATTGTAGGAATTGGATTTTAAGTGCTTGAAAAAAGTTTTTTCAACACTGTAATAGTAAAATTTTACCATAAGCATTATAAGCGAAAGACTCATATCGTAGTCGTTTCAGGATTAAATTAGTAGTTTTGGAGCTACGAAAGTATAGGAAAGACTAGGATTCCGAAGATATTATTCGATAAAATGCAAAGAAAATCGTTAAACGACACATTTTAACAAGTGTTAATTGTTTGTAATAACTTAAAATTGTAAACATTTGATAATGAAGAGGTCATAATTTCTTAAAGAATTACGAATAAATCATATTCTTACAGAAAAAACACACGAAAACACAATATTTTGTAAGATTTAAAAATAAGTTTTTACCTACTATATAAAACTTAAAAAACTATAAATCAGATCGTTAAAATAATTTGATTTTCTATTCTAAAAATCTAATATTTCGTTTTAAACCATCGAACTTTGTTCTTTTTATGGGAGAGTTTTTAAAAATAACCTTAAACGTTTCTTCCGTTATTTCCATCCAGTCTTTTTTGGTAAAAGAAAGTAAATCTGGATTCGGATTAAACAAAGGTTCAGAATGTGGTTTTGAAAATCTATTCCATGGACAAACATCTTGGCAAGTATCACATCCAAACATCCATTCATCAAATTTTCCTTTCATTTCATAAGGAAGATTTTCTTTTAATTCAATTGTGTAGTAAGAGATACATTTGCTTCCATCAACGATGTAAGGTGCTACAATGGCTTGCGTCGGACAAGCGTCTATACATGCGGTACAAGAACCGCAATGATCTGTTACAGCATGATCATATTCTAAGTCTAAATCTAATATAAGTTCTGCTATAAAATAAAAAGAACCTACTTTTTGAGTTAGCAGGTTACTATTCTTCCCAATCCAGCCTAAGCCACTTTTTGCTGCCCAGGCTTTATCTAAAACTGGAGCAGAATCAACAAAAGCACGACCAGAAACTTCACCAATATTTTCCTTAATTGAATGTAAAAATTCTTTCAATTTTTCTTTAATAACAAAATGATAATCCTGCCCATATGCATATTTGGATATCTTAAAACTTTCGTCATTTTGAGATTCAGATGGAAAATAATTCAGCAAAAGAGAAACTACACTCTTTGCGTCATCAACCAACAATGTTGGATCTAAACGTTTATCAAAATGGTTTTCCATATAAGACATCTGTCCATTATGGTTGTTATTTAGCCATTTTTCAAGGCGAGGTGCCTCTTGCTCTAGAAAACCTGCTTTAGAAATACCACAGGAAATAAAACCCAGTCTTTTCGCTTCCGCTTTTATAAATTTTGAATATGTCTCTTTAGAATTGATACTCATCGTTTAAAGAATAAAACTTCTACGTTAACTGGTTTTAGAGTAATTAATGGATTGAATTGAACAGCATCATTATTCGATTGAATTCTATACTTTTTTACAATCTGCGCTATTGTTAAGCACATCTCATAAATAGCAAAACCAGTTCCAATACACATTCTCGGACCTGCACCAAACGGATAAAAATACTGCATCGATTCCTTTTTTTGTTCACCAAGAAATCGTTCTGGAATAAACTCATCTGGATTACTCCAATATTTAGGATTTCGATGCAATTCATAAAAAGAAACTCCAATTAAAGTATCTTTTTTTATTTTAAATTGAGCTAAAGAATCATCTTCCAGATTTTGCCTGTCAGTAATCCAAGCAGGCGGATACAAACGCATTGACTCGTTTAAAACAGCATTGGTATAAGCCATTTTTTGAAGCTGTTCTATAACATTATCCGTTTGTGATTCAATCTCCATTATTTCTTGAAAGACTTTTTGCTGTACTTCTGGGTTTCCTCCCAAAAGCTGAAGTGTAAAAGTTAAAGCATTAGCTGTTGTTTCATGTCCTGCAATAAACAAAACTTTAATTTCATCAATCAATTGTTCAATAGACATCCCTTCGCCAGTATCTTCATATCTGGTTTCCAAAAGCATATTAAGCAAATCATTTATTTCTTCACCTGACGTTTTTCTTTCTTCAATAATTTTCCTAATAATAGTATTATTCTCTTCAGCTAATTTAAGATGTTTACTTACCTGACCACTCAATGAAAACCACCAAGCTTTATGTGGAAGTCTAATTTCTTTAATTAAGAAATTCTGAACTTCCTCTATAATAAATTTAATACGTTGAAATTTATCCTCTGCTGCTGAGAGCTGAAATAAAGATTTGGCCACAACATTAAATGCCAAATTACTCATAATAGGAAAAAGATCTATTGGCATTGCTTCAATCAAGTTATCTAATTCTGAGGCAATAGTCGAATTCATATTATCAACAAGCTGATTCATCTTCTGTTTATGAAATGCTGGCTGAATAAGGCGTCTTTGTTTTAACCAAAAATCACCATCACTTGTTAAAAGTCCGCTTCCTAAATATTTAGAAAGATATACTGATTGAAATTTAGATTTATGATAATTCTTCTGATTCTTAACTAAAATATATTGAGCTACCTCATTATCTCTTGATAATATTATATATTTTGAGAAACCAATTCTAATAGAAAAAGAATCTCCAAATTTTTCAAAATATCTTCTATGAAAAGGAATCGGATTTCTACGGACGCCTTCAGCATCTCTAAAAAATCTAATTATTGATAATTGGTTTGGATAGATATATTTTGAACTAACAGACATAAAAATTAAAATAAACCTCCCTGTATATTTGTGTTTATTTTTCCTAGATGTTTATATGCTTTCTCAGTCACTTCGCGACCACGAGGTGTACGCATAATAAATCCTTCCTGAATCAGGAAAGGCTCATAAACTTCCTCAATAGTTTCACTACTTTCAGATACAGCAGTTGCTAATGTAGAAAGTCCAACCGGACCTCCCTTAAACTTATTAATAATAGTCAATAAAATTTTATTGTCCATCTCGTCAAGACCGTGAGCATCTACATTTAATGCTTTTAATGCATATTTTGAAATTTCGATATCAATAGTTCCGTTACCTTTTATTTGCGCAAAATCTCTAACTCTACGCAATAGGGCATTTGCAATGCGTGGAGTTCCGCGACTTCTACCTGCTATTTCAATTGCGGCTTCAAGATCAATTGGCATTTTTAATATTCCTGCACTTCTTTCTACGATCGTAGTTAAAAGTTCTGTTGAATAATATTGCAAACGAGAAGAAATTCCGAAACGAGCTCGCATTGGAGCAGTCAATAATCCAGAACGAGTAGTTGCTCCAATTAAAGTAAAAGGATTTAAATTGATTTGAACCGTTCTGGCATTTGGACCAGATTCTATCATAATATCAATTTTGAAATCTTCCATTGCTGAATACAAATATTCTTCAACAACTGGACTTAAACGATGAATCTCGTCTATAAACAAAACATCTCTCTCATCAAGATTAGTTAATAACCCAGCCAAGTCACCAGGTTTATCTAAAACAGGCCCAGAAGTAATTTTAATACCAACTTGCAACTCATTTGCCAGAATATTAGCCAAAGTCGTTTTTCCTAATCCAGGAGGTCCATGAAACAAAGCATGATCAAGCGCTTCGCCACGTTGATTGGCTGCGGCCACAAAAACTTTCAAATTTTCCAAAACTTGGTCCTGGCCGGCAAAATCATCAAATGACAGCGGACGCAATCTTTTTTCAAGATCTAATTCTTCTGAGTTGTATCCTTTAGTAGTAGGATCAAGATTTTCGTTCATCCTACAAAGATATAGAAAGTAATTAGTTTTGTAAAATAGTAAAACTGAAGGTTTACAACTTTAACTAAACAAAAAAAAGACTATCATTTCTGATAGTCTTTTTTAATATTTCTAGTGGTGTAAAACTTCTTCACCTTCTTTCATTGGTACATTTTGAGGAACAAAATCTACATCATGATTTGGGTTACTGTAGTCATACGGCCAACGATATACATGAGGAATTTCTCCTGGCCAGTTTCCATGGATATGCTCTACTGGAGTTGTCCACTCTAATGTTGTAGATTTCCATGGATTTTGAACTGCCTTCTTACCGTAGAAAATACTACTAAAGAAGTTGTATAAGAATACTAATTGGAACGCACCTCCTACAAGAGCAAATGTTGTAATTAAAACATTCACATTTTGTAAATCATCAAATAATGGGAAGTTTGTATTTGTATAGTAACGTCTTGGAAGACCAGCTAATCCAATAAAGTGCATCGGGAAGAAAACTCCATAAGCACAAACTGCAGTAATCCAGAAGTGAATATAACCTAAGTTTTTATTTAACATTCTTCCATACATTTTAGGGAACCAGTGGTAAATACCAGCGAACATTCCATAAAGTGCAGAGATACCCATTACTAGGTGAAAGTGAGCAATTACGAAGTAAGTATCATGAACGTTAATATCTAAAGTACTATCTCCTAAAATAATTCCTGTTAAACCTCCAGTGATGAAAGTAGAAACCATTCCGATAGAGAATAACATTGCAGGGTTAAACTGTAAGTTTCCTTTCCATAAAGTTGTAATCCAGTTGAACGCTTTTACAGCAGATGGGATCGCAATCAATAAAGTTGTAAAAGTAAATACAGATCCTAAGAAAGGATTCATACCTGAAATAAACATGTGGTGACCCCATACAATAGTAGATAAAAATGCAATTGCAAGAACTGACATAATCATCGCTCTATATCCGAAGATTGGTTTACGAGCATTCGTAGCCATAATTTCAGAAACAAGACCCATTGCTGGTAAAATTACGATATAAACCTCAGGGTGACCTAAGAACCAGAATAAGTGCTCAAACAATACTGGAGAACCTCCTTGGTAGTGTAAAACTTCACCTGCAATATAAATATCCGATAAGAAGAATGAAGTACCAAAGCTTCTATCAAAAATTAATAATAAAGCAGCAGATAATAATACTGGGAATGAAATAACACCAATAATAGCTGTTACGAAAAATGTCCAGATTGTAAGTGGAAGTCTAGTCATAGACATTCCTTTAGTTCTCAAGTTAAGAACAGTAACAATGTAATTTAAAGATCCCATCAAAGAAGATGCGATGAAAATAGCCATAGATACTAACCATAAAGTCATACCAGTTCCCGAACCAGGAATTGCTTGTGGTAAAGCACTTAATGGTGGATAGATTGTCCATCCCGCAGAAGCTGGACCAGCTTCAACAAATAATGAACATAACATTACAACAGCTGATAAGAAAAACAACCAGTAAGAAATCATATTCATGAATCCAGAGGCCATATCTCTTGCTCCAATTTGAAGCGGAATAAGTAAGTTACTAAAAGTTCCACTTAAACCGGCTGTCAGTACAAAGAATACCATGATGGTACCGTGAATTGTAACTAAAGCTAAATAAATATCATTTGCCATTACACCATCAGGTGCAAATTTATCTCCTAATAAAACATTAAATATCTTAAAAGACTCTTCTGGCCACGCCAATTGCATTCTGAAAAGCAAGGACATTGCAATACCAATTACTCCCATAACAATACCAGTAATCAAGTATTGTTTAGCAATCATTTTGTGATCAATACTAAAAATATATTTAGTAATGAACGTGTCTTTATGATGATGTTCGTGCTCGTGATCGTGTCCGTGATCGTGATCGTGCGCTTCTGCTGACATATATGTGTACTTTAAATTTTCTAAATAATATTATTTCATTGCAACTTTAGCTACAGCTGCCTTTACTGTATCAACAACAGCTTTCACTGTGTCAACAACTTTAGAAGCACTATCTGTAGTCGGTGCAGCTCCTTCAGCTGGCTTCTCAGCTGCTTTCGCCGCTGCAATATCCTGAGCTAAAGTAGTTTTTTCACTTAACCATTTTTTATAATCTTCTGGAGTATCTACAACAACTTTCATTTGCATGTTGTAGTGTGAAGCTCCACAAATTTTATTACATAATAATAAATAGTCAAATGTATAAGGATCTAAAGCTGTTCCTCCTTTTGCAACTAACTCATTACTTTTTTCAGCTCTAAGTTTATTGATATTCGCAACTTTTTCAACCATGAATGGTAACTCTCTGTATTCTGCAGTAGTGTAAGTTGGAACAAAAGCAAACTCAGTAACCATACCAGGAACACAGTTCATCTGAGCTCTAAAGTGAGGAAAGTAAGCTGAGTGTAATACGTCCTGAGAACGCATTTTAAAGTGAACTTTTTTACCTTTAGGAATATGTAATTCAGAAACTACGATATCATCTTGAGAGTTTTTATCAGACATATCAACACCTAATGTGTTAACACCCTCGATTAAACGTACGTTAGCTTTTCCTAAAACATTATCTTGACCAGCATATCTTGCTGTCCATTTAAATTGTTGAGCGTATAATTCGATTTCGATTACATCTTCATCTTTATCAACAAACATAATGTTATTCCAAGCATATAATCCGTAAAGAATTAAACATGCCAAAACAACAGAAGGAATGATACTCCAAATTGCTTCTAATTTATTACTATCAGCAAAGAATAATGCTTTTTTATCTTTGTTTCCTTTGTATTTAAAAGAAAACCAGTATAATAAACCTTGAGTAATTACTTGAACTGTAAAGATCAAAACCCAAGTAATATTCATTAAATTATCTACTAAACCACCATGCTCAGAAGCAGGAGTATGAAGTGCCAAATTACCCCATTTTAGTAAACCATAAATAGTAAATATATAAATGAAAGCTAAAAAGCCAAACAAAATATATCCCTGAATGTTATTGTCATTATCTGATGCAACCTGAGAATCGTCCGAAGATGCTCCAACCTGAGTAAGATCAAATATCTTCGTCAATTGCCATAATGCAACTGCTAATAAAACTAAAACTATAATTACCAACAAACTTGTCATCTGTTTACTTCTTTAAATATTAATAATGAAAATGTTTACTTTCTTCAATGAAAGGATTTCTTTTTGCAAGCAAAGGAGATTTAGTTAATGCAGTAAATACAACAAATATAAATAAACCTAAGAAGAAAAGAACCGATGCAATTTCAGGAACTCCAATAAACCATTTGTCCCCTACTGTACCAGGCATGATCATATTAAAGAAATCAATGTAGTGACCTAATAATATTACAACACCAGCCATAACAATAACCCAGCTAAGACGTTTGAAATCAGTATTGATTAATATTAATAATGGGAAAACAAAGTTCATAACAACCGCTCCAAAGAAAGGAAGGTTATATAATTGAATTCTTGTTACAAAGTAAGTTACCTCCTCTGGAATGTTAGCATACCAGATCAACATAAATTGAGAGAACCATAAGTATGTCCAGAAAACACTAATACCAAACATGAATTTAGCTAAATCATGAATGTGGCTAGTATTTACATACTCTAAATACCCTTTTGATTTCAAGTAAATAGTTACTAATGCAATAGCTGTTATACCACTTACAAAGAAAGAAGCGAATACATACCAAGCAAACAAAGTACTAAACCAGTGAGGATCAAAAGACATAATCCAGTCCCAAGCCATGATAGACTCAGAAACGATAAAGAATACTAAGAATCCTGCAGAAGCCTTAAAGTTCTTTTTGTAGTAAAGATCATCATTTGCTTCATCTTGTGCTAAACAGTTTTTTCTAGAAAAATGACGGTAGATATTCCATCCTAATAAAAAGATAAAAGCTCTAACAATCCAGAATGGGAAATTTAAATATCCTGATTTCCCAGCAATAATAGCGTCATAATCTGCGTGTTTAGGATCTGTTACACCTTCACCCAACCATACGAAAATGTGATTGAAGTGTAAACCACATAAAACTAGGATTATGAAAAAGATAATTGAACCAGCTGGTAAATAAGCTGTAATACCTTGCATTACTCTAAACAAAACTGGAGACCAACCTGCCTGAGCAACCTGTTGAATAGCATAAAAAGCTAAAACTCCCATAGAAAGCAGTAAAAAGAAAATACAAGCTACATATACTGCAGACCAAGGTTTGTTTTGCAATTGGTGCAATACATGCTTCAAATGTTTTTCGTGCTCATTTGCACCAGAAACTTCAGCATGATCAGCTCCCTTGTGAGAATCATGTGATGCTTCAGCAGCAGCTTCATGATGACCTGCTTCTTTGTGAGATGCCTCCGCTTTCTCTTCATGTGCAGCACCATGAGAACCATGTTCATCTGCAGCTAGTATTTTTTCAACTTCTTGAATATCTTTTGGCGCACTTAAAAAACCATACCCAATTCCTAATATACCAACGGCCATTAAGATGATAGAAAAAGTTTTTAATTTACTTGAAAATGTATACATATCTATTACGATCAGTTTGTTCAACAATTATAATTGGCTTTTTAGTTTCAGAACATAGTCAGCAACTAACCAACGTTCGTGAGCACTTAATTGATTTGCATGTGAACCCATTGCATTTAAACCATAAGTCTCAACATGAAAGATACTTCCTTCAGTGATTTCTCTGTCTTTATAGCTAGGTACTCCAAGAAATTTTTCTCTTTCAACCAATTTACCTTTACCGTTTCCAGTTGCACCATGGCAGCTAATACAGTAAATTTCGAAAAGTTCTTTTCCTTTTCCAGAATTTCTTTCGATAGAATCCAAAGGAGATTTCAAATTAGCTTTAGCCAATTCATAACCAGCAGTTGAATTTTCATACTCATAAGGTTCAAAACCTCTATTAATAGTTCCTGCAACAGGAAGCTGTCCTTCTTTTCCTCCCTTAAATATTTTTGCTTCTGCATAAGGCTCGTAAGCAACAGATTCATACATATTTGGGAAATACTGATAGTTCGGTGCCGAATTATTGTGGCAAGATGAAACTAAAATAGTTATACCAACTAAAAGTGTTATTTTATATATCCTTTTCATAGCTACAATTAATTCTTTTCTATTACTTTAACTTCAACAGCTCCTGTTCCTTCAAAGAAAGAAACCAACTCTGCTTCGTTATCATTTATTGCTACTTCCATTAAGAAGTGATCATCAGTAGTTCTTACATCTGGATTCTCAGCTTCTTTGAATGGCCATAATCTACTTCTCATATAAAAAGTAATAACCATTAAGTGAGCTGCAAAAAATACAGTCATCTCAAACATAATCGGCACAAAAGAAGGCATGTTTTGAATGAAACTAAAACTTGGTTTCCCTCCGATATCTTGCGGCCAATCATGAATCATGATATAACTCATCATAAATGTTGCAACAGAAATACCAACACATCCATAAAGGAACGCACAAATTGCTAATCTTGTTGGTGCTAAGCCCATAGCTTTATCCAATCCGTGAACTGGGAATGGAGTAAAAACCTCTTCAATATGATGATGCGCAGCTCTTGTTTTCTTTACTGCATTCATCAAAATATCATCGTCATTATAAATGGCGTATATTACTTTATTACTCATGATGTGAATCTTTACTGTTTGCTCTTTCTCTAATGTAATTATCTCCTGTTCCTTTCAAAATTGTTTTAACCTCTGCCTGAGCAATTACAGGGAATGTTCTAGAGTATAATAAAAACAATACAAAGAAGAAACCAATCGTTCCAATGAAAATTCCAATATCAACAAATGTTGGTGAGAACATTGTCCAAGAAGATGGAAGGTAATCTCTATGTAAAGAAGTAACAATAATTACAAATCTTTCAAACCACATACCGATGTTTACCACGATCGAAATGATAAATGAAAACATGATACTTGTTCTTAATTTTTTGAACCACATGAACTGAGGAGAGAACACGTTACATGTCATCATTGACCAATATGCCCACCAGTAAGGTCCAGTAGCTCTGTTTAAGAATGCATATTGCTCATATTCTACACCTGAATACCAAGCTACGAATAACTCAGTGATGTAAGCAACACCTACAATAGATCCAGTAATCATGATAATGATGTTCATTAACTCGATATGTTGTAATGTGATATATGCTTCAAGGTTAGAAACTTTTCTCATTACGATCAACAATGTGTTTACCATTGCAAATCCTGAGAATACCGCTCCTGCAACGAAGTAAGGAGGGAAAATTGTTGTATGCCATCCTGGAATTACAGAAGTAGCAAAGTCCATCGATACAATTGTGTGTACAGAAAGTACAAGAGGAGTAGCTAAACCAGCTAATACTAAAGATACTTCTTCAAAACGTTGCCAATCTTTAGCTCTACCGCTCCATCCAAAACTTAGGATAGAATAAACTCTTTTGTTAAATGGAGTAATAGCTCTATCACGAAGCATAGCGAAATCAGGCAATAAACCAGTCCACCAGAATACTAATGATACTGAAAGATACGTTGAAATCGCAAATACGTCCCAAAGTAATGGTGAGTTAAAGTTTACCCAAAGAGATCCAAACTGGTTTGGAATAGGCAATACCCAGTATGCTAACCATGGACGACCCATGTGAATAATTGGGAACAAACCTGCTTGTACTACTGAGAAAATAGTCATGGCTTCCGCAGAACGGTTAATAGCCATTCTCCAACGTTGACGGAAAAGTAATAATACCGCAGAAATTAATGTTCCGGCGTGACCAATACCTACCCACCAAACGAAGTTAGTGATATCCCAAGCCCAACCAACTGTTTTATTTAATCCCCATGTTCCGATACCGGTAGATACGGTGTAAATTATACAACCTAACCCCCAAAGGAAGGCTACTAATGCGATTGTAAATACAATCCACCATTGTTTATTTGCAGGTCCTTCAACAGGCGCTGCCACATCTACAGTTACATCGTGATATGATTTATCACCTATAACTAAAGGTTTTCTAATGGGTGCTTCGTAGTGAGACGACATAATCCTTTATATTGTTTCTTAATTAATAATTTTACTAAGTATTTCTAACTTTTACATGATAGAAAACATTTGGTTTTGTACCCACATGCTCTAATAAGTGGTATGCTCTTTCGCTTTCAGCAAGTTTAGCAACTTCACTTTCTTTATCATTTACATCTCCAAAAACCATAGCTCCAGAAGAACAAGCTGCAGAACAAGCACAAGCATTGTTGAACTCATCTTTTGCTACTACTCTACCTTCACGTTTAGCTTGAAGAATTACTGCTTGAGTACTTTGGATACAGAAAGAACATTTTTCCATAACTCCACGAGAACGAACGTTTACGTCTGGGTTTAATACCATACGACCTAAATCGTCATTCATATGATAATCGAATTCACTGTTTTTGTTGTACAAGAACCAGTTAAAACGACGAACTTTATAAGGACAGTTATTTGCACAATAACGAGTACCAACACATCTGTTATAAGCCATGTGGTTTTGACCTTGACGACCGTGAGAAGTTGCAGCGACAGGACATACTGTTTCACAAGGTGCGTGGTTACAGTGTTGACACATTACTGGCTGGAATGCTACTTGTGGATTATCTCCAGGTTTTTCCATTTCATTGAATGTAGACAATGAACTTGATAAACCAGCAATTCCTTCTTTTCTCTCGTTATCACCTTCAAAAGTATCTTCAGAAGAATAGTATCTATCGATACGTAACCAGTGCATATCACGGCTTCTTCTAACTTCAGCTTTACCTACAACAGGAACGTTGTTTTCAGCGTGACAAGCGATAACGCAAGCTCCACATCCAGTACAAGCATTTAAGTCAATTGAAAGGTTGAAGTGGTGACCAGTTGTACGATCAAACGATTCCCATAAATCTACTGTAGTAGCTTCAACTTCTTGGTGATCTAAAGATACCATTGGTTTTTCATTCCAATGTTCTGCATCTTCAGTATTGAATATTTTTAAAGTAGTTTCTTTAATAATATCACCTCTACCCATTAAAGTTTTCTGTCCTTGAACACAAGCAAACTCATGCTCTCCTCCAGCTTTAACGATAGAAACAGATTGAACTCCATTAAATCCTTTATATAAAGCGTAAGCATTTAAACCTACTTGCATTTCTTCTTTTAGAGAAGCTTTACGTCCATAACCTAAAGCCAAACCTAAAGTTCCAACTGCCTGACCTGGTTGAACGATAACTGGAACATTTTCCAATTTCAATCCATCAGCAATAGTAATAGTAGCATAACTACCATTTAGACCACCGTTTGCAACAATCTCGTTTGACAAACCAAGTTTTTTAGCATCTGCATTAGAAACTGTAACATAGTTATCCCAAGAAACTCTTGTAATTGGATCTGGAAACTCTTGCAACCAAGGGTTGTTTGCATGTTGTCCATCTCCTAATCCTGTTTTAGTGTACAATACTAATTCGTACTCACCAGCAGCTTTAGATTTTGAAACAGCACTTGCAGCAGAAGCAGCATCAATAGCTCCTCCAGATAATACTGTAGATCCTACAACAGCCACACCATCATGTAATACTTTGTTCCAAGAAGATCCTGCAGTAAATACTCCAGAATTTGCTTTTAAATAATCATAAAAAGTACCTGCAGTACCATTTAATGACAATAAAACATCTTGAAATTGTTTTGTATTAAAGATTGGGCGAATTGTTGGCTGTGTTAAACTGTAAGTTCCGCTTGTAATTTCAACATCACCCCAAGATTCTAGGTAATGAGGAGCCGCAGCAGCAACATTTACAATCGATGCAGTTTCATCTTCTTTTAATGAAAAAGCAACAGAGGTTTTAACTTTTTTCAATCCAGATACAAAAGCTTCAGAATCAGCTAATGTATATGCTGGGTTAACTCCACTCATAATTAAAGTATGAACACTTCCTGCATTCAAATCTTTAATCAACTGTGCAACAACAGCATTAGAGCCCTTTCTAATTTGTCTTGCTCCAGCAGTACTAAAAGCTTCACTAGCTAATACTTGATTGATAGCTAAAACTAATAATTGAGCATTTTTATCTTCAATTCCAGATACTAAAACTCCTTTTGATCCAGCAGCTTTAAGCTGTTGTGCAGCTTTTACTACTTCAGCTTTAACATTTGCATCTAAAGCTACAGGAACAGAAGCACCTGCAATAGTGTTATAAATTTGAACTAAAGCTTGTTTTTGAACCGCTGTAGTCATCGGAACACGCTTATCAGCAGCAGCTCCAGATAATGTCATATTAGATTCAAACTGGAAGTGACGAGACATTTTTCCATTTTGAGGAATACGTCCTTTTGCATACCCAGAATCATATCCTCCACCTTGCCAGTCTCCTAAGAAATCAGCACCAACAGATACAATTAAAGAAGCTTTTGAGAAATCATAATCAACCAAAGCTCTTTGACCATATACAGATTCGAAAGCATCTAAAGCTTCAGATGAAGAAACCGCATCGTATACAACGTGTTTAGCATTTGGATTTTTAGCAATAAACTCAGCGATTAATTTCTCTGTAGTTGGACTTGCTAAAGTATTAGTTAACAATACAACTTGACCTCCTTTAGCTTTTGCATCAGCTAAACTTGATTTGATTTTTAAATCAACTGCAGACCAAGTAGAATCTTTACCATCTACTTTTGGCTCTTTCAAACGACCACTATCATATAACCCCAAGATTGAAGCATGAATTCTAGCGTTCGCAGCAAATTTAGCACCTGCAATTGTATTGTTTTCAATTTTAATTGGACGACCCTCACGAGTTTTAACCAAAAGATTTGCAAAATCAAAACCATCAAATACGGTAGTTGCATAATAATCTGCAACACCAGGAATGATTTGCTCTGGTTGTAATACATAAGGGATAGACTTGTGAACAGGACCTTCGCAAGCAGCTAATGTAACAGCCGCAGTACTAAACCCAACGTACTTTAAAAAGTCACGACGTGAAGTCCCAGATGTAGATAAAGCATCAGCATTACCTAAAAACTCATCAGTAGGAATTTCTTCAACAAACTCGTTATTTCTAAGCGCCTCAACAATAGAGCTATTTTCTAGCTCTTCAACACTTTTCCAGTATTTTTTGTTTGATGACATTGTATATATATATTAAAATCTTAATAAATCGATTAATAGTGGCATTTACCGCATTCTAAACCTCCCATTTGCGCTGCAGTTAATTTCTCTACACCGTATTTTTTAGAAAGTTCAGCATGAATCTTATCATAGTAAGCATTACCTTCCATCTTAACATCAGTTTTTCTATGGCAATCAACACACCATCCCATTGTTAATTTAGAGTATTGCTTCATGATTTCGAATTCTTGCACTGGACCGTGACAAGTTTGACATTCAATACCTGCAACAGAAACGTGTTGAGAGTGATTGAAGTAAACAAAATCAGGAAGATTATGAATACGAACCCATTTTACAGGCTGTGTTTTTCCAGTATAAGCTTGTTTAGTCTTATCCCATCCAACAGCATCATATAATTTTTGAATTTGCGCATCGTAGAAAGCTTTACTGTACTCAGGAGTAGCAGTTGTTTCAGCAACCTCAGAAATATTTTTATGACAGTTCATACAAACATTTAAAGAAGGAATACCAGCTGTTTTACTTACACGAGCAGCAGAGTGACAATATTTACAATTGATTTCGTTGTCACCAGCGTGAATTTTGTGAGAGTAGTGAATTGGCTGAATTGGCTCGTAATTCTGATCTACACCTACTTGCATTAAGTAACCGTAAACAAAATAACCACTTGCCAAAAGCAAAAAGATTGCAGTTACCAAAACCAAGAATTGATTCTGCACAAAAGCTTTCCAAATTGGAGTTCTAGCTTCTTTTGGAGCAACTTCAATACCGTTTTTATTTGCCACTTTAGTCAATACTTTGTTCACCATGAACAACATCACAACCAAGATAGCCATTACAAGAGCAAGAGCTCCTAAAATAATATTATTTGAAATTCCGCCAGCCTCAACATTTGTTCCTGGAGGAGTTGCTGCACCACCAGCTGCAGCCGCAGGTTCAGCTTTAGGCTGAGAAGTATAAGCTATGATATTATCAATATCACCTTCAGATAACTGAGGAAAAGAAGTCATCACTGCTTTATTATTTTCCTCGAAAAGTTTAACAGCAACAGGATCACCTGACTTAATCATGTCAGAACTGTTATGCACCCACTTGTAAATCCAAGCCATATCATGCTTATCTGCAACTCCCCTTAAAGCAGGACCAGTTGATTTAGCATCTAATTTGTGACATGCAGCGCAATTTGCATTAAAAAGTTCCTTCCCTTTTACTGGATCACCGCCTCCCGCAGCTGGAGCAGCAGCCGCAGCTTCAGGCGCCGCCGGAGCAGCAGCATCTTGAGCAAATGAAGTTAGGGAGAAAATTAACGTCAGCGATAAGCCAAACAGCAATTTTCTTGAGATCGAATTATGGTTACCCACCTTTTTCATATAGTATAAATAATTGTCTACTAATTTTTGGTATGATTTTTTCTGCACTAAATTCAGGAAAAACACACACCCTCTTTTAAAACTTGCACAAAAATACGACTTATGAACTATTCTCAAAACCTTAAAATACTCTTAAATATCAATTTATATCAATTCTAAATAATATTAAAATTTTACACTCAAACTTTAAATAGTATTTTTGCATAAAAACCATCACATTATGAGAATTTTAAGTCCTTCAAAAAATTTGTTATTAACAATTACAACGATTGCTTTCGCACACAATATTAACGCACAAGACCAAAATTTAACATTAAGCCAAGACAGTAAATTTGAGCAACTACTAAACGAGAAACGTAAAATTAACACGTCAATAAATACAAACGATACTTATAGAATTCAAATCTTTAGCGGAAAAAGCGATGATGCAAAAAAAACGCTTTCAGATTTCAAACGAGAAAATCCCAGTATAGACGGAACGATTATCTTTAGTACACCAAATTACAAAGTAATAGTCGGTAATTTCAAAACTAGAATAGAAGCAGAGAGAAATCTGGCAGAAATTAGAAGCAGATATAAAAGCGTTTTCTTACTAAAACCCGGAAAATAAATTTTAAAAAACAAAAAAAGCGAGATCAACATCTCGCTTTTTTATTTTAAATGTTTTAAAGATTATCAAAAGAACTAAATCTTACCCACAATCCTAGTTCACAACCTTAATTCCGCTAGCTAAAAACCTTATTTCCTCTTTCGGAAGCTTTATCGCATCTATCTCGGCTTTTGTCTTTTTAGCGTCTTTTGCGTAATGTTTCAATTCTTCAACTGATGTCACTTTTCTTTCAGCAAAACCCTCCAAAATAACATTTTTTCCTTTAGCCGCAGTAGGCACAAAAAACGCATAATCCTTCATTTTCACAAAAAAAGAAGAACCATCTTCTGTTTTAATACTAACCCAACATCCTCTTTTAGGACAAACTCCAGTTACTTCTCCCTTTACAACAACATTCTCTATCTTTTTGCTAGTTTTCAAACTCTCTTCTAATTTACTAACTGAAATTGCATTATTTATAGAAGCGCTCGACACATCTGCTCCATAATAATCACCAACTAAAGCATTACCTGATGGAGGTGCCGGTTTCTCAACATCTTCCTGCGAAAAACAAAAAGAAGAAAAACTCAAAAACAAAATGGCAGTATATACTCTTAATTTCATATCTATTATTTTTTATTTAAACCAAAAATACCATTAATATTTGAAATCAATCATCACAAAAAACACAAAAGCAATTTGTCAGAACAAAAAAAGTCCCGACATGAGTCGGGACTTTTCAATATAATTACTGAATATTATTTCAATTTCTTTTTGATTGCTACTTCGTGGTAAGCCTCAATAACATCGTTAATTTCGATATCATTAAATCCTTTAATTTGGATACCACAATCGTAACCCTTAGTCACCTCTTTAACATCATCTTTGAAACGTTTTAAAGCAACTAATTCACCTGTATGAACTACAACTCCATCTCTAATAACTCTAATCTTAGAAGTTCTCAAGATTTTACCATCTGTTACCATACAACCAGCAATTGAACCCACTTTAGAAATTTTGAAGATCTCACGAATTTCAGCATTTCCTAAAACTTCTTCTTTCATTTCTGGCGCTAACATTCCTTCCATCGCATCTTTCAAGTCATCGATAGCAGCGTAAATGATAGAATAGTAACGGATATCAATTTCTTCTTTATCCGCAAGCTGTCTTGCGTTTCCAGCAGGACGAACATTAAATCCGATAATGATCGCATCTGATGCAGAAGCCAAGTTAACATCAGTTTCTGTGATCGCACCAACTCCTTTATGAATAATATTGATTTGAACTTCTTCTGTAGAAAGTTTAGAGAACGAATCAGAAAGTGCTTCTACAGATCCATCCACGTCTCCTTTAAGGATTACATTTAATTCTTTAAACTGACCAAGAGCAATACGACGACCAATCTCATCAAGTGTAATGTGTCTTTGTGTACGTACTGACTGTTCACGCATTAATTGAGAACGTTTAGACGCGATTTGTTTCGCCTCTTTTTCATCTTCAAAAACATTGAACTTATCACCCGCTGTTGCCGCACCATCCAAACCTAAAACAGATACTGGAGTCGAAGGACCTGCAGCTAAAATTGTATGCCCTCTTTCATCATGCATTGCTTTCACTTTTCCATGATGTTTTCCAGCCAGCATATAATCTCCAATTTTTAAAGTTCCAGCTTGAACTAAAATTGTAGAAACATATCCTTTTCCTTTATCTAAATAAGCCTCAACAACAGTTCCTTGGGCCGCTTTATTTGGATTAGATTTTAAATCTAAAATCTCTGCTTCTAATAATACTTTTTCAAGTAATTCTTTCACACCTAAACCTGTTTTCGCAGAAATATCGTGTGATTGAATTTTACCACCCCAATCCTCAACAAGTAAATTCATACCTGCCAATCTTTCTTTAATCTTATCAGGGTTAGCATTTGGCTTATCCACTTTATTAATTGCAAAAATAATTGGAACACCTGCTGCTTGAGCATGACTAATCGCCTCTTTCGTTTGTGGCATGATATCATCATCGGCAGCAATTACAATAATTGCAATATCCGTAACCTGAGCTCCACGTGCACGCATCGCGGTAAACGCCTCGTGACCCGGAGTATCTAAGAATGCAATTTTTTGTCCGTTATCTAAAGTAACCCCGTATGCTCCAATGTGCTGTGTAATACCTCCTGACTCACCTGCAATAACATTTTCTTTACGAATATAATCCAGTAAAGATGTTTTACCGTGGTCAACGTGACCCATTACCGTCACAATTGGCGCTCTTGTTACTAAATCTTCTTCTTTATCTTCTACAACTTCAATCGCTTCTTCGATATCTACTGTAATAAATTCAACATCGTAACCAAACTCATCAGCAACGATAGTTAACGTCTCAGCATCTAAACGCTGATTCATAGTTACCATGATTCCAAGAGACATACAAGTTCCAATTACTTTAGTAATCGGCACATCCATCATGATTGCAATTTCACCAACTGTAACGAATTCTGTAACTTTAATAGTTTTACTTCCTTCGTCAAGCGCTCTTTGCTCATCATCAGATTTCTGACGGTGCGTTTCTCTTTTATCTCTTCTATATTTTGCCGCTTTAGATTTACCTCCTTTACCTTGAAGTTTTTCAAGAGTTTCCCTAATTTGGTTTTTTACTTCTTCTTCTGTTGGCTCAACTTTAGCCACAATTGCAGGACGATTTCCTTTTACGAAACCAGGTCTTTGACTTCTGTTTGCATTAAACCCTCCTCCATTGTTATTATTTGGAGTAATCTTATTAGGATTTGGTGTTCCAGGCGCATTATTTCCTGTAGCAGGTTTTTGCGCACCAGGAGTTCCAGGTTTTGGAGCAATTCTTTTACGCTTATTTTTGTTTGCGTTATTATTATTACCAACCCCAGGAGTACCAGGTTTATTTTGAGCCGCTTTAGGATCTTCTTTCTTTTTCTTAGGTTTATTAAATTGAGATAAATCAATTGTTTGCCCCGTAAGAGTAGTTCCCGAAAGCTTTTGATACTGAGTTGTAATAGTCTCTTCTGAAGTTGTCGGATCAGTTGACACAATAGGATCTTGAGCAACTTTAGATTCTGCCTTAACCTCTTTTTTCTCAGTAATAATAGGTTCGTCCTTTTTTGTTTCTGAAACTGGCTGCGCGACAACTGGCTCAGCTTTTACTGTTTCATTTTGAACAGGTTTTTCTGCCTGCACTGGTGCAGTAACAACTTTTGGTTCTTCAACTTTAGCTGTTTCTTCAGAAGGAGTAACGGCAGGTTTTTTCGGATTCAAGTCGATTTTACCAACCTGTACAGGTCCAGAAACAACAGCTCTCGCTTTAATTATTTCCTGCTGTTTTTGACGCTCTTCTTCTTGTCTGCGTTTGTCTTCAATCTCTTTCTCACGCTCTACACGTAATGCCTCTTTTTCTTTTCTTTTCTCTTCTCCAACCTCTTTAGAAGCCTCCTTATTCCCCTTGTCGCCCGCAAATTGGCTTTGAAGGATATTAAACTCGCTATCAGAAATTTTTGCATTTGGATTTGCATCAATAGCAATTCCTTTATCTTTTAGATAATCTACAGCTCTTTCTAACGAAATATTTAATTCCCTTAAAACCTTGTTTATTCTTATTACTCTCTCTTCAGACATATAACCTTTTTATTATTACCTTTTTCGTTGTGTTGTTAGAGCAGACATTCAGCTATCGCTTAACTATCAAACTCTTCTTTTAGTATCTTCATAACATCTAGAATCGTTTCCTCTTCCAAATCTGTTCTTCTTACTAAATCTTCTACGTCGTGTTTCAAGATACTTTTTGCAGTATCCAAACCTATTTTAGCAAATTCTTCAATTACCCATTCTTCGATTTCATCTGAAAACTCTGTTAATTCAACATCATCCTCATCTGCAACAGTTCCAGCAACATCTCCTTCACGAATTACATCTAATTCGTAACCTGTCAATTGACCAGCCAATTTAATGTTGTGACCACCTCTACCAATTGCTTTAGAAACCTCTTCTAATTTCAAAAACACTTCAGCTCTTTTGCTTTCTTCATCAATTTTAATTGAAGAAACTTTCGCAGGGCTTAAAGCTCTTGTGATAAATAATTGAATATTATTTGTATAATTGATTACATCAATATTTTCATTTCCAAGTTCACGAACAATTCCGTGAATACGAGAACCTTTCATTCCAACGCAAGCTCCTACTGGATCAATTCTGTCATCATAAGAATCTACCGCAACTTTTGCTTTTTCACCCGGAATACGAACTACATTTTTAACCGTAATTAATCCGTCGAAAACTTCTGGAATTTCTTGTTCAAATAATTTTTCTAAGAACTTTTCTGAAGTTCTAGACATAATAATTTGAGGTTTATTTCCTTTTAATTCAACGCTTTCAATAATCCCACGAACGTTATCTCCTTTACGGAAAAAGTCAGATGGAATTTGTTTTTCTTTTGGAAGTACAATTTCATTTCCTTCATCATCAACCAAGATTACAACTCTTGGACGCACGTGATGCACTTCTGCTGTATAAATATCACCGATAATATCTTTAAACTGTTTGTAAAGATTTGTATTATCGTGTTCGTGAATTTTAGATATTAAGTTTTGACGAAGTGCCAAAATAGCTCTTCTTCCTAAATCAATTAATTTTACTTCTTCAGAAACCTCTTCTCCAATTTCAAAATCCGCTTCGATCATTCTTGCTTCCGTCAAGGTAATTTCTTCGTTTTCAAAATCAAGATCCTCATCAGCAACGATCACTCTTCTTCTCCATATCTCCATATCTCCTTTATCAGGATTTATAATAATATCGAAGTTATCATCAGATCCGTATTTTTTCTTCAATGCATTTCTAAACACATCCTCTAAAATTGCCATAAGCGTTACACGATCAATAAGTTTATTATCTTTAAACTCTGAGAATGAATCGATTAATGCTAAATTTTCCATGCGAATTCTTTAATTAAAATTAAAATGTTACCGTAACAACTGCCTCTTTAATTTCTGTATAAGGTATTTGTTGCTCTTTTTGAACTGTTTCTTTTCCTTTTCCTACTTTTTTCGGTTCTCTTGCTTTCCAAGACAAAATTATAAAAACATCGTTAGCTTCTATCAATTCTGCTTCGATTTTTTCGGTATTTGTAGTAACAATCAGCGTTCTACCAATATTTTTCTTGTATTGTCTTATCAATTTTAAAGGCGACCCTACTCCAACAGACGCTACTTCTAATGAAAAATCTTGCTCTTCTCGATCCAGATTATTCTCAATTGCACGACTTATATCGATACAATCTTGCAGCGCTACTCCATTATCCCCGTCTAAACCAACGCTAATTTTGAAAGAATCTGAAACAGCCAAATCAATCAAAAAGATTGATGGTTTTTCCAGAAGAGCTTCCTCAATTAATCCGTTTACTTTTTCTTTGAATGTCATAATTTTATAAAAAGAGGGGACACTTAGTCCCCTCATTATTTAGATTTTATTAAATAACTGTGCAAATATAGTGTTTTTTTTATAAATCAAATAAATTGATTGCTCTAAAAATATTTCTTATCTTTATAAGTGCATTCAAAAACTGAATTATTCATACTATTAACCCTCAAAATCATGAAACGAATTTTAGTACCTACAGATTTTTCAGAACATGCAGAAGATGCTTTAAAAGTCGCTGCTCAAATCGCAAAAAAAAACAACTCCGAAATCATCATTTTACACATGCTAGAATTGCCGCACCAAACAAATGATGCGATTTTAGGAGGAGTAAGCATCCCTGAAAGCATGCTTTTTATGAAAAAAGCAAACGAAATGTTGGATCAGGTTTCCGAAAAACCTTATTTAGACGGAATCGAGGTAACTGAAATTGTAAAAATGGATAAACCCATACACGGCATCACCCAAATAAGCAAAGAACACAATATTGATTTAATCGTAATGGGATCTCATGGATCTTCTGGCGTTGAGGAATTATTTATCGGCTCTAACACAGAAAAGGTAGTTCGAAATTCTGACATACCTGTTTTAGTTATCAAAAAAGACATTTCGGATTTCAACGCTGCTAACATTGTTTTCGCATCCGATTTCTCGGAAGAAGCCAAAAAGCCTTTCGAAAAACTTTTAAATTTCACCAAAATATTCGATTCAAAAATACACTTTGTCAATATTTGCACACCAAACAGCTTCAAACCAACACATGTTGCAGAAAAAGCTATTAACGAATTTGTAGATCAATTCAACATCAGCAATTACACTACCCAAACTTACAATGACACCAACATCGAAAAAGGAATAATTAATTTTTCAAACAGAATAAACGCTGATATAATTGGAATGTGTACACACGGAAGAACTGGTTTTGCCCACTTTTTTAACGGAAGCATTAGCGAAGGATTAGTCAATCACGCTGTTAGACCGGTTATCACTTTAAAAGTTTAAAAATCTAAAACCCAAAAATATCACCATAAAAAAAGCCTCTCATTTCTGAGAGGCTTTCTGTTGGTCTACTAGGACTCGAACCTAGAAAGACGGCACCAAAAACCGTAGTGTTACCATTACACCATAGACCAGCAGTGCGGTTAAGCGGGTGCAAAATTAAAACTTTATTTAGTATATGCAAGTTTTAATTAAAACTTTTTTCATAAAAAAAAGTCTCTCATTTCTGAGAGACTTTTTATGTTGGTCTACTAGGACTCGAACCTAGAAAGACGGCACCAAAAACCGTAGTGTTACCATTACACCATAGACCAGCAGTGCGATTAGCGAGTGCAAATTTAGGGCTTTATTTAGTTTGTGCAAACTTTTTAACTAAAAAAAAACATTTTTTTAGTTTTTTTTCACTTTGAAATTCAACAACACAACAGAAAGTCCTCACAAACAACAAATTACTTTTCAGGGATAGTTTTATAGAATTTTTTGTTAATGACCTATTCTTTACGTAAAAAAACATTTTCTTTGTAGGATAGAAAACTTTCAAATTTTTAACACCTAAATATGGCACAATTCAATTTCAATAAATGGAATACAATTATTGGTTGGTTTGCATTTGCAATCGCTTTAATTACTTACACATTAACAGT
>NZ_DASWYK010000205.1:0-23233 GCF_036405015.1 Flavobacterium sp. | reverse complement strand
AAAAAAGCCGTAGCAACTTGATATATAAGTGGTGGGAAAAAGTTATAATTATTTTTGTCTACAAGTGTTACTTGTATTTGAGGCTGATTTACAAGCTCTTTTGCTAGATTTAGTCCCGCAAATCCGCCTCCAATAATGACTATTTTCATATATGTTGTAATTAATAGGATTATAGAATAATTCCTTATAAAAGTACAACTTTAATAAACAATGACAAAAGTCATATTATTTACTTTTTGATTTTTTTAACTGTTTTATCAACTATATCGATTTTGTTCTGCAAGATATAACTCGCCATCAATTTCTCGATTAGTTCGTCTTTAGTCAAATGATGAAAAACAGTTTTTACTTTTGTTTTTAAATCGCCTGAAAGTTCATGATTTGGTTTTGTCTTAAAGATTTGTTTCGCCCATAAAAGCATATTATTTTCTTCTAAACTTGCAGCCGAAGGTTTTTTAAACTCCGAAAATTTGATTCCTAATTCTCTTTCAAAATCGGCAATTTCAAAAACTTCTTCTTGCTGTAAAACAGTTAGAGAAAGCCCTTTTGCTCCTGCCCTTGCTGTTCTTCCACTTCTGTGAACATAATTTTCGTAAGTATCAGGAAGATGATAGTTGATAACATATGAAATTTCTTTAACGTCAATTCCTCTCGCTGCCAAATCGGTGGCAACTAAAATATTGATATGACCTTCACGGAATTGCTCCATAATTCTATCACGAATTCCTTGAGTTAAACTACCATGAAGTGCTCCAGAAGAAAATTTATTGATTGCTAGATTTTTAGCTAATTTATTAACTGCAGCTTTAGTTTTACAGAAAATAATTCCTCTTTCGCCATCTCTAGAATTTAGGAAATGCATTAAAACTTCTAGTTTTTCAATCGGATCGACTACAATATATTCATGATCAATTCCTTCGTTTCCAACGGTTTCCATACTGGCACTGATCTGAACTACATTTTTATGCAAATAATTCTGAATCAGTTGTTTTATAGTTCCAGGAAGAGTCGCTGAAAATAATAAAGTACGGTGTTTTTTAGGTAATTCAGCAATAATCTCATCCAAACTTTCTTTTAGAATAGAAACCATTTCATCCGCTTCATCTAAAACTAAATATTCCGCTTTTTTAATGTTAATTGCTTTTCGCTGAATCAAATCGATTAAACGACCTGGAGTTGCTACAACAATTTGAGCACCTTCTTTCAATCTTTCTATTTGTGGTTTTATTGGAGTTCCTCCGCAAATTGATGCAATTGAAATAGTTGAAATATACTTTGAAAAATCTTCTAAATTTCTAAAAATCTGTTGGCCCAATTCTCTCGTTGGAACTAAAATTACAGCTTGAACTTCAGTTGATTCTGCATTAACTAATTGTAATAATGGCAATCCGAAAGCAGCCGTTTTTCCGGTTCCTGTTTTGGCTAAACCTACAATATCATGAGTTTCGCTCAAGAATAACGGAATTGTTTTTTGCTGAATTTCTGTTGGTTCAACAATATTTAGTTCGCTTAAAGCTTTTAAAATTGGAGCTGAAATTCCTAATGTTGAGAATGGTTTAGACATGAGTATTTTAGATTTTAGAATTTAGATTTCTGATTTTAGATTTTTACAGATTACTCTAGATTTTAATTAATTTTTTAAAATGACGTTAAAATAAAAATCTTTGTCAAAGCTTAAAACTTTGACAAAGATCATCTATTTTTTTATAAACTCGAATTATCAATCTGGTTCGTTCATGATTTTCTCACGATATTTTTTACCGATTAATAAAGTTAATCTTTGTTTGTAATCATCTACCAGCCATTCACGGTAGTTTTTACTACATTGGCTTAAACATTTAGAATAACGTTTAATACGATCTTCAATATCATCATCCAGTTCTTTTGCCAGCATTTTAGCTTCCTGAAGTGTTTCGGTATTATCGACACACATTCCAGCATGTTGATCCAGAGATTTATCTAAAACTACTTTCGAACGTAAATTTTGTTTGATGATTAATTTATGTTCTTCATCAACATCGAAAGATACATCAGCCGTTTTACTGAATTTTGCTCGTAATTCTGGTGGCATACTGTATTTGAAAAACATCTCAATTTCGTGGTCATCACGAAGGTTTTCCAAATAAAACTCTGGTGATTTAAAGATATGTTGCCAGTTTACAGGGTCACTCCATAAACCAAAACGTGCTGCATTATTTCCTAAATCGATAACTGTAAATTCATCTTTTCCAGGAAGTTTACGAGAGCCACGACCAATCATTTGGAAATATAATGTCAAAGATTTTGTTGCTCTGTTTAGAATAATAGTTTCTACTGTTGGTTCATCAAAACCAGTTGTTAAAATTCCGACAGAAGTCAAAATAGCATCTGGTGTCTTTTTAAACCATTGTAGGATATCTTTACGTTCTTCAGAACTACTTGTATTATCAAGGTGTCTAATGTCATAACCTGCTTCTCTAAAGGTTTCATATACATACAATGAAGTATGAATACCGTTGTTGAAAATCAACGTTTTCTTACCCAAAGAACGCTCAGTATAAGCATGAAGAAGCTTTTCCTGCATCAAAGTATTAGTATACAAATCATCTGATGATTTTACAGTATAATCACCATTGATTCCCACTTTTAACGAAGTCAAACCAACATCATAGCTGTAAGTTGTAGCTTTTGCCAAAAATCCTTTATCAATCAATGAACCAATAGTATCACCAACAATAAGTTCATTATAACTTTGATGCATTGGTAGCTTGATATTAGAACTCAAAGGCGTTGCTGTTACTCCAAGAATAAAAGCATTTTTAAATGAGTTTAATAACTTTCTAAAAGAGTTGTAATGCGCCTCATCAATAATAACCAAACCGATATTATCTAAATGAAGTTTTTCATCATTAATACGGTTTTTCAAAGTTTCAACCATTGCCACAAAACAAGAAAAATCGTTTTGATCAGGTAATTCTTTTACTTTACTATTGATAATCTTGTTTGTCACACCAAATCCTGTCAGCATTTTTGAAGTTTGCTTACATAATTCTATACGGTGCGTTAAAACAACCACTTTTTTATCGTTGTTTGATAAATAGCGGCGAACGATCTCAGAAAATATCACTGTTTTTCCTCCTCCCGTTGGAAGCTGATACAATAAGTGATGTTTCGGAGGAGCATTGTCTAAACGGTCAAAAATAGCGTCAATATCGCCTTTTTGATATGCATAAAGTTCTTTTTTCTCTTCTCTTTGTATTTCTAAAGTGTTTTGAGACATTGTTTATTTTTGGATTTTTGCAAAAATACGTCGAAAAAACAGTTATTCATCTTATTTTAAACTAAAATTAATGTTTTTTTTAAATAAAGATTTTTTATGGGAAGCGCTTTTAGGAGTCAATTTTATCCAAAATAGTCTCAAAATCGTACTTATTTTTCCATTTTTGTTCTATAGTTTCTTCAAAAATGCCATTAATTCGTAATTTAAAATCGTTAAAAATTCCGTTTGAAATGATAAAATTAACAGCTTGTTCAAAAGAATTAAACATACTTTTGTAAAATAATTCCTGCTTGATGAAGTTTTGAGAAGAAAACGTTTGCGCAATTTCAATATTATAAAGCATAATATCGGCTACAACGTAAGAGTCAACTCCAAGCATTATAAAATGTTTGATTAATTTTTGAGCCACCGATCTTCGCATTTTGGCCTTTGGACGCCATTTTGCACCTGGCTTTTTGATTGGAAAATATTCGTGAGAGATTTTAACCTTTGCCTCCTGCAATAATTTGTCTTCTTTAGGATTAAAAACAAAGTCGTAATATACTTTTACAGGTGCAAATTTTTCATACAATTCTATTAATTGTTCTTCTAATTGCTCTTTGGTTAACTCGCCTAAATATTTTTTTAAATCTTTTTTACTCATACAGTAAAGATAATTTTCAAAATTTTAAATTCCAAATTCCAATTTTAAAGATCTTGAACGGAGTTAATTTTGAATTTTTAAATTCTGAAATCAATCCAGAATCCTTAATTTTGCTGGCATAAAACTTAAAAAATATATACATGCTCAAGATTTTCAAAATTACTGCCATTTTAGAAGGAATCTCTTATTTAGTATTATTTGCTAATATGTTGATTATCAAGAATAATAATCCTGAACTTTATCATACATTATTGCGTCCGTTAGGAATGACTCACGGAGTGTTGTTTATTGGATACATTATTTTAGCTTTTTTATTGAAAAAATCAATGAATTGGGATTTAAAAACTTTCGGAATCATTCTAGTAGCTTCACTTATTCCGTTTGGAACTTTTTATGTTGAAAAAAAATATTTAGAAACTAAAGCAAATGCTTAAGCTTTTGGAGAAAATATTTAATTTTTTATATCCCGTATTTAGAGATTGGGGAATGAGTCGCAATGTTGCTTCTTATACAAGCCTGATCTTTAATATTGCTATTTTAATAGCGCTGGCTTACATTATATATTATGTAGCCAAATTTATTTTAGTCACTTTGACTGCCATTTTTGCACAGCGTACCAAAACAAAGTTTGATGATTATTTAATTCAAAATAAAACCACCAGATATACAGCTTATTTAATTCCGTTTTTCTTTATTTATAAAGCGGTTCCCATAATTTTGGATAAGTTTGAGTATTGGGAATTAATGTTCGGAAAAATAGTTGGTATTTACATTGTATTACTAGGATTATGGATTGTCAGAACAATTTTTAACTCATTACGTGATTATTTAAAACAAAAGCCTGAATACAGCGACAAGCCAATTGATAGTTTTGTTCAGGTCATCATGATTATTCTCTGGATTTTTGGAGTTGCAATGATTATTTCAACGCTGTTCGGAATCAAAAGAGGTGAATTATTAACCATTTTAGGAACACTTTCAGCGATTATTATCTTGATTTTCAGAGATACGATTCTTGGATTTGTGTCGAGTGTTCAAGTTGCCATAAACGATATGGTTCGTATAGGTGACTGGATTACAATGGATAAATTCGGAGCCGATGGAGATGTAATCGAAATCAATTTGACGACAGTAAAAGTTCGAAATTTCGACAATACGATAACCACAATTCCGACTTATGCTCTAAGTTCAGATTCATTTCAGAATTGGCGCGGAATGCAAAAATCTGATGGAAGACGTATTAAAAGACATGTTTTAATAAAAAGCAGTACTATTCGTTTTTTGAATGATGAAGATTTGCATCAATTACGAAAAATTCAACTAATAACCTCATATATAGATAGCCGTCAAGCGGAAATTGACCGATACAACGATTTGAGAGGTATTGACAAAACGTTTTCGTTAAATGGCCGAAATATGACCAATTTAGGATTGTTTCGAAAGTACATCATGCAATATTTAAATGATCATCCAGGATTAAACAAAAATATGCATATTATATGTAGACAATTACAGTCGACTGCGCATGGAGTTCCGTTGGAAATTTATGTTTTTTCTAGTGATAAACGTTGGGCCAACTACGAATATATCATGGCTGATATTTTTGACCATGTCATGGCTTCAGTAAGATATTTTGATCTCGAAATTTTTGAACTGCCATCAACTATTGGGTAATTTTTAACCGCAATTCACGCAAAGATTTACGCAAAGTTCGCAAAGTTTTTCATACAAAGCTTTGCGAACTTTGCGCTTTTTAAGATTTACATAGTCAAAAAAACTTTGCGTGCTTTGCGGTTAAAAGATGTACAAGTAGCCCTACTCCTTTTCTATTTTTTCAAAAATAAACTCAGAATTTGAATAATCAATTGGTACTTCAGGAACAAAGCAAGGAAGATTAAAATAAGTTCCAATTACTCCTTTTCCTAAATAAAGCTTTTCGTTTTTCTGTAAAATCGCAATTGGTACTCTTTTCCAATTTCCTCCAAAAGAAATGTAATGATAATCGCCACGAAGAGTATCTCCTCTAAGATCACCTCTAACGTCTCCGGAATCTTTTCCTGTTCCGTAATGTGAAATTTCGTATCGCCCGTAAAATCTTTTATCATTGATATGAATGTCTAAAACAGCAGTATCTTTATTGTTTACAGAACGATAAAGTTTATGATTGTATTTTTCTTTGTCTTCTTTAGAATTGCAAGAAGCTAGTAATAAGCAGATAAACAGAAATATTCGCATAATTTATTTTTATATAAACAAAAATAGGTTTTACTGTGGGATTATTTAGTTAACTTTAAATAAAACTAAAAACAAATACCATGGAAGATAGAGACACTTTTTTAAAAGAATTCAGAGGCGAAACTTTAGGAACCGTAAGTGCTCAATCTTCTCCAGATGAGTTATTTCAAAACCAGACCATCAGACCGATTTTAAAACTTCAAAACGATTTATTTATTGCTGTTTTTATCAATTATATCAATAAAAACAAAAGAGATTTTTACTCTTATTCCGTTGAAAAGAAATTGCAGGCAATTGAAAATTCCATTCAAAAAGATATTAAATTCAGAAATTCATTAAAAGGAATCATAATGGGGCTTTTTACAATTGATGAATATGATACTTACATACAAAATTCATCTAATTTAAATAAACGAATGATGAATTTACTGATCGAAAGATTGAAAAGTCAAGTACAGCTTTTTGAAGTTGAGGCTAAATAAGAGGTTCTGAGTTGCTAAGATTCTAAGGTTCTGAGGTATTTCTTAGAATACGATACAAAAATAGGATGAGTTTTACTCATCCTATTCTATTTATAAAGTTTAAAAGACTTAGATTCTTAGTAATTTAGAAGCTCAAGCAAAGTTTCCTCAAATCTATTTCTTGGTAAAAACTGATCTTCCAAAGCTTTAGTAAACGGAATCGGCGAATCTAAACTCGCTACACGTTTTACAGGAGCATCAAGATATTCGAAGCAATTTTCCATAATTAAGGCCGAAATATCACTTGCAATTCCACCGAATAAAGTGTCTTCTTGGTAGATAATCGCTTTTCCAGTTTTCTTAACTGAGGCAAAAATAGTTTCAGTATCTAAAGGCTGCAATGTTCTTAAATCGATTAAATCAGCATCAATTTCTGGATTACGGGTTAATGTTTCTAAAGCCCAATGAATAGGAGCTCCAAATGAGATAATCGTTACCGATTTCCCTTCTTTTACCAAAGCGGCTTTACCTAAAGGAATAGTATAATATTCCTTAGGAACTTCTTGATATATACTTCTATATAATAATTTGTGTTCGAAAAACAATACAGGATTTGGATCGTTAATTGAAGTGTTTAAAAGACCTTTTGCATCATAAGGAAATGCTGGATAAACGACTTTTAAACCAGGGGTTTTGGTAAACCAAGCTTCATTAGTTTGCGAGTGGAAAGGGCCAGCCTGAGTTCCTCCGCCACAAGGCATACGAACTACAACATCGGCTTTTTCGCCCCAGCGATAATGAGATTTAGCCAAAAGATTCACAATCGGATTAAATCCTGTAGAAACGAAATCTGCAAATTGCATTTCAACAATGGCTTTATATCCGTTTATAGATAATCCCATTCCGGTTGAAACAATAGCGCTCTCACAGATTGGTGTATTACGAACACGATCCTTTCCAAAGAATTCTACAAAACCGTCCGTGATTTTAAAAGCGCCCCCATATTCTGCAATATCTTGTCCCATTAAAACCAAATTTCGATGACGTTGCATAGATTCGTTTAAACCATTTCGAATAGCGTCAATAAAACGAATATTTTCAGTTTCAGATTCTGTAGTAAACTCTTCATATTGATATAGTTTGTAAACATCATCTAATTCTCCACTATAAGTTGGTTCGGTTTCTGGTTCGGCATTTGCCATTGCCCAGTTTTCATCAATTTCTTGTTTGATTTCAGAACGAAATTGATCGTCTAATTCTTCCGTAAGAATTCCGTTTTCTAGTAAATATCTTTTGTAATTAGCGACAGGATCTCTCAATTCCCATTGATCCATTAAATCCTGCGGAACGTATTTTGTACCACTTGCTTCTTCATGCCCGCGCATTCTAAAAGTTTTAAATTCAAGTAAAATCGGTCTTGGATTTTCTTTCATTTCTTCTTTTAACTGCGAAAGTTTATTATAAACTTCTACAATATTATTTCCGTCAATAATCCAGCTTTCAATTCCGTAACCAATTCCTTTGTCTGCAAGATTTTCGCAAGCATATTGTTCGTTAGTTGGAGTTGAAAGTCCGTAACCATTATTTTCTATAATAAATAATACAGGAAGCTTCCAGACCGCTGCAATATTTAATGCTTCGTGAAAATCTCCTTCACTTGTAGCGCCTTCACCAGTAAAAACAGCTGTGATTTTTTTATTGTCTTGAAGTTTATTTGCAAGAGCGATTCCGTCAGCGATTCCTAATTGTGGACCTAAATGCGAAATCATTCCGATAATATTATATTCCTGCGTTCCAAAGTGAAAACTTCTGTCACGACCTTTTGTAAAACCGTTCGCTTTTCCCTGCCATTGTGAAAATAAACGGTGAAGCGGAATTTCTCTTGTTGTAAAAACACCCAAATTTCGGTGCATTGGAAGTATATATTCAGACTGATCTAAAACAGCAGTAACTCCAACCGCAATAGCTTCTTGTCCTATTCCAGAAAACCATTTGGAAACTTTGCCCTGTCGAATCAAGATAAGCATCTTTTCTTCGATTAATCTTGGCTTTAGTAGTTTTTTATATAAGTCTAATAATTGAGCGTCGGTTAGGTTCTGTCGGTAAAAAATCATGTAATTTTTAGTTTTTTGAGTGTTTCAAATATAACAATTTGCGTCAATTTTATTGGATTCTAAAATATTTTTTAGTCAGAAATGAGCTTTTAATAGTCTGCCTTGAGATTATTTCCTAAAATATTCTCTACCTTTGTTAGCGAAAGGTGCTTATGACACCTTTTTTCTTAAATATAAAATGTAAAGTATGCAAAACATTCCTAGTGTAGACTTACGTGATTTCCTTTCGGACAACCCGGAACGTAAACAAAAATTTGTAAATGAAATCGGCAGTGCATTTGAAAACATTGGCTTCGTAGCCTTAAAAGGTCATTTTCTTGATGATCAATTGGTGGACGAACTTTATGGTGAAATTAGAAACTTTTTCGCCTTGCCATTAGAAACTAAGCATAAATATGAAATTCCTGGAATTGGCGGCCAAAGAGGTTATGTTTCTTTTGGAAAAGAACATGCTAAAGGACGCAAAGAAGGGGATTTAAAAGAATTCTGGCATTTTGGTCAATATGTTGACAAAGATTCTAGATGGGCATCAGAATATCCAGATAATGTTGAAGTGACTGAATTACCTCGTTTTAATGTAGTTGGTAAAGAAGCCTATCAGAAACTGGAAAAAACTGGAGTTTATGTATTAAGAGCTTTGGCTTTACATTTAGGTCTTGATGAGTTTTATTTTGATGAATATGCAAAAGAAGGAAACTCTATTTTGAGACCAATTCACTATCCTCCTATTACTTCTGAGCCAGAAAACGCAATTCGCGCGGCAGCTCACGGTGATATTAACTTGATCACATTATTGATGGGAGCTCAAGGTAGAGGATTACAAGTTCAAAATCATAATGGAGATTGGATTGATGCCATTGCAGAAGACGATGAATTGGTAATCAACGTTGGCGATATGTTGTCTAGACATACAAACAACAAATTAAAATCTACTATTCACCAAGTGGTAAATCCGCCAAGAGAATTGTGGGGAACTTCACGCTATTCAATTCCATTTTTCATGCACCCAGTAAGCGATATGCGTTTGGATTGTCTTGAAAATTGTATTGATGAAGAAAACCCAAAGAAATACGAGGATATTACTGCTGGGGAGTTCTTGCATGAGCGTTTAGTAGAGTTAGGTTTAATTAAAAAATAAACTTTAATAAATTCCAATATTAAAATTCCAAATTCCAAGTTTTTCTTGGGGTTTGGAATTTAATTTTTAGATATCTTTATACTTGGAATTTATTTTTAGAATAAAAAAATATGGACTTTAAAGATCAATTAAAAAATTTATTTCCAGATCACGTTGAATCGAATGAACCAGAGGAAGTTGAAGAACAAGAACACGTTCTTTACGTTCAAAAAGAGCCAATGATCTGTAAATTTGAAAAAAGAAAAGGGAAAGCAACTACAATCATTGAAGGTTATGAAGGTTCTGACGAAGATTTTAAAATCTTAGCCAAAGAAATCAAAACAAAACTGAGCGTTGGTGGTACTTTTAAAGATGATTCAATCATAATTCAAGGCGATTACCGTGACAAAATTATGGCTATCCTAAAAGAAAAAGGATTTAAAACCAAACGTGTAGGTGGTTAGGAAATTAAAATTCCAAGAAAAAAACTTTGACCCTTTGTCACTTTGTTCCTTTGAACCTTAAAAAGAAAAAAATGATACAATCATCAGAATTAATATTAAATCCAGACGGAAGTGTTTATCATCTAAACCTTCGTCCTGAACATATTGCGCACGACATTATATTTGTTGGTGATCAAAACCGAGTAGAAAAAATCACTCAGTTTTTCGATTCGATCGAATATTCAACTCAAAAAAGAGAATTTAAAACTCAAACCGGAATTTACAAAGGCAAGAGAATTTCTGTAATTTCAACGGGAATTGGGCCAGACAACATTGATATTGTTTTAAACGAATTAGACGCTTTAGTAAATATCGATTTAAAAACAAGAGAACCAAAAGAAACTTTAACATCATTAAATATTATTAGAATTGGAACTTCAGGTTCACTGCAAGAAGATATTCCAGTTGACAGTTTTGTAATGTCGAAATTTGGTTTAGGATTAGACAATATGCTTCGCTCCTATTTGATTGATGATGTTTCGATTACCGAAATCGAAGACGCATTTGTAAAACATACGAATTGGGATCCTAAAAAAGGAAAACCTTATGTAACGCAATGTTCTGAAAAGTTAGAAAAATTAATCGAATCTAATCGAATCTTTAAAGGAATTACAGCAACTGCGGGAGGATTTTACGGTCCACAAGGAAGAGTTTTACGTTTAAACATTCAGGATGAAGAACTAAATAATAAAATGGATAATTTTAGTTTTAATGAAACTAAAATTACTAATTTAGAGATGGAAACCGCTGCAATATATGGACTTTCTGCTCTTTTGGGGCACAATGCATTATCGCTTAATGCAATTATTGCCAATCGTGCATCTGGAACTTTTAGTGAAGATCCATATAAAGCCGTTGATGAATTAATTGCTTACACGTTAAATAAACTTGCTGGTAATTAATAAGCGATTTGAAAATTAGATAATTATAAATGGTATTATTATGTTTTTAAGAGTTGCAAGACATACAAATAATCTAAAAAAGATTGAAGATTTCTACGTTGACATTCTTGGTTTTGAATTGTTGGGCGGTTTTGAAAAACATAATAATTACGATGGAATTTTTATTGGAAAATCAGGTTTAGACTGGCATTTTGAATTTACACAGTCTAATGAAAAAGCCAGTCATTCTTTTGATGAAGATGATATAATTGTGCTTTATCCAAAAACGATTTCAAATTATAACGATTTAATTCATAAGCTCGAATACAGTAATATTTCAACGATAGAACCTGTCAATCCATATTGGAAAGAGAATGGAAAAATGATTCAGGATCCAGACGGCTATCGAATAGTAATATCATCCTTAAAAGCCATAATAAACGAAATAGAATAATGTCTGAAACTCATAAAAAAATACTATTTAAATATTACAGTGATTATCTCGATGAAGTAGTTTCTGAAACCATGTGGGCAGAAATTATAGATCTGGAAAAAGGTCTTTTTAAATTGGATAATATTCCTTTTTTTGGGCCTTTAATTGCAACAGACGATATTTTTTACGCTGAATATGATGAAACAGAGGAAAAATTCATGCATAAAAAAACAATTCAGAATTCAGGAAATTCGATTGTTCAAATAGCGGTATTAGAAAAAGGTTTTGATAAAGAAATCATCCGCGAAAAATTGAAGGCAATTAATTGTTTATCTGAAGAATTAAATGAAACCTTTTTTGCTGTAGAAATTGCGAAAGATGTTGATTATTCTTTGGTAAGAAGCCTATTAAACGATTATGAAACACAGGAGATTATCGAATATGCAGAACCTTGTCTTTCTGAAAAACATCGAGCAGATTTATTAAAAAATTAAATTAAACACATAGAAACATAGTTTTTTGTTGTTTCTTTTTAAGAACATTGAAAAAGTAAGCTTTAACACATAGCTATGTGTACTGCAATCCTTTTTAAGGATAAATAACTATATTTCTATGTGTTTAAAAATTCAACCAATCAGACTCATAATTACGCATACGCATACGCATACCAAACAAGCAACTTAACTTAAACTTAAAATAAAATGAAAACTGTCAAAATTGCGGGTGTTCCGGAACACTTCAATTTGCCATGGCATCTATGCATAGAAAATGGCGAATTTGAAGAAGAGGGCATCGACTTAAAATGGACAAATGTTCCCGAAGGTACCGGGAAAATGTGTCAAATGCTTCGAGATGGAGAAACAGATTTAGCGGTAATTTTAACAGAAGGAATTCTGAAAGATATTTCGGCAGGCAATCCGAGTAAGATCGTTCAGATTTATGTTCAATCGCCTTTAATCTGGGGAATTCACGTAGATGCAAAATCAGATTTCCAGACTTTAAAAGATCTTAAAAACAAAAAAGTAGCCATCTCAAGAGTAGGTTCTGGATCGCAGCTAATGGCTTATGTCAATGCAAGTGAACAAGGCTGGCAAGCTGATGACCTGGAATTTGAAATTGTTAATACGATTGATGGCGCTGTCGATGCTTTGACCAACCAAAAAGCAGACTATTTTATGTGGGAGCGTTTTATGACAAAACCTCTTGTAGATCAAGGAATATTCAGACGTATAGACGACTGCCCTACTCCTTGGCCTTCTTTTATTATTGCGGTTCGTGATGAGTTCTTAAAAAAGAACCCAAAAGTAGTAGAGAAAATCTTAGAAATAATCAATAAAACAACTGTTGATTTTAAAGAGATTCCTGAAATTGATAAAAAGTTATCAAAGCTTTTTAATCAAAAAGCTTCAGATATTAAAGAGTGGCTGAAATTAACACAGTGGTCACAGAAAAATTTAACAGAAAAGTCTTTTAATAAAATTCAAAATCAATTATTTGATCTGGGAATTATTGATAAAAAAAGTATTTTTGTAGAAACCGTAAAAGCACTGTAATACTGCTTTTTTGATTCGTATGATGAAATTCCCTAAAATCGACTTTCCGAGATTAAAATCTAAGTTACAGGTGAAATCACCTTGGGACAGGATTATTATTTCGATTTTAAGTTTTTTGATTACCATTCCGATTTTCATCATACTGCATCAAAATTTAATCGATTTAGAATGGGCATTCAATCTGGATCGTGTATTCATCTTTATTTTTGTTTTTGCAGCTATATTTTTTCTTCTAATGTATCTCAGAACGATTATTATTTTGTGTATTGCGGCTTACTTATTGGTGTTGTTTTACGGAAGCGTTATTGGCAATTATGGTTTCAGTGAGATCTCAGAAGATTATAATTCGATGATTTATACCATGTCTGATAATCCATATCCTCAGGATATTATTGTGGCTAAATTGCTTCCATTTCCCAATAAATCAAAAATTATAAATGCAATAGAATATCAGAATCCAAGAGTGCGCAACTTTGCTATTATGGCTACAAGTAAACATTTTAAAGGAATTAGAGGATATTCGGATTATAGAACTATCATTCAGTGTTTTGCTGTTTTTAAAGAAATAAACGGTAGATGGAATTATGTTAACGACCCAAAAGATGGTGATTATATTGCAACCGCCAGCGAATCTTTAGATTATTTTTCTGGCGATTGCGATGATCATTCTATTTTGATGGCGGCGGCTATTCGATCAATTGGTGGAACTCCGAGACTTATTCATACCAAAGGGCATATTTATCCAGAGATTTTAATTGGTTCGATGATAGACTTAGAAAAAGTCAATTATTTGATTAAAAACGTTCTTTTTGTAAAGGAAAGTTACGGTAAAAAATTGCACTATCATATTGATGAACGCGGCCAAGTATGGATGAATTTGGACTATACAGCAAAGTATCCTGGAGGTCCTTTTATGTATGAAGAAATTTTAGGAGCACTTACTCTTAATTAAGATTTCAGTTTTTCCCTTTGTAATTAAATAAAAAAAGCATCTTTTTATGTTGTAAAAAAATATTTATAAATATTTGATTACGAATTATTTAATGTTGTTTTTTTTTGTAACTTTTTCCTGTTTAACTTTTAATCACAAAATCATGAAAAACTCTAAATTATTTACCCTCGTAATTGCAATTGCTGTAGTATTAATGGTTTCATGTCATAGTAAAAGAAATAAGCTAGTGAATTCATGGAAAGTTACTGCTGTTGAAGCTAAAACACCGATGTCAGATTCTACAAAAAATGCAATTTTAACCAACGGAACACTTACTTTTACGGAAGATGGTCACGTTACGGGATATTTGTTGCGTGAAATAACAGAAGGTACTTATGCCTTGACAAAAAAGGGAACAAGCTTGGTAATTAAAGATGAAGTTGGAACACCTTACCCTTGTGTAAGTACTATTACAGATGATAAGTTAATTTTAGATGCCAAAGAGGCTAAAATTACTCTTGATAAGATTTAAGATATAAGCTGAGAGCTTAAGTTCATATAAAAAAACCATTCTTTTCAACGTGTTAAGAATGGTTTTTTGATTTTTAGAGTTAAAAATAATATCTTTGCCTACTTCAAATACCTAACGCTATATGTGAAAAATAATTTCTTTCGGAAAATTTAGTGAGTAACCGCAAGCTTGTGGCAACTCGATTATTTATCTATAAAAGAAAGGAATTATGCTTATTCTTCAAAATATTTCTCATCAGCATGAGAATAAAAACTTGCTGTTTCAAAACATTAGTTTTACTGTAAACAAACACGATAAAGTTGCTTTGGTCGGAAATAATGGCGTTGGAAAATCTACGCTGTTAAAAATCATTGCAGGACAATTACAGTCTTATTCAGGACAGATTATACAAAATGCAACTCCTTATTTTGTACCTCAATTATTTGGTCAGTTTGATGAATTGACAATTTCTGAAGCCTTGTATATAAAGGATAAAATAAAATCACTTAAAGAAATACTTGAAGGTAATGTGACAGAAGAAAATCTGCAGCTTTTAAATGACGATTGGACAATTGAAGATCGTTGCAATGAAGCATTGTCTTATTGGAAACTTCAGGATTTGGATTTAGAACAAAAAATGGAAACCCTAAGTGGCGGACAAAAAACAAAAGTTTTCCTCTCGGGAATTATGATTCATCAGCCCGACTTAGTTTTATTAGACGAACCGAGCAATCATTTGGATTTTGAAGCGAGAACTTTATTGTATGATTTCATAAAAACAACATCAAGTTCCCTATTAATTGTAAGTCATGACAGAACGCTTTTAAATCTTCTCGATAAAACTTATGAAATGACTAAAAATGGAATTTCTATTTATGGTGGAAATTATGATTTTTATAGTGAACAGAAAAAAATAGAAAATAATGCTTTAGAGCAAGATGTTCAGAGTAAAGAGAAAGCGCTTAAAAAGGCTAAAGAAAAAGAACGCGAAACAATCGAACGTCAGAATAAATTAGATTCAAGAGGTAAAAAGAAACAGGAAAAATCAGGTGTTGCAAGAATTATGATGAATACGCTTCGCAATAAAGCTGAAAATAGTAGTTCTAAAATAAAAGATGTTCATGCAGAAAAAATCAGTGGTATATCTGATGATTTAAGACAACTTCGTTCGTCGCTTCCTGTAATAGATCAAATGAAATTTGGGTTTAATAATACTTCATTTATCAAAGGAAAAGCAATTTTTAAGGCAGAAGAAATTAATTATAGTTATGGAGAACAACAAATCTGGAAAAAAAATCTCAGTTTTGAAATTATTTCTGGTAATCGGCTTCATATTAAAGGTTTAAATGGCTCAGGAAAAACAACTTTAATCAAAATTATTCTGGGAGAAATACAACCCAAAAGCGGAAAAAGTATTTCGTCAATCAAGAAAACAATTTACATTGATCAAGATTATTCTCTTTTGCAAAGCAATATGAATATTTACGAGCAAGCACAAACCTTTAACGATTGTGGTTTAGAAGAACACGATGTTAAAATGAGATTGAATCGTTTTTTGTTCTCTCAAAAGGATTGGGATAAATCTTGTAACGCACTAAGTGGCGGCGAAAGAATGCGATTAATGCTGTGTTGTTTGACCATTAGCAATGAAGCTCCTGAGATGATTATCTTAGACGAACCTACCAATAATTTAGATATTCAGAATATAGAAATCCTTACTGCTGCTATTAATGAATATCAGGGAACTTTGATTGTAATTTCGCATGATCAATCTTTTCTGGAGCAAATACGAATTGAAAAAAATATTGAACTTTAAATTTTAAAAGACTTAGCGCCAGAATTATTTTGGCGCTAATCTTTTGATTTCATTAAAAATAAGCTCTGATTCTTGAAGTGTTACATAATGACCGCTTTTGTTGGCAAAAACCTGTCTGCTGTTCGTTGATAGATTAAGAAGATCTTTTTGAAGACACAGATGAATTTCTAAATATTCTTTTTCTAAACTTTTATCTCTTGCGCCTTCTACTCCATTCGGGTATTTGGCTGTAATAATTGTTAAAGGAATAGAGCCAAAATCGTCAATTTGCGAAGCTTCCTTCATTAATTTTTTATCATTTTCCAATTCAGTCATCATTCCGTCAAAAATGCGGTAGAAGTAGGTTTTGACGTTTTTATTGAACCAATGTTCTTGCGGAACAGCTGTTGTAAATGGAGTGCTAGCGTATAAAATCCTAATAGCGCCAATTTCATTTAAAAAACTTAAAAGCAATCTTGGCGGAGGCTGAACAGAATTTTTTAATGGTGAAGATGATTTTTCTAATTGTTTTGGGTGAGAAACATCTACAAATACAATTCCTGCCAAATCTTTAGCATTTTCTTTAATAAACAATCTTGATGTGATTCCTCCAAAAGAATGTCCAACCAAGATATAAGGTTTTGGACAATCTGTTTTTTCCAGAAGCTGTTTTAAATCGTCTGCATATCTTCTTAAAGAAACATTTTCACAAGCATCACTCCACATAATTCCGGCTTTATCATAAGCTATTGTGGTATAGTTTTTTGAAAGTTTCTTTTGTAATTCCTGCCAATGCAGATAATCACCCCCTAAACCCGATTCAAAAACAACAGTACAGTTTCCGTTTCCAACTTTTTTATAATGAATTTTTCTTCCGTCAACTTCAACAAACTCTGAGTTTACAGGTCTTTTACTGTCAAAATAGAAGCGAGAAATATGTTCAAAGACATAACCAATTGCTATTAAAGTTACAAAGATAAACAGAAGGATTTTTAATGTTTTCAGAACCTTTTTGATCATTTATAGAAATAGTATCAGTGTATAAATAATTTTTTTGAAGTTTTCAAAAGTAACTGAATTTATTTCAACTACAAAATTATTTAGAATTATTATAAATAATAATTCTAAACTTAGTAGTACTTTCTGTTAAACAGTTTTATTTACTGGTTGCTATTGATTTTATAATCTAAATATTACATTAAAATCCGTAAATTGCAGATAATGTTTTTCCTAAAAGTATATTTTGCTTTCAAATAATATATTTTGAATCCCCAAGTAATCATCATACAAATCAATGTTTAATTAAAATGCAAAGATTATGAAATCACGAAAAAGAGTTTTATCGCTTTTACTAGCTTTTGTACTAATTTCTGAAACGGCACTTCCTTGTACCAGAATTGTTTACGAAGGTTTAAATGGAACAATAATTACAGCCAGATCAATGGATTGGAAAGGTGAAATTCCTGCCAATTTATGGATTTTTCCACGTGGTATTGATCGTTTTGGTGAAGCAGGAACTAGTTCTGTTAAATGGAAATCAAGATATGGAAGCGTTATTACAAGTTCTTGGGATATTGCTTCTTCAGATGGAATGAACGAAAAAGGTCTTGTGGGCAATCTTTTATGGCTGGTGGAGTCACAATATCCAAAATTTGAAAAGAACGGAAAAGTAAAAGGTCTAGCGGTTTCTCTATGGTTACAATATGTTTTAGATAATTTTTCTACCGTTTCTGAAGCCGTAACCGCATTAGAGAAAAATGATTTTGTGATTGTTTCTTCGCATATTCCAGGCACGAATATATTTGCAACTGTACATTTATCCATTTCAGATGCTTCTGGCGATAACGCTATTTTTGAATATATCAATGGAAAATTAGTAATTCACCATGATCGAAAATACGTTGCTATGACCAACTCTCCTATTTTTGATGAGCAATTGGCAATAAACACTTATTGGAAAAGCATTCCGGGAACAATAATGCTTCCTGGAACCAACAGAGCTGCCGATCGTTTTGTAAGAGCTTCGTATTACATTGATGCTATTCCGAAAACAGATAATACTAGAACAGCGCTGGCAAGTGTTTTTGGCGTTATTAGAAATTGCTCTGTTCCGTTGGGAATTTCTTCAGAAACAGAACCAAACATCTCCTCTACCCGTTGGAGAACAGTTGCCGATCAAAAAAATCTGGTTTATTATTTTGATAATGTGCTAAATCCGAACGTTATTTGGGTAGAATTCAGTAAAATTGATTTTAGTGAAAAAGGAAAAATTAAAAAGTTAAGTTTGGCTAATAATGAAAATTACGCTGGTGAATCGTTACTAAATTTTAAAGAAGCTAAACCTTTTCAGTTTGCTGGATTAGATTAATATCTTTAAATAAAATTCTATATAAAACCTTTAAATTTATTAGTTTAAAGGTTTTTCTTTTTGTTCAAAAAATAGTATTTCACAAAAAAATGATATAAAAATATTGCGCAGTCAAATGACTTCGTTATATTTGCAGTCAAATAACTGCGTAATGGAAATTAGAAGAGATGTTTTTCAAGCAATAGCCGATCCAACAAGAAGAGCTATTTTGAGTTTAGTAGCTATACAAGCAATGACACCTGGTGCAATTGCGGAGAATTTTAATTCGTCAAGACAGACGATTTCCAAACATATTCAGATTTTAAGTGAATGCGAATTATTACATCAGACACAAAGTGGACGAGAAATTTATTATCATTTAAATCCTCAAAAAATGAAAGAAATAGACAACTTTATCGAACCTTTTAGAAAAATGTGGGACGAACGCTTTAATAAGTTAGAAGCAATTATGAAAAACTATAAAGAATAAACCATGGATAAGAAGACGAAAATTCACGCTGAAGAAAACAAACAGGATCTTGTAATTACAAGAGAATTTGATTTGCCTGTAGAGTTACTGTTTAAAGCTTATACAGAACCCGAAATTGTAGCCCAATGGATGGGAACAAAAGTGATTCAGCTTGAAAATAGAAAAAATGGAGCATGGCAATTTGAAACCAGTGATCCTAACGGAAATGTTGTTTTTAAAGCCAATGGCGTTATTCATGATTTTGTTGCGAATGAAAAAATAGTACGCACCTTTGAAATGGAAAATGTCAATTTTGCGCCTCAGCTTGAGTTTTTGGAGTTTGAGAAACTAACTAACGAAACTAGTAAACTGACCATGCAGATAATTTATAAATCTATTGAGCATAGATTGACACAATTGAAACTGCCATTTGCAATGGGCTTAAATATGGCACATGATCGATTAGAAGAAATTGTAACTAAACTAAAATAAGATGAGTAAAAAGAATAAAATTATTTATTGGATTGCCACACTTTGGCTGGCTTTAGGAATGATATCAACCGGAATTGTACAATTAATGCAAATCAAAGAAGAAACAGAGATGATGAAACATTTAGGTTATCCGCTTTATTTTTTAACAATTTTGGGAGTTTGGAAACTGTTAGGTGTAATGGCTATTCTTATTCCTAAATTTGCTTTATTGAAAGAATGGGCTTATGCAGGTTTTTTCTTTGCTATGTCTGGTGCAGTAATTTCTCATTTAGCTGTAGGAGATGAATTAATAGCACTTTTTGGACCACTATTGCTAATTGTTTTAACTGTTATTTCTTGGTATTACAGACCAGAAACCAGAAAATGTATTGTTAATTAAAAAATCAGGACTATGAAAAAACAACTGACTGCAAACGAACAAGAAGAAATTTTAAGTATACTTGAAAAACGTTTTGAAAAAAACAGCAATCGTCATAAAAATCTGGATTGGTCAAAAATTGAAGCAAAATTAAAAGCGAATCCTGAAAAAATATGGTCGCTAGAAGAAATGGAAAGAACCGAAGGTGAGCCTGATGTTATAGGTTATGATAAAACTACAGATGAATATCTTTTTGTAGATTGCGCTCCTGAAAGTCCCAAAGGAAGAAGAAGTATTTGTTACGATCACGAGGCTCTTGAAAAACGAAAAGAACACAAACCTGCCGACAGCGCTGTAAATATGGCGCAACAAATGGGAATTGAAATCTTAAACGAAGAACAATACAAAGAGTTGCAAAAGCTTGGGAAATTTGACACCAAAACATCTAGCTGGATTTTAACGCCACCAGAGATCAGAAAGCTAGGCGGAGCGGTATTTTCCGATTTTAGATACAACACTGTTTTTGTTTATCATAACGGAGCAGATTCTTATTATGCGGCGAGAGGATTTCGCGGTTTACTAAGAGTTTAAAAGTAAAAACCTGCAAATTAGGCAATCGTCTGGATACATCTTTTAATAGTCCGCAGATAAGATGAATTGAACAGATGTAAACAGATCAAATTTAGTATTGTAAAATATTAAATATTCCGTTAGGAATATCTGGTTGGTAGCAAAAAAATGTCGTTTTGTATTATGTCCTGTAAGGACATCTGATTAACAGAAATAATAAACCGTCGATTAATCAAACGTTCCTACGGAACGTATTATCGCAATTAAAAATTTATTCTACCGACCAAACATTCCTACGGAATTAATCCTTTTTTAAATAAAATATTTGTGTCCAGAAGTCCGATTAGGAGGTTTTTATTATTCCCTAAGGATCTTCTCCATCTTTTTTCCTTTGGCTAATTCGTCAACCAATTTGTCTAGATATCTTAGTTTTTGGATCAATGGATCTTCTATTTCTTCTACACGATAACCACATATAACCCCAGTGATTTTAGAAGCATTGGGATTGAGCTGTGGAGCTTCAGCAAAGAACATTTCAAAGTCTGCTTTCTTTTCAATTTGTACTTTAAGCTGTTCTTCGGTATATCCTGTTAACCATTTGATTACCGTATCCAGTTCTTCTTGGGTTCTTCCCTTTTTTTAGACTTTTTGAATGTACAATGGATATACACTGGAAAATAATAATTTATATATTCGTTCGGTTTTCATTATGAAGTCTTAAATTTAAATTTTAGTTCAAAATATAAAAATAAATAAAAATCAAATATGATAAGAGAGTGCTATAATTTATTAAAAAATATAGAAAGCCGCCCTGCAATGTTTATTGGTGAAGTAACTCTAAATCATCTTAAAATTTTTATTTCAGGTTATTATCTAGGTATCTGTGAAAATAAAATAATAAAGGAATCAGTAAACCAACCTTTTAATGAATGGATTGCTAAGAAATTAAATTATTATGAATCAACAGCTGGATGGGCGAATATGATTTTGGCATATAGCTTAGGAATTAATCCAAGAAATATAGTTTGGGAAGAAGTTTTTAATTTACATATAACAAAAGAACAACATTTGAACTCGGTACATTTATTTTATAAATTATTAGAAGAGTATAAAATCGTGATGTAGAAAGAAATAATTTAACTTAGCTATTGAATTATAAAAAACAAGAATATGGAAGAGTATAAATCATCGGATAATACACCAAAAGTAACAGGAATTGGCGGTATTTTCTTTTTTCTTGACAATCCAAAAGAAACTAAGGATTGGTACGCCAAAAACTTAGGATTAGAAATTAGTGATTGGGGATCTGCTAGTTTTGAATCTAGAAATTTGGAAAACCCAGAACAGATAGAATCAACACAATGGTGTCCTTTTAAGAAAGGAGATGAATATTTTTCGCCCTCTAAAAAAGAGTTTATGATTAACTATCGCGTTCAGAATATTGAAGGTCTGGTAGAAAAATTAAAAGCAAACGGAGTTACGATTCTTGATGATATCGAAACGTACGATTATGGAAAATTTGTACATATAATGGACACTGAAGGTAATAAAATTGAACTTTGGGAACCTGCATAAATAATTATTAATAATAAATTATTGATTATAAAAAACTCCACTAGCAATAATGGAGTTTTTTGGTTTATTGAAGTTTTTAATTCCAGATTTCATTCATTTCTGTTAAAATGATTGGTTTGCCTTCTGTAACGACAATTGTATGTTCATGTTGTGCCATGAAACCGCCTTTATTTCCAACCATTGTCCAGCCATCTTGCAATGTTTCGGCATAAGTTGAAGTAGTAGAAATGAAAGTCTCTATAGCCACTACCGAATTCTTTTTAAATCTTGTAACATTAAAACGATCTCTGTAATTGGCAATTTCATGCGGTGCTTCATGAAGACTTCTTCCGACACCATGTCCAGTAAGGTTTTTAATGACTTTATAACCTTTTTTCTTTGCTTCCGTTTCTATTAAAAAGCCAATATCAGAAATACGAACGCCGCCTTTTATGTTATGAATTGCTTTGTGAAGAATTTGTTTGGAAGCTTCTACCAGTTTTTGGTGTTCGTTTACATCCGATCCAATTACAAATGAACCTCCATTATCTGACCAAAAACCGTTTAATTCTGCCGAAACATCAATATTGATTAAATCTCCTTCTTGAAGAATTCTTTTTTCAGATGGAATTCCGTGGCAAAATTCGTTACCAACACTAATGCAAGTCCATCCAGGAAAACCGTAAGTCAAATAAGGTGCAGATTTAGCTCCAAGATCATTTAAGATTTGTCCGCCATAATCATCTAGTTCTTTGGTTGACATACCTGCTTTGGCATATTTTCGCATTTCTCTTAAGGTAAACGCTACTGCTTCACTCGCTTTTTTCATTCCAGCTAATTCTGCTTCTGTTGTAATTGACATGGTATTTTCTTTTATAATGCCGACTAAAATACTACTTTCCTTTAAAATTGAACGTTATTTAAATGCTAAAACCCTCAAAAATTAAAAATCATGAGGGTTTCGAGTTTTTTATTTTAATTTTTACCAAGGACTTTCTTCGCTTTCG
>NZ_DASWYK010000204.1:0-1911 GCF_036405015.1 Flavobacterium sp. | reverse complement strand
AATTGAGAATCAATATTAATTTCACTCATATCGTTTACTATCACGGCTACCTTAAGTCCTTTTTTATTATGCAGTATGTAATTTAAAAGTGTTGTTTTTCCTGCTCCTAAAAAACCACTCAAGACAGTGACAGGTAATTTTTTCTTTAATTCCATTTTTAAATATTTTTAAATTTAATTTTTGAGTTTTTTATATAATCTGCTGTAATTTAGATACTAACTGTCAGTCCTAAAGAGATATTAATGCCAGGTAATGGAGCTAAATATTTTAGAAAAGAATTCTGTGGTCTCGCTTCAACATTTAACAAATTGGTACCAGAAGCAAAATATTCTATTCTATAATCCCTAAAAATCATATTGTAGGCAAGCCTTGCTGAAAGTAAAGAATAAGCAGGCATAGGAGGTTCTGGATTAATGTTTTTACCTAGAAAACGCTGTTCAAGATAACGGTCGAATGCTGCATTGAATTCAAATTTTCTAAAGTTGATACCGCCCGAAAATCCGAACCTGCTCACAGGCATGTTGGGCATATAATCTCCTTCTGCCCAATCTCTCATATGATCTCCCGAAACATTGATATTTTTAACCAAATCAAAATAAGAACCCAGCTGAATAATACATTTTTCATTAATCTTTTGATTGTACACCATTTCAGCTTCCCATCCGTTTAGTTTGGTGTTAGATTGACGCCATTCTTTTACCAAAAAACCTCCTGAACGTGCAATTCCTGTATGAGCCAGATATAAATAATTATCCAACATTGTGCGATAATGTGTAACCGAAAGCTTTAATCCTTCATAATTAAATCCTGCTTCAAGCTCTACAGTTTTTGCTGTTTCTTTATTTAAGCGGTCATCGCCATTTTCTTCTAAAATAATAGCGAAATGATTATTACCTGCATATAATTCGTTAACATCAGGAGCACGTTCAGAATGAGAATACGTACCTTTCAAATAAGCATATTTAGTAATATCTATTTGTGCTCCAGTGGTAAACTGATTTAATTGAAAATCCCTATCAGAAAGTTTTCCTCCTCCCAATCCTCTACTAGGTTTATATCCTTCTGTGAGTCTTGCTCGTCTTTGAACAAGATCATGACGATAGCCAGCATTTAGCTTTAGAAATTTAATAACAAACTGTTGCAGCGTAAATAATCCAAATTCTCGGCTTTTGTTATCAGGGAGATAACGCTGTTCACCGCTTCCATCAATATTCACAGTAGAAAGATCTATTCCAGAAAGTCCCTTCAAAAACGAAAGAGAATGTTGATCTATTTCTAATCTAACAATATGACGGGCTGCCGAAAATTTGTTGGCAAGATAATCTCCAATAAGTTCGCTATCCTTAGAGTACTGCAGCATATAATTTAACCTCAAAGCAGCAATTGCTGTACCTTGTGGCCTGTATTCCGATTCCATCATTAGGCTATTTCCTTCTGATCTTGTGTTTATTGGCAAATAAACACTTTCACCTTCCACTTCATGTGAGTAACCATCATCATGCGTGTGTGTATGTCCAGGCAACTTACGTAATGCAAAACCCGGAATTCCATAGTAACCGTATGATCTTCGAAAACCGATACCAAAATTGAATTTTTCGCCAACATAACCTGTTCCAAAATTTACCACATAGCTATTGGCATGACTATTAGGCATTGTTCTTTTTTTTACAGGAGCATAATCTGTGATACTTTTTACTACAGTTGTTGAAAGTGGTGTTCCGGCAGGCTGTCCTGCTACATACAAACTGTTTTTTTGATTGGATACATAAACCCCGTCTATAAATGATTTTTCTTCAAAAGTATATAAGTCTGCTTCTGTTAATTCCCACTGAGGATCATTCATCTTTTCGAGCACAAACTGACTTATATAAGGATAAAGACTTAAGTTTCTTGTGGTTTGCTTTTCCACAT
>NZ_DASWYK010000203.1:0-12699 GCF_036405015.1 Flavobacterium sp. | reverse complement strand
TGGAACTTTAATGATCGAGCCTACAGAATCTGAAGATTTAGCAGAATTAGATCGTTTTTGTGATGCGCTTATCTCAATCAGAAAAGAAATTGAAGAAGCAAAAGCTGACGATAAAAACAACGTATTGAAAAATGCACCTCACACATTAGCAATGTTAACTAATGATGCTTGGGATTTACCTTATACAAGAGAAAAAGCAGCGTATCCATTAGATTACATCGCTGACAATAAATTCTGGCCATCTGTTCGTCGTGTTGATGATGCTTACGGTGACAGAAATTTAGTTTGTAGCTGTGCTCCTATTGAAGCTTACATGGAAAACTAAGAATTAGTTTTTCTATTAATATTAAGAACCCGACAGATTTTAAAAACCTGTCGGGTTTCTTTTTGGTTTCAGATTTCAGGTTTCAAGTTCCTAGCATAACGTGAAACCTGAAACTTGAAACAAAATAAAAATAATCTGGGCGTGCCACCATCCCGATAAGAGGGCCAGTTCACTTTTGCGCTTATTCGCCCTCTTATCAGGATGCTGTCGGGCTATCCGCGCTACTTAGGTAGCTCGCTCCTATCCCTCACGCGGTCAAAACAATAAGGAAGATTCCGATATATTAAAACATAACTTTTTGTTAGATTTTTGTGAAATTATTTTTATAAAATAGAAAAAAATCTAAAAAATCCAGATTAAAAAATCCGCTTCAATCGTTTGAAATCTAGGAAATATTAAAAAATCATTAGAAGAAACACAATATATCTTCCAAATAATTGTTATTTCATAATTATATGCGTGCATACTATTTTTTATGATAGTTATCATAATATTATTTATACATTAGCGCTAAATTTATCGGATAATTAAAGGGAAAAATGAAAATAAAAATAATTGGTATTGGAAGTTACATTCCTAACCTAGAAGTTAAGAATACAGATTTTGACAAACATATTTTTTTAAATGAAGATGGAACTCCATTTGGTTACCCGAACGAAGTCGTAATTAAAAAATTTAAAGGTATTACTGGAATTGAAAACCGTCGTTATGCCGAACCTCAATATACAGCTTCAGATTTAGCCTTTTTTGCTGCTCAAAAAGCAATCGCAAATGCAGGAATCGATGCAGAAACTTTAGACTACATTATTTTCGCCCACAATTTTGGTGATGTAAAAGTAGGAACACATCAAACCGATATTTTACCAAGTTTAGCAACTCGTGTTAAAAACAAATTAGGAATAAAAAATCCAAAATGTGTAGCTTACGATATTCTTTTCGGATGTCCAGGTTGGATTGAAGGTGTTCTTCAAGCCAATGCTTTCATCAAATCCGGAATGGCAAAAAGAGTAATGGTAATTGGTGCCGAAACCCTATCTAGAGTTGTAGACGATCACGATCGTGATTCTATGATTTATTCTGATGGAGCCGGGGTTTCAATTCTAGAAGCTTCTACAGACGAATCAGGATTATTATCTTATGAAAGTGCCACTTTTGCCAATGACGAGGCGAATTACCTTTTCTTCGGAAAATCATATAATCCAGATTTAGATCCAGATATTAAATACATCAAAATGTACGGACGTAAAATTTACGAATTTGCTTTAAGCAATGTTCCGTGCGCAATGAAAAGCTGTCTTGATAATAGTGGAATTGACATTAGCGAGGTTAAAAAAATCTTGATTCACCAAGCTAATGAAAAAATGGACGAAGCGATTATCGAGCGTTTCTACAAATTATACGGACAAACTCCGCCAAAAGACATTATGCCGATGAGTATTCATGATTTAGGAAACAGCAGTGTGGCTACGGTTCCTACTTTATACGATTTGATTCTACAAGGAAAAATCGAAAACCATGAAATCAACAAAGGAGATGTTGTCATTTTTGCTTCAGTTGGAGCTGGAATGAATATCAATGCTTTTGTTTATCGATACTAAATAATCTCGCAATCCCGATAGCTATCGAGAGCGAAGTCGCAAAGTTTTTTAAACCATATAAGCAATATAAGATATTTTAAGTTTTTACTTAATTGAACTTATATCACTTATATGGTTTATTTTTTTCTAGCAATACTTAACATCTTTACGAGAAATTCATTTTCAAACTTAGCATCGTAACTGAATACTAAAAACTGAACACTGATTACTTTTTTAGTATATTTGCGACCTAATTAAAATCAAGAACGAGAATCGATTCGTTCGCCATAACTATGTACGAAAAAACGTTTCCTAATAAAAGATTCAAACTTACTTTAGAATTTTTACAAAAGCACGTTAGCACATCAGAAACCATTTTTGATTTTGGGGTTCCAAATCCGTTTTCTAAAATAATGGAAGAAAATGGCTATACCGTAAAAAACACTAAAGGCGAAGATTTAGACAACGATCATACGGCGCTACAAACAGAAGACTATACTGTTTTTACGGCATTTGAAATTTTCGAACATTTATTAAATCCATACACGATTTTGCAAAACGTAAAATGTGATAAATTACTAATTTCAATTCCGTTACGTTTATGGTTTTCGCCAGCATATCGTTCTAAAACCGATATGTGGGACAGACATTACCACGAATTTGAAGACTGGCAATTGGATTGGCTTTTAGAAAAAACAGGCTGGAAAATTACAGACCGATTACAATTTACACATCCAGTAAAAAAGTTTGGATTAAGACCTTTGTTAAGATATTTCACTCCAAGATATTATATTGTTGTGGCTGAAAAAATTTAGATTTCAGATTGTAGATTTTAGATTAACGATTTTTGATTTCTGATTTTAGAGCCAGGTAAAACCAATCTAAAATCTAAAATTTAAAATCTAAAATTTTTATATGAAGTATTACATTGTTATACCCGCACACAACGAGCAAGATCTTATTGGTCTGACTTTACAATCTTTGGTAACTCAAACTGTTTTGCCATCAAAAGTTGTGGTTGTAAATGACAATTCAACTGATAAAACAGAAGAAGTTGTACTAAGCTTCGCTAAAGATAATCCGTATATTTCTGTTGTAAACAAAACTTCAGATGCGATTCACATGCCGGGAAGTAAAGTAATTCAGGCTTTTCAGAAAGGTTTTGAAACTTTAGATTCTGAATATGATATTATTGTAAAAATCGATGGCGATCTAATTTTTCCTCCAAACTATTTCGAAACCATTATCAAACATTTCGAATCTGATCCAAAAGTCGGAATGGTCGGCGGATTCTGTTATATTGATAAAAATGGTGAATGGGTTTTAGAAAACTTAACCGATAAAGATCATATTCGCGGTGCTTTAAAAGCCTATCGAAAAGAAACCTATCAACAAATTGGCGGCTTACGTCCTGCAATGGGTTGGGATACCGTTGACGAATTACTTTGCAAATATTACGATTGGAAAATCGTAACTGACGAATCATTACACGTAAAACACCTAAAACCAACTGGTGCAAATTACAATAAAACAGCCCGCTACAAACAAGGCGAAGCTTTTTATACTTTAGGATATGGTTTCTGGATTACCTCAATCGCATCAGCAAAGTTGGCGATGATGAAGAAAAAACCATTTTTGTTTTTAGACTATATTAAAGGTTTTTGGAAAGCAAAAAAAGCCAAAACACCTTTATTGGTCACACCTGAACAAGCTAAATTTATTAGAAATTATCGTTTGAAAAAAATGAAAGAAAAGTTAATTTGACTCTAAATTGAGCCGAAAACTCTTCACTCATAACCCAAAACTCATAACTTCTTTTTACCTTAGCCAATATTTAAAAATTATGATGCTAATTCGTTATTTATCCCAAATTGGGAGATATTTTTTAATGCTGAAAGAAATTTTCAATAAACAGACCAAATGGCCTGTTATGAAAAGTCTAATCCTAAAAGAAATCGACGATCTTATTATTGACTCTCTTGGAATTGTTTGCTTCATCTCTTTTTTCATTGGAGGAGTTGTAGCAATTCAAACAGCACTTAACTTAACAAATCCTTTAATCCCAAAATATTTAATTGGTTTTGCTACACGTCAATCTGTAATTTTGGAGTTTGCTCCTACTTTTATTTCGGTAATTATGGCCGGAAAAATGGGATCTTATATTACTTCAAGTATCGGAACCATGCGTGTTACAGAGCAAATTGACGCTTTGGAAGTTATGGGAGTTAACTCTTTAAACTATCTTGTTTTCCCAAAAATCATAGCGTTATTAATGTACCCTTTCGTGATCTGCATTAGTATGTTTTTAGGAATTTTTGGAGGTTGGCTTGCTTCTGCTTATGGCGGATTTTCAACTAGCGAAGATTTTATTGCTGGAGCTCAAATGGAATTTATTCCTTTTCATATTACATATGCTTTTATCAAAACCTTAATTTTTGCGATGTTATTAGCAACAATTCCTTCTTTTCATGGGTATTACATGAAAGGTGGAGCGCTAGAAGTTGGTAAAGCAAGTACAGTTTCGTTTGTATGGACATCAGTTTGTATCATTCTTTTTAATTATATATTAACTCAATTATTATTAGGATAATGATAGAAGTAAAAAACATAGAAAAATCATTTGGTGACAGTAAGGTTTTAAAAGGCGTTTCGACGGTTTTTGAAACTGGAAAAACCAATTTAATTATAGGACAAAGTGGATCCGGAAAAACAGTTTTATTAAAAACACTTTTAGGAATTCATACTCCAGACTCAGGAACAATCGAATTTGACGGAAGAGTTTATTCTGATTTAGATAAGGATGAAAAACGTGAACTAAGAACCGAAATCGGAATGGTATTTCAGGGAAGCGCATTGTTTGATTCTATGACTGTTGAAGAAAATGTTGCTTTCCCGCTCAAAATGTTCACCAATAATACCAAAGCACAAATCAAAGAACGTGTTGATTTTGTTTTGGAAAGAGTAAACTTAGTCGAAGCGCATAAAAAATTACCTTCAGAGATTTCAGGAGGTATGCAGAAGCGTGTGGCTATCGCTCGTGCGATTGTAAACAATCCAAAGTATTTGTTTTGTGATGAACCAAACTCTGGTCTTGATCCGAACACTTCCACTTTGATTGACAATTTGATTCAGGAAATTACGAGAGAATATAATATCACAACTGTAATTAATACGCACGATATGAACTCAGTTATGGAAATCGGTGAAAATATTGTTTTCTTAAAGAAAGGATTAAAAGCGTGGCAGGGAAATAAAGAAGAAATTTTCAGAACGGAAAACAAAGACATTGTGAAGTTTGTTTACTCTTCTAACTTGTTTAAAAAAGTAAGAGAAGCTTATTTGAAAGGTTAAAAATCCTTTTGAAATTCCAATATAAAAATCCCAAATTCCAAATTTTACCATTGGAATTTGGGATTTTTTTTGTTGTGAAATGTTATTTTACATCTTTAAAATCAGCTTCTTCAACTGTTATTGTTTGATAAGTAATTCCTTCTGTATTACTTGCAGGAAATTTATAAAGGGCTTGCTGTGAAATTCCATTTTTACGCCTTAAAACAGTAAGGGTCTGATCATTATATTTATTAATATATATAGTATGTATAGAAGTTCCGTTAGTTTCTATATTCTTCAAATTGAAAAAATAAGTCAAACTATGAGAAAGTGTCATAGGAAATGTTTCAAGATTATTGACTTTTAAAGTCACTTGGCAAGGATACAACTCAACCAAATTAATGGTATTAAACTCAAATTCTTTACCAATATATTTCATATCATGTGCACCGTTTGTAATATCAACATAAAACGGATCCCATATAATCTGTGGCTCATTTTCTTTGGTTCTTTCACCAAAAAAAAGTCTATAAAAATTGCCATTACCAGTTGTTTTGAAAACAAAATCATAACGACCATCGGTATTCGTATAAGTCGAATCGATCCAATCTACAAATTCAAGATTTTCAACAGACATAAAAAGACCACCACTATTTGTAGCCTTAAATTCTGCTACTTTAATTTTTAAATTAGAAATTGGCTCATCGTGAAAATCCGTTAGTTTTCCAAAAACTCTCGTCTCAATTCCAGATTTAATCATTACAGGATCTTTTCTACAGCTTACCAATATAATCAGTAAAAAAAATGAAAGTAATATTTTTTTCATAAAAACCATTTTCCCAAAGACAAATTAACTCATTGAATATAAGCCAATTTAAACATTAAACTTCTAAAAAAAATCCAAATTCCAATTGTTTCAACTTTGGAATTTGGATTTTTTTTATTGAACATTAATCAATTCTACTTCAGCATTTGGATTGAAAAGATAGGTCTTTCCTGAACTTATTTCGATGCATTCAAAGCGTTTGGTCCGAACAGCCAGCTTCTTGAATACTTTACCGTTTTTGATTCTGAAAATACTTCCGTAAGGGATTTCAAAAACATAGTTTTTATCGTTTTCCTTATCATACTGCTTTAAAGCTAAAGATAAAGTTGTATCAGTATCACTACTTGCGGACGGATTCTTGAAATGTCTCGCCAATAAAGGTAAAATCTGTCCTGGAAATATTTCTGGTCTTATAAAAGGTACCATCAAACGTTGAAAAGTATATTTCCATTCGTTTCCATGAGGTTTTATATTTCGCCCAAATTTTTCAAAAGCAACCAAATGGGCAATTTCATGAATGAGCGTTATCAAAAATCGGTACTTATTCAAACTAGCATTAACCGTAATTTCATGTTTTCCACTTGGTCCGCGTCTATAATCGCCATGACGCGTCTGACGCTCGTTTACGATTTTCAGGTGCACTTGATTGGCCACTATCAAATCGAAAACGGGTTTTACCGCATGTTCAGGAATATATTTTGCTAAAGTTTCGCTCAATTTTGGTTAAATGTTATTTGTTAAAAGTTCAACGTCTTTTGGAACAATCTGGAATTTGGAATTTTTAATATTGGAATTTATCTACGGATTAGTCGAAGAAACTTCTAAAACTTTTCCGTTAAAATATTTATTTCCGTTAAGTGTAAAATCATAAATGTAAGTTGCCATTCCTTCAGCAGAAATTGGCGCTTGATAACCTGGGAAAGCTTCATTCAGCATTTCGGTTTGAACAGAACCCAAAGCTAAGACATTAAACGAAATTCCTTTTTCTTTATATTCTTCTGCCAACAATTCTGTCAAAGTAATCACAGCACCTTTACTTGAACTGTAAGCTGCTAATCCTGCAAATTTCAAGCTTCCGCGAACGCCACCAATTGAACTAATTGTTACAACATGACTTCCTTTTTCCAAGTATGGAATACAAATACGAGTTAAATTAGCAACGGCAAAAACATTTACTTTGTAAATACTTTCAAAATCTGCTTGAGTAGTTTCTGCAAAAGGTTTTAAAAGTAAAGCACCAGCATTATGAACCACTGCATCTACTTTTTTCCAAGTTGAAGAAAGAAAACTTTCCACCTGTCCCAAAGCATTTTCATCTGCCAAATCAACAGAAAGACAAGTTACATTTTGATGTTGTAATAATGATTGAGGAATTTTTCTGGAGATTGCCAAAACCTGATGGCCTGCGTCAGCAAATTTCAAAGCCAATTCATAGCCTATTCCTCTGCTTGTTCCTGTAACGATAATATTTTTCATTCAACAAAAATAATCAAATGGGATAAAATGACCTCTTATTTATTCATCGTAATTTCCTGCGTTGGCGAAACTGCTATCTTGGTAACAGCAGGCAGTAATTCCTGAGTAAAAGCAGTGATATGAGGAATATCCATCAATTTGAATTCATCTGAAACATGATGATAAAAATCGAAATTTTCAAAGTCGAAAGTACTTAACGATTGACATGGTTTTTTGAAAACATCGTAAAACGAATAATTATCAGATCTGTAAAACAATTGATATTCTGCTTCTTTTGGTAAAAATCCGATAGTGTTTTTCCCTGTATATTCGTTTATTTTAGAAGCCATATTCGATTTATCAAAACCTGTAATGTAAGCTAGATAATCTCTCTTCATTGGTACGCCAATCATTTCGATGTTTAATTGTGTATACAGATTGAAATTTTGGTCTTTCAATTTCTGAACTAAACTTTTTGAACCCAGTAAACCTTTTTCTTCTCCAGCAAAAAACACAATTAAGATACTGCGTTTATTTGATTTAGTTTCACTAAAATACTTTGCCATTGCAGCAATAGACGTTACACCAGAAGCATCATCATTTGCGCCGTTATTAATTTTATCAGCCTGATCTTTTTTCTCAATTCCGATATGATCGTAATGTGCGCTTAAAACCACAAACTCTTTTTTCAATTCAGGATCTGTTCCTTCTATCACTCCAACAATATTAAAAGCTGGAGATTTGAAATTTGTCAATGTATCGCGATACGTTTTAAAATAAGGTTTGATGTTATTCTTTTTCAGAAAATCTTCTAAAAAAACAGCTGCTTTTTCAATTCCTTTAGTTCCCGTTTCACGTCCTTCCATTTCATCAGAAGAAAGTGTTTTTAAGAAATCTGAAATCTCAGCCTCATTGACTTTATAAGTAACTTCAATTGGTTTTGAACTTGAATCTTTTGATGGCACGCTAGAAGTACTCGATTTACAAGCAAAGAAAAGAACGGGAAGTAAAAAGTATAGTTTTTTCATAATGAATTGATTTTAGTAATGAATCTAAGAAGGAAAATCTCCTTAAAAGTATAAACTTATGAAAAGTAATAGAATATTCATAAAAAAACCCTTCCAAACTATAAGTCGAAAGGGTTTCAAATCTATTGGTAACCTAATTTTATCCAGCGATAACAGCTCTTGAAATTACGATTTTCTGAATTTCAGAAGTTCCTTCGTAAATCTGAGTGATTTTTGCATCGCGCATTAAACGCTCTACATGATATTCTTTTACATATCCGTTTCCTCCGTGAATTTGAACAGCTTCAACAGAAGTGTCCATTGCAACCTGCGAGGCAAAAAGTTTCGCCATTGCACCACTCACATCATAATTTTTATGTTGATCTTTATCCCAAGCTGCTTTCATACATAAATGACGCGCCGCTTCGATATTTACAGCCATATCCGCCAATTTAAATGCGATTGCTTGATGGTTGCAGATTTCAGTTCCGAACGCTTTACGTTCTTTAGAATATTTCAAAGCCAATTCATAAGCTCCTGATGCAATTCCCAAAGCTTGAGATGCAATTCCGATTCTACCACCTGCTAAGGTTTTCATCGCAAATTTAAATCCGAAACCATCTTCGCCAATTCTGTTTTCTTTTGGAACTTTCACATCAGAAAACATTAAAGAATGTGTATCAGAACCACGAATTCCCATTTTTTGTTCTTTCGGGCCAACTGAAAAACCTGGCATATCTTTCGTCATAATCAAAGCATTGATTCCTTTATGCTTTAATTCGGGATGCGTTTGTGCAATTACTAAATATACCGAAGCCGTATTTCCGTTTGTTATCCAGTTTTTTGTACCATTAACTAAATAATGGTCTCCCATATCAACCGCAGTTGTTTTTTGAGAAGTAGCATCACTTCCTGCCTCAGGTTCGCTCAAGCAAAAAGCACCGTGAATTTCTCCAGATGCTAAACCTGGTAAATATTTTTGTTTTTGTTCTTCAGTTCCATATTCCTGCAATCCCCAGCAAACCAAAGAATTGTTTACAGACATTACTACAGAAGCAGAGGCATCTACTTTAGAAATTTCTTCCATTGCAATAACATACGAAATTGCATCAAGACCGCTTCCTCCGTATTTAGGATCGACCATCATTCCCATAAAACCAAGCTCACCCATTTTTTTGACTTGCTCAGTTGGAAAAATTTGTTTTTCGTCGCGTTCAATAACTCCCGGCAATAATTCATTTTGAGCAAAATCTCTTGCTGCCTGTTGAATCATTAAATGTTCTTCGGTAAGATTAAAATCCATAGTAGTATACTTTTAATGTTTTTACAACCAAATTTCAAAACAAAATTTTAGCTGATGGTTTTTTATGTTTTTGTGTTTTTTTCAGTTCCTTACTTTTCAGTTCAAAGGCTTTCAAAGATACTTTTTAAAAGTGTAATTTACAATGCGCGCATATAAAATTAATAGATCAGCAAAGATTACGATAACGTTTTCGTAATTATTTAGGTTTTTATTGAAATGAACATTAATCCTTCAAGAAATTCTTTAAAATCCAAAAGATATTTTTTCGTTTTTAAAGCTCAAAAAATTACGTTTTTTGATGAATCTTCAAAGAGTTATACTTAAACAATTCTTAAAACACGTAAATCTACGTAAAACAAGTCTTACTAATTTGATTATTAATACAATACAAAAATAAAACATTAGTTTTTTGAAGAAAAAAACAGCTCCTGAATCAATTAAATATTGATAAATTAACATTATTTTTGCCCAAAAAATAAAAAATTGATAGAACATGAAAAAGATTTTACTAGTACTAACACTCCTCTTAAGTTTACAATTTTCTACTGTTTCTGCACAAACTCAAATCGATGTTAATGGTGTAACAGTTCCTAGAAAAATAGAATTTCAAGGCAAAACTTTACAACTTAACGGCGCGGGTGGAAGATCAAAAATGTGGTTGGAAGTTTACGTTCAGGCATTATACTTATCTCAATTAACCCAGGATCCGCAATTCATTATTGACAGTGATACTGAAATGGCCATTCGAATTGAAATTACCTCTTCTATGGTTTCTTCAAACAAATTGACAAAAGCCATGAATACAGGTTTTGAAAAATCTGCTGGAGCAAATCTTCAAGAGTTACGTACAAGAATTGAGCAGTTAAAAAGTTTTTTAAGTGATGTCATTACAGAAAAAGATGTGTTTATATTAGCTTATAATCCATTGGATCAAAATGTATATGTTTCTAAAAATGAAGTCTTGAAAGGAAAAATTGCAGGATTTGATTTCAAAAAAGCATTATTCGGAATCTGGCTTTCTGACAAACCAGTTGACGAAACTTTGAAAAAACATTTATTAGGACAATAATTCTTAATTTTTTGAATATATAGAAAGCCGAAAACCAAATAGTTTTCGGCTTTTCTTTTTTGTTTTATAAATTTGATGCGAAATACATTATTCGCATTATTCTATTTTATACATTTACGCAAAATAAACATATCACAACAAAATGAAAGATTTATTACAACAATTTGAAAACAAAGCACCTGAAATTGTTTTCAATTGGAAAGATTCAGAAACAGAAGCCGAAGGGTGGACTGTAATTAATTCACTTCGCGGAGGAGCTGCGGGTGGAGGAACAAGAATGAGAAAAGGTCTAGACATGAACGAAGTTTTGTCTTTGGCAAAAACCATGGAAGTTAAATTCTCTGTTTCAGGCCCAGCTATTGGCGGGGCTAAATCTGGAATAAATTTTGACCCAAATGATCCACGTAAAAAAGGAGTTTTACAACGTTGGTACAAAGCGGTTTCTCCTTTATTGAAAAGTTACTATGGAACTGGAGGAGATTTAAATGTTGATGAGATTCACGAAGTTATCCCGATGACAGAAGAATGTGGTGTTTGGCATCCACAGGAAGGTGTTTTCAATGGACATTTCAAACCGACTGAAGCTGATAAAATTAATAGAATTGGACAATTGCGTCAAGGTGTGATTAAGGTTATTGAAAACCCAAAATTCTCACCAGACGTAACCAGAAAATATACTGTTGCCGATATGATTACTGGTTTTGGTGTTGCAGAAGCAGTTCGTCATTTCTACACAACTTATGGCGGAGACATTAAAGGTAAAAAAGCAATCGTGCAAGGTTTTGGAAACGTAGGTTCTGCAGCAGCTTTTTATTTGGCTGAAATGGGAGCAAAAGTGATCGGAATTATTGACCGCGATGGCGGATTGATTAAAGAAGATGGTTTTTCTTTTGAAGAAATCAAAACGTTGTTTTTAAACAAAGACGGAAATAAATTAGTCGCTGACAATATGATTCCGTTTGAAGAAATCAATTCTAAAATCTGGACAATTGGAGCAGAAATTTTTACTCCTTGCGCCGCTTCAAGATTGGTTACTCAGGCTCAAATCGACAGCTTAATCGCAAACGGATTGGAAGTGATTTCATGTGGTGCGAATGTTCCTTTTGCTGATAAAGAAATTTTCTTCGGTTCTATTATGGAGCAAGTAGACCAAAAAGTGAGTTTGATTCCTGACTTTATTTCAAACTGCGGAATGGCGAGAGTTTTTGCTTATTTCATGGAGAAAAAAGTTCAAATGACAGATGAGGCTATTTTTAATGATACTTCAGAAACAATCAAAAATGCAATTGTAAAAGCGCATGCTTTAAGTGCATCAAAAACAAATATCAGTGCAACTGCTTTTGAAATTGCTTTGAAACAGTTGGTATAATTATAAAATACACAATTCTGAATGAGTCAAATTAATTTTTGGCTCATTTTTTTTAGCGCAAATGTTTTTTACCGCAAAGCACGCAAAGATTTACGCAAAGTACGCGAAGGTATTTTTATTGAAGCGTAACCAATACCTAAATATTAAGTTCGCAAAGATTTGTGCACATCAAGCTTTGCGAACTTCAATCGAAGATTTGCTCAAAAAAACTTTGCGCTTCTTTGCGTAAATCTTTGCGTACTTTGCGCTACAATTACTAGTTTTTTTTTAAACGCAAAGAACGCTAAGACATTTTTATTGAAGCACAAACTATATCTAAATATTAAGTTCGCAAAGCTTTGTCTACACCAAGCTTTGCGAACTTCAATCGAAGATTTGCTCAAAAAAACTTTGCGTTTCTTTGCGTACTTTGCGTTACAATTACTAGTTTTTTTTAAC
>NZ_DASWYK010000202.1:0-3903 GCF_036405015.1 Flavobacterium sp. | reverse complement strand
GAAAACAGTTCCATTATCGGAATAATGTACTATTATTTGATTTTCATCCGTTTTTTTGAGTTCCAAATGCAAAACGAGATCTCCAACAGGATTTGAATGTTTTATAGAATTTGTTACCAGTTCATTTAAAAGCAGTCCGAGAGAAAGTATTTTATCAACATTAAAATAAATCTTTTCAGTGTCATTACTATATGTAAAGGCTCTTATACTGCTGTTTTGATGGGTTTCTAATATCTTCTCAAGATAGTTTTGGGTTTCAACCAATGCATTATCACTATAATTAACACTGTAAGTATAAAGTTCATGGGCAATCATGATGGTTTTGATGCGTTGGTAAAGATCATCGAATCTGTATTTATAATCTTCATTTTTTTCCTGCTCTTTTTGAAAATCAATAAGACTTAAAATTACAGCCAGATTATTTTTAACGCGATGATTCAGTTCCTGGACTAGAAATTGTTTTTCTTCAAGATTAGTTTTCAGAGCCGAATTGTTTTCGGAGATTTTTTTCTTTTGAGACTCAATTTTTCTTTTGTTTTTCATCAGCTGGCGAATAAATAGCGCCATGACAATAACAGATAGAATAAGTGTTGTATTTAAAATGCGGGTACTTTTTATGTCTTTTTTTAACGACTGTTTCTCTGTTTTTTCTTTCTCAAAATTATATTGTGTTTCAAGTTCTTTGATTTTGATATCTCGCTGTTCGCTGTAGAATTTTTTGTAGTATTCAGAAGCTTTTTTAAAATAATAAAGTGCAGAATCTGATTTGTTTTCCTGTTCCAGTATCATGCTTTTGTTTTTGTAGACATCTCCTGTATAGCTCAGGACATTTGATTTTGATACGATAGCCAGTGCAGAATCTATATATATCGTCGCTGGCTGATACTCTTTTTTATCAAAGTAATAAAAGCTTAGATTGGTGTACATAGAAATAATGGCTTCGTAATGATGCTGTCTTTTGTATAAATAAAGTGCCCGCTGATAATGCTTTAATTCTTTTTTTGAATTGGTTTTTCGATTGCCAAGTGCTATAATCAGCTGCACAACAGGCATATTTAGAGTATCATGCACTGTGCTTGCATATTTTTCTGCCTGCAGCGCCAGATTATATGCGATTTTTGAAGAACCGCTCACACGATAATACGAAGATTTACGAATAAGAAAATTGGTATAGTTTTTAAACTTGAGCTGCGGGTATTTAATAATTAGGTTTTCAGCTTTTTCCAATTCCCTTCTGCAGGAAGGGAAGTCGTCGTTAATTTCAAAAATCAATGCTCTTTCCACATGAATCTTAAGCTGCTGTTCCGGGGTGGTTTTGGAATCATTGACTAGATTTTGAGAAAGTTTGAAAGCTTCATCATAAAGTCCCAGCTCGGTTAGAATTTTCATTTTCATGATATCCAGTTCAGTTTTTGCCGAACCATGATATAAGTCACTATTTTTATTGATGATATTTAAAGCTTCCTTAAAATTACAGTGCATTATTTTCTGCTCAAGATCTTTTTTCAAATGCCCAAAAGGGGACTGTCCAAAACAAATTAAGGAGGTTAAAATTAGAAAAATGCTGCTACAAAATCTCACTGCAGGAAAAATTTAAAAGAATGGATTAAAATTGTTTAAAGGTATTTTGTGCGTTTCTATCCAAATTTATAAAATAGATTATAATTTTCGTGATGATTTGTTCTGAAACAGTTGTTCTTTGTTGTGAAATTTAATAACACAGGCAAAGCGTATTTTTCTTTACAAATTGGTTAGTTAGTTTTCTTTTTTTGATTTTTTTTAATTGTAATTGATTTTTTTTATTTTGATTTTGGCCGGTGATAGGGGAGTTGGTTGGAAAGAGAAATCATTTTAAAGGGAAGAGAATTTAAATTTGCTGAAAGAAACATAAATTAGCTATTGTACATTTATGCGGCAACTTGTTTTTAATGCGTATAATTTATTATTTTATATTCACTTCTTTTTCATATATCATTAAGGTCAAATATTAAAAAACGAAACCTGCAGGTATAAACTCTGCAGGCTTTTAAATCTTTTGTATTCCAATTAATTGTATATACCATCTACAGCACCATCCACTTCAACCCATTTTCCATTTTTCTTTTCTAATACTAAAATCGAAGTGTTTCCTAAAATCATAGCCTTCGTGTTTGTTTTTTGAAAAGTAAAGACGGCATATTTTTTATTGTAGTAAATAGGATCGGAAAATGAAAATACGGTATAATAGTCCTGAAAATCAAACTTCTCATATTTTCCCGGATTTGGGAATTTGGCTCTTTCAAAAAACAAGATATTTTGTATTTTGAAATCCTTTGAAGACCAGTTATTATTGCGAATCCAAAAATCTGTAATATAACTATTTTCATATTTTGATTTCATTTTCTCCCATTTCGTTTTGTCGTATAAAGGTTCCTGTATTCCTTCATTCCGTTCGTATTGATTTGATAATGGTTCAAAGTATATTTTGCCCTTGAAAATGTCGATAGTGACATTGTTGTTTATTTTTTCCTGAATAACCATTATTTTTTGATCACCCAGCTTTTGAGATTCCAAATAATCGTTTATGGGTGCGTTTTTTTCTTTTGTTGTCGAACAGTTACAATAGAGTATAACTAAAAGTAAATAGCCAAAATTTTTCATAATAATATTAATTGCAAGGTTTTCCTATAACTTCCTGAAGTTGTCCACTACTGTATCCAACAGCATTTCCGGATTGTTCTGCGGAATATCTATTTTCAATCCTTAATCTTTCAGGACTTCCTGGAGGAAATTTTTCTTCAAACACCGGTGTTCCCTGTAATCCTCCCCATGCCAGGTCGGTATAGACTTGATATGGGATAGTACCTTCAGGATCTGCATATTTGTTATATTCCTGTAAAGTTACTGCTATTGCATCAATATACTGATTGGCCATTTCGATATGATGTGCATCATACATATTGGGATATTTTTTTTGTACATAGCCTTTAAAAAGGGTAGGGTAATCCTCGAAAACACCTGGATTAGGTGGTGTAGTACTTGTATAATCGTCATTCAAACTCATAAAAAAAACATGACCCAGTTCGTGGAGCATATTTCCTGCACGAAAAAGTTTTGTCGCACTTTCATAATCATTGCTGATTTGAATCTTATAATTATACTGTGACACTCGTTTAGAAGCAGCAGGAGTCATATTTTGAGGATTCTCAGCAAAAAAAGTTACAGAATAACTGGTGGTTGCTCCCAACTTAGTAAGCATTTTGGCAATATCTGAATTTGTTGCTGTTTTTAACTTTTCCAAAATTTCTTTTTGACAAGGTTTCAAATTATCACTGATTATCCTTTTTTCAATTTTGTCCGCTATGGCTGCGGGCGTTGTTCCTCCCGAAGAGCCTCCGCTTCCGCCTCCTCCATATTGTGGGTATGGATCTCCGTCATCAAAACCTCCTCCCTCACAATATAAGAGTTTAATAGGATGAAAGTTTCCTCCTTCGTCCCAGTAGCCTATAAAAGTGCAATCGTATGTTTCTTCACGCCATTTTGAAGTTAAGGATTATTGAATTGTTTGACCATCCTTAAATTGAATAACATTTGTTTTATTGGTTTGTAAGTCCGACACAAAAACCTTACCATTAAAATTTTGTGTCATACCGTAATAACTGTAGTCTTCATCTAAGTTATGAGCATTCAGATTGTCAGTAAATATCTGAACATAATATATTTTGAATTTTTGCTTGTCGTCTTTTATAAATACCAAACGGTGACGGTCATTATTTAAAGAGGCTTTCTCATTTGAAGATTGTAATTGGTTCTTCAGGGTAAAGGGAATTTCGATTACTTCTCCATCTACACCATCCGAAATTATAGCATTTTCCCATTCCAGTTTTTGAATGTAGTTAAGTATAGTGGCATTATACTCATCTT
>NZ_DASWYK010000201.1:0-22132 GCF_036405015.1 Flavobacterium sp. | reverse complement strand
TTTAGGATGTCAATATTATAAAACACCTTCACTTTATTGGAAATTTAATGTAATAGAAGTTGCTATAACTTCTATTCCTTTACTGTCTTACGCATTGTATTTTATAATATCCAATTTTAAAAATGCCAAACCTGATTATGTATATTTCTGTAACGGATTAGTTATTTATCTAACCAGTAGTGCAGGAATTTTTCTATCTGGAAATACAGATTCAGTAATTTTTACAGAACCTTTTTTCCTTGATTTCTGGTTTTTTAATTCTCTTTTTTATATTCTGTATCAGTTTTTAATTTATAAAGAATGGAAAGTTTTGAATTTTAGGAAAGCAATGAAAAAGAAATTCCAATAAAAAAAATCCAAATTCCAAGTGTTACAATTGGAATTTGGATTTTTTTTATTGGAATTTTTACTTGATAGATCTTTTCTTTAAATCTTTGAAAATACGTTTCAATGCACCTGTCATTAATGCGTTTGAATTTTTATAAAGTGTTATGTTGTCTATAAGTTTATCCGATTTTTGCGTTTCCCACATTGATTTTGTGTTTCCTTTATTCGTAATTCCAACAACATTTTGAGAATAAATAATCTGTTGTAAATTCAGATCGTATATTTCCAAAATCACCGAAGCTTCGTTTCTTTCTGATCCGTAATCGTTTTGATAAAGTTCAATAGTAGATAAGTCGCTTTTGTTTTTTCTCGTAGAAATATTGATAAAGAAGTCAAATCCTGTTCCGTCTTTTAGTTCTTTCAGTTTTACACTGTTCGGATTTAAATTAATCTTTCTAGGAATAAGCAATCCATTAACATCATGGATATAAGATACTCGATCGCCTACATTTTTTCTAAAAAAAATTAAAGATTCTTCGGTTAATTTGTCTTTAGAATTTTTTGGACAATCCAATTCGTTGAGAAGCCATTTTCCAGAAGAAAAATCAACTCCGGTTCGTTGTCCGGTCGTAAGCATGTAGTGCGAGGATTGGCAAGAAGAAAATACTAATAGAAAGGAAATACAAAAAGTAAAACAGGTTGATTTAAAATTGTTCATTGGTTAAATTTGGTTTGCGTCAAATATAATTAAAAAACAATTGATTAAGATTTTTCTGTAAAATAAAAACTCAATAGAAAAATTCCAAATTCCAATTGTATGCTCGGAACTTAATTCTAAAATCCCAATAAAAAAAATCCCAAAATCCAACTTTAAAATTGGAATTTGGGATTTTTTTTGTGATGTCGGTGATTTTAGATTCCTGTAATCAGCTATACCAGGTTTTTGAAAGAATCATTGGTTTTCGGTTTGTATTGTCAAAATCTAAACTATTTGGAAATTTATTTTGATAGCCTTTTATTATGGCTCTATCTTTTCTGATAAAAGTAAATTCAGCACAAGGGGGTATTTCTATTCCGTCTCTTGTTATATAAGGGTTGTGATTGTTTGGGTGGATGTGTACGCAAACATGTGTTTCTAGGATTTTATTAAAGATTGTGGAATAAAAATCAAAACTTTCGGAGTTCCATAGTTTTTCTAAGAAGTGAAATTCGAAAACCATTATGCGAAAACGATTCATTAAAGAATAAGACATATTTAAAATGGCGTAGTATTCAAATCCTTCAATATCCATTTGAAGCAATAGTTCTGAGTTGGTACTTTCTAAGCTTTGATTTACCCATGAGTCCATAGTGATATATTCATCATTATTCGATAATCCTATGTGTTTTTTTATGAAGCTATATTGTGTTTTAGGTATTGATAAATTGGGTTTTTCTATGGTTTTGTCAGCCATAAAAATTTTCATGCCTCTATTGATGCATTCTAGTTCAAATTCACTGACACAATCTACTCCTGGTGAAAAACAGGCTTCTATGCCTTCTAGATCGTCTGGAACAAGGTATCCGCCATCTCTATTTGGTCCAATTCGTATAAGATTGTGTTGCGTTTTTAAAGGATGTAGTTCTTTAATAAGTGTTAGTATTTTTTCTTTTTGTTGTAATCTTTTAAACTCAAAACCTTTTTTAAATAATTTTTTTCGAATATACTGACGAATTTTGCTTTTGATTGCTTTTGTCCAGCCTTTTAATGTCATAAGAAAGCAATTTTTTTGTGTGACTTAGTCTTTTTCTTAAATAAGCATTTTGGAATTTAAATCTAAAATTCTGAATTGTTTTTAAAAACCTCTTGATTAACTTCATCTATATAAGACAAAAGTTCTTCTTTACCGATTGATTCTGTAGAAGAGGTGACAAAATATTGAGGCATTTCGGCCCAGTTATTCGCGTACATTTGTTTTTTGTAAGCAGCAATATGGGAGTCTATTTTTACTTTACTGATTTTGTCAGCTTTGGTAAAAATAATACAAAACGGAATTTCGCTTTCGCCCATATACGACATAAATTCAATGTCAATATTTTGAGCTTCATGGCGAATATCAATCAAAACAAAAGCACAAACTAATTGTTCTCTGTTTTCGAAATAATCAGTAATAAACTGCTGGAAAATTGATTTTGTTTTTTTTGAAACTTTAGCATAACCATAACCAGGCAAATCGACCAAGAACCAATTGTTGTTGATTTTAAAGTGATTGATTAGTTGTGTTTTTCCTGGTCTTCCAGATGTTTTAGCCAAGCTTTTGTTGTTGGTAAGCATATTAATTAATGATGACTTACCTACATTTGATCTTCCTATAAAAGCATATTCTGGTAAAAAATCCTTAGGACATTTTGATGCATCAGAATTGCTGACAATAAATTCGGCGGTGTTAATTTTCATGTTCCTTCTTTTTAAAACCTCCTTAAAAAATAAAATTTATGGCTTATAAATTCTTTTCGGTAAGCCATTTTTCCAGAATTACATTGAATTCATCTGGATGTTCCATCATTGCGGCGTGCCCACATTTATCAATCCAATATAATGTTGAATTGGGTAGTAATTTATTAAATTCTTCTGCTACATTTGGAGGTGTTACAGAATCATTTTTACCCCAAATGATACAAGTTTCAACGTCCATTTTTGGCAAATCCTTAGCCATATTATGACGAATTGCACTTTTAGCAATTGTTAAGGTTTTGATTAATTTGATGCGATCATTGGCAGTAGCATAAACATCATCAATAATTTCAGGAGTAGCAATTTTTGGGTCGTAAAAAACTTCTCCAGCTTTCTTTTTGATGTATTCGTAATCGCCTCTTCTTGGGTAGCTGTCTCCCATTGCGCTTTCGTAAAGTCCAGAGCTTCCTGTGATTACAAGTCCAGCAACTTTTTCAGGATAAAGTTTTGTGTGATACAATGCAATGTGTCCTCCAAGAGAATTTCCTAGAAGAATTACTTTGTCAAAACCTTTAAAAGTGATAAAGTCTTTTACGTATTTCGCAAAACTTTTTACGTTTGTTTTTAAAATACTTTGAGTATATATTGGCAAATCTGGGATAACAACTTTATATCCTTTCGTTGGGAAATATTGTGCTACACCATCAAAGTTACTCAGGCCTCCCATTAAACCATGAAGAATAACGATCGGAGTTCCTTCTCCAGCTTCAAAATAGCTGTATTTGCCTTCTTTTTTATAGTGTTTGTCCATCTAATCTAATGCCAATTTCAATTTCGACAAATATAGGGTTAAATAAACAAAAATGAATTTTTGACGCGATTTTTTAACTAGATAATTTGAGTAGAATTTGTAAATCATTAAAAATCAGATGTAAAACATGTTTTTGTTAAAATATCCAAATGTTAAGAAATGTGTATTATAATCAATTTTTTAAGAAAATTAGCGCATTATTTTTTTGAATGAATAACGGATTTAAGAATCTGTTAATTTATAGTTAAGGTATTGATTGATTGCGGATTATGGAAAGTGGTAGTAAAGTGGTTAAACTTATTAACAAAGTGGTATAAAGTGGTAAAATGTGGTATTTTTTTTTATATTTTTGCTGTATAACATGTTAACTAGTTTTTTTTGAACACAATTGTCGGAACATATGAGTGTAAAGTCGATGCTAAAGGGAGGCTAATGATGCCTGCGCCTTTGAAAAAGCAACTGACTGCTTCTCTTCAAAGCGGATTTGTTTTGAAGCGCTCTGTTTTTCAGCCGTGTTTAGAATTGTATCCTATGGAAGAATGGGATTTGATGATGAAAAAAATCAACAAGCTTAATCGCTTTGTAAAAAAGAACAACGATTTCATTAGAAGGTTTACTGCTGGTGTTAAAGTGGTTGAGGTTGATGCATTAGGGAGATTGCTTGTTCCAAAAGATTTGGTAACGTTTGCAAGTATTTCTAAAGATGTTGTTTTTTCATCTGCGGTTAATATTGTGGAGATTTGGGATAAAGATTTATACGAAAAATCAATAAGCGGCGAAGATATGGATTTTGCAGATTTAGCCGAAGAAGTAATGGGAAATATTAATGACGACGAAGATGGAATATCATAATCCGGTTTTGCTTCATCCAACAGTTGATGGTTTAGATATTAAACCAGACGGAGTGTATGTAGATGTTACGTTTGGAGGCGGTGGTCATTCAAAAGAGATTTTAAGAAGATTAGGGCCAAACGGAAGGCTGTTTGCATTTGATCAAGACGAAGATGCGCTTGCCAATGCGTTACCAGACGATAGGTTCACATTGATAAATGAGAATTTTAGGTTCATAAAAAGATTTTTACGTTTTCACGGAGTAAAAGCGGTAGACGGAATCTTGGCCGATTTGGGAGTTTCATCACACCAATTTGATGTTCCAGAAAGAGGTTTCTCTACAAGATTTGATGCCGAGTTGGATATGCGGATGAGTCAGAAAAATGATTTAAATGCTTATCGGGTGGTTAACGAATATGAAGAACAGGATTTACGTCGTGTTTTTTTTGATTATGGGGAGTTGAAGAATGCGCCGGTTTTAGCAAGAACAATTGTCGAGGCGAGAAAAGAGTATCCAATCAAAACGACTGAAGAATTAAAAGATGTTCTGAAAAAGTTTTTGCCAGAGAAAGTTCGAAATAAAGTTTTGGCTCAGATTTATCAGGCAATCCGAATCGAGGTAAATCAGGAAATGGATGTTTTAAAAGAATTTATTGAGCAGTCATTGGAGATTTTGAAACCAGGAGGAAGATTTTCGGTAATCTCGTACCATTCTTTGGAAGATCGTTTGGTAAAAAGATTCATTAAAAACGGAATGTTTGAAGGAGAACCAGAGAGAGATTTTTACGGAAATTTTTCAGTTCCATTCAAAACAATTGGAAAATTGATTGTTCCAGATAATGAAGAAATCAAAATTAATAATAGAGCAAGAAGTGCCAAATTAAGAGTTGCAGAAAAGCTATAATATATATTAAGGTAGAAAAAAGATGAAAGGTGGTGTATTTAGCATATTAAAAGCAAGATTTCTGATTCATGAAGATGCAGTAAAAAACTGGCGATTTATCGTCTTTATCATTCTGCTGGCCATTTTGATGATTGCGAATACACAGCGATACGAACAGAAAGTTTTTGAAATCGCCAAATTAAATAATGAAACAAAAGAGCTAAGATCTGAATTTGTAGATCGACGTTCAGAATTGATGAAGTTAAAAATGGAGTCAACTATTTCGGATAAAATGTTAGAAAAACAAATTTTTCCGTCGACAGTTCCTCCAGTAAAAATAGAAGTTAAAAAAGAAGAAGAAAAAAGTTTCTTTAAAAGAATATGGCAGTAGAAGATAAACATATATCCTACAGAATTTACCTCGTAGCAGTTTTCATCTTTGTGATGGCAATTGCTATTGTCGTTAAATTGACCAATATTCAATGGGTTGATGGAGATTATTACAGAAAACTGGCAAAACAGCGTACTGTGAGAAACTTCGTAATTCCTGCAAACAAAGGAAATATATATTCTGCTGACGGAAGTTTATTGGCGACTTCAATTCCAAATTATGAAATTCGTTTTGATGCAAAAGCGCCGAAAACAGAAACGTTTGAAAAGTATGTTAAGCAGCTTTCGGATTCTCTAGCAACTGTTTTGGATAGGCCAGCAGGTTATTACGAAAAAGAATTAAGGAAAGCACGCGAGAATAAAAATCGTTATTATTTGATCGCTCGCAAGTTGAGTTATACAGAATATGTGAAAATTAAAAACTTTCCATTATTCAAGTTAGGTGCTTTTAAAGGTGGAATTATAGTTGAACAAGAAACGGTTAGAAAACACCCAATTGGTAAAATTGCTGAAAGAACTATTGGTTACGATAAAATTGATCCCGCAACTGGAGTAGAAGTTGGAAAAGGAATTGAATGGGCTTTTAAAAATTACCTGAACGGAAAAGACGGTAAAATTTTAAAGCAAAAAATTGCAAAAGGGCAGTGGAAACCTATTCGTGATGTTAACGAAGTAGATCCAGTTGACGGTTATGATGTGATTTCGACTATCGATGTTTTTATTCAAGATATTGCGCATCATGCTTTGTTGAAACAATTAGAAGATTACGAAGCAGATCATGGTTGTGTAGTAGTAATGGAAACAGAAACGGGTCACGTAAAAGCGATTTCAAATTTAGGAAGAGCAGAAGACGGATCGTATTTTGAAACAACAAATTACGCAATTGCAGAATCTCACGAACCGGGGTCAACTTTTAAACTGGTTGATTTGTTGGCAATTTTAGAAGATAAAGTCGCAGATACAAGTACGGTTTATGATAGCCATAATGGTGTGGTTAAATATTACGGACGTTCTGTTCGTGATTCGCATCATGGTGGTTATGGGAAAATTTCATTAGCACGTGGATTTGAGCTTTCGTCAAACACAGTAATGGTTCAGGCGGTTTATGATAATTATAAAAGTAATCCATCAAAGTTTGTAAATCATATCAGAAGACTTGGTTTAGACAAAACTTTAGGATTGCATTTTAAAGGAGAAGGAAGACCGATTATTCCGCATCCTGGAGATAAAAGCTGGTCAGGGATTTCGCTTCCATGGATGGCTTTTGGATATTCAGTTTCAGTTACTCCAATGCAGACTCTTACGTTGTATAATGCAGTTGCGAATAATGGTGTGATGGTGAAACCACAGTTTGTTTCTGAAATTAAAGAATGGAATAAAACGATTAAAAAGTTTGATACAGAAGTTATAAATCCAAAAGTTTGTTCGCCAGAAACGCTTAAAAAGGTTAAAGCAGTTTTAGAAAATGTGGTAAAAAAAGGAACAGGTTCTAAGTTGTATTCAAAAGATTTTTCGATGGCAGGAAAAACAGGAACAGCTATGGTGAATTATGGTAAAGCAGGAAGAGAAGGAATGTATTATGCTTCTTCTTTCGCAGGATATTTTCCAGCTGATCATCCAAAATATTCTTGTATTGTAGTAGTTCATAAGCCCAATACATCTAAAAATAATTATTACGGAGCTGACGTTGCAGGACCGGTGTTTAAAAGAATCGCACAAAAGATTTTTACAGATGCGCCTTCGACAAATAAGATAAAACAACTGGATTCTAGAGTTCCTAAGCAAGATACTAGTTATGATAAATATACTGTAGAGGCAAATAAAAAAATAAATCAGATTCCGAATTTAAAAGGAATGCCTGGAATGGACGCGATTGCTTTACTGGAGAATTTAGGTTTGAAAGTAAAAGTAAATGGAATGGGGAAAGTAAAAAATCAATCGATTCAGGCTGGAACCAGCATTAGCAAAAACACAACAATTGTATTAGAATTATCGTGAAAGTATTAAAAGACATATTATATAAAGTAGCTATTGAATCTGTAAAAGGTTCGACAGAAACTGCTATTCAGAAAATTGAATTTGATTCACGTAAAGTAGAGGCAAATGATGTTTTCGTAGCAATTCGCGGTTCACTTTCAGATGGACATGATTACATTGAAAAAGCAATTCAGTTAGGTGCAAAAGCAATTATTTGCGATGCACTTCCTGAAAATACAGTTGATGGAGTAACTTATGTTCAGGTAAAAGATACCAATACGGCTTTGGCTTTTATGGCGGCTAATTATTTTGAAGATCCTTCTGCAAAACTAAAATTAGTTGGAGTAACAGGTACGAACGGTAAAACTACAATTGCATCATTGTTATTTCAGTTGTTTCAAAAAGCAGGTTTTAAAGTTGGTTTGTTGTCAACTGTAAAAATTGTAGTAGATAAAACAGAATATCCGGCAACGCATACAACGCCAGATTCTTTAACTATCAATCATTATTTAAATGAGATGATTGAAGCTGGAGTAACGCATTGTTTTATGGAGGTAAGTTCACACGGAATTCATCAAAAACGTACAGAAGCTTTGCATTTTGTGGGAGGAATTTTTACGAATCTTTCACACGATCATTTAGATTATCATCCAACATTTGCTGAGTATAGAGATGTGAAAAAGTCATTTTTTGATTCATTGCCAAAATCGGCTTTTGTTTTATCGAACATTGATGATAAAAATGGTTCGGTAATGTTGCAGAATACAGTTGCTAAAAAGCTGACTTACGCTTTAAAATCTTATGCAGATTATAGAGCACAGATTTTAGAAAGCCAATTGTCTGGATTATTATTGAAAATTAATGACAATGAAGTTTGGGTAAAACTAATTGGTACTTTCAACGCTTACAATGTTTTAGCGATTTATGGTACCGCTGTAGAGCTAGGGATTGATAGTCTTGAAGCGTTGCGTTTATTGTCTGATTTAGAGAGTGTTTCGGGTCGTTTTCAGTATATCGTATCAGACGGAGGAATTACGGCTGTTGTAGATTATGCGCATACGCCAGATGCATTGGAGAATGTTTTGAAAACTATAAATGACATTCGTACCAAAAATGAGCAGTTAATTACTGTAGTCGGTTGTGGAGGAAATCGTGATAAGACGAAACGTCCAATTATGGCAAAAATCGCTTCAGATTTAAGTGATAAAGCCGTGCTGACTTCTGATAATCCAAGAAATGAGGATCCTGAAGTTATTTTGGATGAAATGGAACAAGGAGTTGAGGCTCAGAATTATAAAAAAATGCTTCGAATTACAGATCGAAAACAAGCAATTAAAACGGCTTGTCAATTGGCAGAGGCAAAAGATATTATCCTGATTGCAGGAAAAGGACATGAAACTTATCAGGAAATAAATGGTGTCCGTCATCATTTTGATGATATGGAGACGATAAAAGAGATTTTAGGTCAATTAAATAAATAAGAAAAAAAATAAGTTCAAATACCACCAGAATTGGAATTTGGAATTTCAAAATTGGGATTTAAAAAAATAAAGAAATATGCTGTACTATTTATTCGAATATTTTGATAAAACATTGGACCTTCCTGGAACGGGAGTTTTCCAGTACATCACATTTAGATCGGCTTTGGCATTTATGCTTTCGTTGCTTTTATCGACTATTTATGGTAAAAGAGTCATTAACTTTTTACGTCGTCAGCAAGTAGGAGAAACAGTGCGTGAACTTGGTCTTGCAGGTCAAAATGAAAAAGCGGGTACTCCAACAATGGGTGGGTTAATTATCATTTTTGCCACACTAGTTCCAGTTTTATTATTTGCCAGACTGCATAACATTTACATAGTATTGCTTATTGTGACTACTTTGTGGATGGGGACAATTGGTTTTGTTGACGATTATATCAAAATATTCAAAAAAGATAAACAAGGTTTAAAAGGTATTTTTAAAGTTATTGGACAAGTTGGTCTAGGGATTATCGTTGGAGCAGTTCTTTATTTTAATCCTGCTGTTACAGTAAGAACAGATACAGGTCGTACAGATGTTTTTAGAACAGGAGCTAATACGACAGTTGTGCTTCCTGCGCCAATTGAAGAAAAATCTACGGCAACTACAATTCCGTTCATTAAAAATAACGAATTTGATTATGCTGAAGTATTGTCTTTTATGGGAGAAGGATATGAAAAATGGGCTTGGTTAGTATTTATTCCGGTCGTGATTTTCATTATAACAGCAGTTTCAAACGGAGCAAATTTAACTGACGGAATCGATGGACTCGCTGCGGGAACATCGGCTATATCCGTCCTCGCTCTCGGGATATTTACATTCGTTTCAGGAAACATCATTTTTTCGAATTATCTGAATATCATGTATATCCCCAATTCGGGAGAAATGACGGTCTTTATCTCGGCCTTTGTTGGAGCATTAATCGGATTTCTTTGGTACAATTCTTATCCAGCATCTGTTTTTATGGGGGATACAGGAAGTTTGACCATCGGAGGAATTATCGCAGTATTGGCAATTGCAGTTCGTAAAGAAATATTAATCGTTTTGTTCTGTGGAATTTTCTTGGCAGAAAGTGCTTCAGTAGTTATACAGGTATTTTATTTTAAATATACGAAGAAACGTTTTGGTGAAGGAAGAAGAATCTTTTTGATGGCGCCACTTCATCACCATTACCAGAAAAAAGGATATCATGAAAGCAAAATTGTAACTCGTTTCTGGATCGTTGCTGTGATGTTAGCCATATTATCAATCATTACTTTAAAATTAAGATAAGCTCAATTAAAAATTGAGAATTAAAAATTAAAGATTACACGTTCTTATTAAAATGAAAGAAAATATTATTCAAGAAAAATCATTTGAGTTTGCGGTTAGAATTGTCAATCTGTACAAGTATTTAACCGAAAATAAAAAGAGTTTGTTTTGAGTAAGCAAGTCTTAAGATCGGGAACTTCAATAGGGAGCAAATATTGAAGAATCGATTGGTGGGCGTTCTGATAAAGAGTTTTTGTTTAAGCTTGAAATTTCATATAAAGAAGCAAGAGAAACTATTTATTGGTTGAAGTTGTTAAAAGCAACAGATTATATTTCTATAAGTGAATTCGACAGCATTTTTAGTGAAGCGGATGCAATATGTAGAATATTAGCAAAAATAATATTAACCTTAAAAGGAAAATAGGAATTCAATTGAAGTCATGGATGATTTTTAATTTTTAATTCTGAATTTTTAATTTATAAAGTATGAGGCTAGTAGTTTTAGGAGGAGGAGAAAGCGGAGTAGGAACCGCGATCCTCGGAAAGAAACAAGGATACGAAGTTTTCGTATCTGATTTCGGAAAGATAAAAGAGAGTTACAAAGAAGTTCTTATCATTAATAAAATAGCTTGGGAAGAAGAGCAGCATACTGAAGATTTAATTCTAAATGCTGATGTGGTGATGAAAAGTCCAGGAATTCCAGACAAATCTCCGATAGTAAAAGAACTTATTGCGGCAGGTATTAAGGTGATTTCGGAAATTGAATTTGCGATTCCTTACACAGAAGCAATGACAATCGGAATTACAGGAAGTAATGGTAAAACGACCACCACAATGCTAACACATCATTTGCTGAAATATGCAGGATTAAATGTGGGATTGGGAGGAAATATCGGAAAAAGCTTTGCCTGGCAGGTAGCAGAAAATAAATATGATGCCTACGTTCTTGAATTAAGCAGTTTTCAGTTAGACGGAATTATAAATTACAGACCAGATATTGCGATAATAACCAATATTAGTCCGGATCATTTAGATCGATATGAATATAAATATGAAAATTATATCAATTCGAAGTTTCGAATAACAATGAACCAAACCGAAAACGATTATCTCATTTATGATGCAGATGATGAAGCAAGTACAGAATGGTTAAAAAATAATAAAACAAAAGCAAAATTAATTCCTTTTTCATTGACCAAAACATTCGATGAAGGGGCTTCTATAAATAACAACAAAATGGAAATTAAGATCAACCAAGAAGAGTTTACAATGGATACAGAACACATTGCGTTAGAAGGAAAACATAATATGAAAAACGCAATGGCAGCAAGCTCTGTAGCTAAATTGATGCAAATTAGAAATGCAACAATTCGTGAAAGTCTATCTAATTTCCAAGGTGTTGAACACCGTTTAGAAAAAGTATTAAAAATACAAAACGTTCAATATATCAACGATTCAAAAGCAACTAACGTAAATGCTACTTTCTTTGCCTTAGACAGTATGAATGCGCCAACAGTTTGGATTGTAGGAGGTGTTGATAAAGGAAATGATTACAACGAATTGATGTCATTGGTGCGTGAAAAAGTAAAAGCAATTATCTGCCTTGGAATCGATAATCGTAAAATTATCGATGCTTTTGGAAACGTTGTTGATATTATGGTTGAAGTAAATAATATGAATGATGCAGTGAAAACTGCTCAAAGATTAACAGAAAAAGGTGATACTGTTTTATTGTCTCCAGCTTGTGCAAGTTTTGATTTATTTGAGAACTACGAAGACAGAGGAAAACAATTTAAGCAAGCGGTACACAATTTATAATTTTTAGATTTTAGAGTTCAGATTTTAGATTGTTTTCAATCTGTGAACTCAAATAAGTTCTTTTGAGTATGACGACGAATGAAATGAAGATGAGAACAAAGAAGTTTTCTTTGATGATAATTGATTTAGCTGAAAAGCTTCCAAATACGAATGTAATTAGATCAATTACAAGTCAAATAGTAAGAAGTGGAACATCTGTCGGCGCGAATTATCGAGCAGTTTGTAGAGCTCGAAGCGATAAAGAGTTTATTGCCAAAATGAATATAGTTTTAGAAGAAGCTGATGAAACTTTATTTTGGATAGAAATTATAAAAGAAAAAATGTGGCTTGCAAAAGAAGAGTTAGAAATAGCTTTAAAAGAAGCTAACGAATTAACAGCAATTTTTGTAAGCAGTCTAAAAACAGTAAATAATAGAATTAATAAATAAAAAAATAAAAATTGAAGATTTTTTTAATCAATCTAAAATCTAAAATTGAGATTAAAGAGTAAACAATAGAATAAATAATAAAGACAAAGATTTTAAATAATCTAAAATCTAAAATCAGAAATCTAAAATTGAAATGAAAGAGCTAGTAAACAAACTAAAGGGAGATAGGGTAATATGGTCATTCGTGGCTTTATTGGCATTGTTTTCGTTTATGCCTGTTTTTAGTGCAAGTAGTAATTTGGCTTATATCGGTCATGGAACAGGAAATACTTTGGGATATTTGTTAAAACACTTGGCTCATATTTGTATCGGTTTCTTGATTATTTACTGGGTTCATAGAGTGCCTTATCATTATTTTAGAGCGATTTCAAAAATTGCATTGCCGATTGTTTGGTTTTTGTTGCTTTATACTTTGTTGAAAGGAACTGTAATTGCAGGAGCAAATGCGAGTCGTTGGATTCAAGTTCCTTTTATTGGAATTACGTTTCAGACATCAACCCTTGCGGCAATTGTTTTGTTCATTTATGTAGCGCGATATTTATCTAAAACCAAAGAAGAAAATGAACCTTTTCAGACTTCATTAATTCAACTTTGGATTCCGGTATTTATCACTTTGATATTGATTTTGCCAGCCAACTTTTCAACTACAGCGTTGATTTTTGCAATGGTTTTAATGCTTACGTTCATTGGAAAATATCCTTTAAAATATATCGGATTTATTATTGGTTCAGGAATTGCGATGTTGGCATTTTTTCTTTTGGTAGCTAAAGCTTTTCCGGATTCAAGATTTTTTAGTAGGGTTTCAACTTGGGAAAGTCGTATTACAAATTTTACCACAGACAAACCAGACGAAGATGATTATCAGATAGAAAAAGCAAAAATTGCAATTGCCTCTGGAAAACTTGGAGGATTAGGTCCAGGAAAAAGTGTTCAGAAAAACTTTTTGCCACAATCTTCTTCCGATTTTATTTATGCCATTATTGTAGAAGAATATGGTTTGGTTGGAGGGGTTTCAATTGTAATTCTGTATTTATTGCTTTTGTTCCGATTTGTAATTGCATCACATAAAGCACCAACTTTATTTGGAAAATTAGTTGTTGTAGGTGTCGGATTTCCGATGATATTTCAAGCCATGATTAATATGGCTGTTGCGGTTGAATTACTGCCAGTAACAGGACAAACATTGCCGTTAATAAGTAGCGGGGGCAGTTCGATCTGGATGACTTGTTTAGGACTTGGAATTATTATTAGTGTAACGAAAAAAGAAGAAGAAATCGCTGAAGAGAAACTCGAAAAAGAAAAACGAAAAGAGGCTTTACAGCGATTGATAGATAAAGAATTAGCAGAAGATGATGTAATTCCTCAAGAAATATATGATGAAGAGCCAGCTTATTCGATAGAAGACAATTCAAGAAATCCGATGAATGCGGTTTTAAACAAATAAAATATAAAGTTGTAATTTTTAAAAAGATGACAAAGCATAAATTCATACTTAGCGGAGGAGGAACAGGAGGACATATCTATCCTGCGATTGCGATTGCAAATGAATTAAAATTACAATTTCCTGATGCTGAATTTCTTTTTGTAGGTGCCAAAGATAAAATGGAAATGCAGAAAGTACCTCAGGCGGGTTATGAAATAAAAGGTCTTTGGATTGCTGGTTTACAACGAAAATTGACCTTACAAAACCTGATGTTTCCGCTAAAACTGGCAAGTAGTTTATTGGAATCGAAAAGAATTATTAAAAAATTTAAACCAAATGTAGTAATCGGAACAGGTGGTTTTGCCAGCGGACCTTTATTGCAAGCGGCAGGAGCTGCAGGAATTCCGACTGTGGTGCAAGAGCAGAATTCTTTTCCGGGAATTACAAACAAATTGTTGAGTAAGAAGGCAAATGCAATTTGTGTGGCGTATCAAAATTTGGAACGCTTTTTTCCAAAAGAGAAAATCGTTTTAACTGGAAATCCAGTACGTCAGGATTTAATTGATATTGAAAGTAAACGTGACGAAGCAATTGCTTTTTACAATTTAGATCCGAATAAGAAAACGCTGTTGGTTCTTGGAGGAAGTTTAGGAGCGAGAAGAATCAATCAGTTAATTGAAAAAGAATTACAAAATTTTCTTTCTCAAGAGGTTCAGGTAATCTGGCAATGTGGGAAATTATATTTTGAAGAATATAAAAAATACAATCAACCAAATGTAAAAGTGGTTGATTTTATTGAAAGAATGGATTTTGTGTATTCGGCGTCTGATATAATTATTTCACGTGCAGGAGCTTCGTCAGTATCGGAATTATGTATTGTTGGCAAACCAGTAATTTTTATTCCGTCTCCGAATGTAGCCGAAGATCATCAAACAAAAAATGCTCAGGCAATTGTTGATGCTAAAGGCGCAATTTTGTTGAAAGAATCGGAGCTTAATGAGCAATTTAGTATCGTTTTTGAAGCATTGCTAAAAGATGATGGAAAACAGAAACAACTGAGTAGCAATATTAAAAAACTGGCAAGGCCAGATGCAACAAAGCAGATAGTAGAAGAAATAAAAAAGTTGTTATAATATAATTTTAAACGAAAATTATACAACAGAAAATATCAGGTTGAACGTTATTTTAGGCAATTTAGGCTAAAATAAACGATAGAATCGCAAGGGTTTAATTGCTAGAATATTACATCGTTGTAAGGTTGTATGTAAGTCTAAAAAAACAAATTTTAAAATGAATTTAAATCAAATACAAAACGTTTATTTTATTGGTATCGGAGGAATCGGAATGAGTGCTCTGGCTCGTTATTTCAAGTTTATTGGAAAACAAGTTTCAGGTTACGACAAAACGCCTTCAATGCTAACTAATGAATTGATTGAAAGTGGGATTGATATTCATTTTGAAGATGACATAAACTTAATTCCAAAAGATTATTATGTAGAGAACACGTTGGTTATTTATACGCCAGCGGTTCCAAAAACACATTCAGAATGGAATTATTTTATAGAAAGACATTACGAGGTTAAAAAGCGTGCTGAAGTTCTTGGGATTATTAGTAAAGATACTTTCTGTTTTGCAGTTGCAGGAACGCATGGCAAAACAACAACGTCTAGTATTTTGGGACATATTTTGTTTCAAAGCGGTGCAGATGTAACGGCTTTTATTGGTGGAATTGTTGAAAATTATAATTCAAATTTAATTGGAAGCGGTAAAACAGTAACGGTTGTAGAAGCGGACGAATTTGATAGATCGTTTTTGCATTTACGTCCAGATATCGCCTGTGTAACTTCTATGGATGCCGATCACTTGGATATTTATGGAACAAGTGGTGCGATTCAGGCTTCTTTTAGAGAATTTGCTTCTAAAGTTGAAGATAAAAATAATCTCTTCATTACAAAAGAATTGCCTCTAGAGGGAATTCAATGTGCTGTAAATGAAGATGCTGTATTCAAGGCTTTTAATGTTCGCATTGAAGATGGGGCTTATGTTTTTGATGTGCAAACGCCATCAGAAATTATGAAGGATTTGCGTTTTGGATTGCCTGGAAGACACAATTTGATGAATGGATTGATGGCTATTGCAATGGCTAAGACTTTCGGCACCCCGACCGATTCTATTGCAAAAGCCATTGCTTCATTCAACGGAATTAGAAGACGTTTTTCATATCAGATTAAGACTGAAAATTTAGTATATATTGATGATTATGCACATCATCCAACAGAAATTAATGCTGTTCATCAGGCAGTTAGGGAGTTATATCCAGGACGTGAAGTTTTGGCTATTTTCCAACCGCATTTATTCAGTAGAACAAGAGATTTCGTTGACGGATTTGCAGAAAGCTTATCACAATTTGATGAAGTGTTTTTGATGGATATTTACCCTGCAAGAGAGCTTCCGATGGAAGGAGTGACTTCTGAGTGGCTTTTGGGTAAAATGACAAATACGAACAAAAAAATTGTTGCAAAAGAAGATTTATTAGGTGAAATCAAAGCCAGTGATGCACCTATTATTGTAACAATTGGAGCTGGTGATCTGGGAGAGATGGTTCCGTCAATTAAAAAGGTTTTAAATGAAAGTATTTAATTGGGCAAACGTAAGATTAGTACTTATTTTCGGACTGGTTTTGTTTTTGTATTCTTTCGCACAACATCGAAATGGTGATCGAAAATTGAAAAAATCGATGGTTGTTTTTGTAGGAGAAAATACGCTTTTTGTTAAGCCAGAAACGGTTAATAAATTGTTGATAGAAAATAAAAGAGACGCTTCCAGTATTAGAAAAGATGAAGTAGATTTGAATAAGATAGAGAAAACCCTCGATACACAAGAGATGATTGAGAAGTCAAACGTTTTTGTAAGTATCGATGGAGTTCTAAAAGCAGTAGTAAAACAGAAGACGCCCATAGCAAGAGTTTATGACGGCGGCGCTTCTTTTTATATTGACTATGAGGGAAATAAAATGCCCTTGTCAGACAATTTCACTGCACGAGTTCCTCTTGTTTCAGGGGCAATTAATGAAAAAAATAACGAAGATTTAGCAGCTTTATTTCGCACAATTTACGACGATGCGTTTTTGAAAAAAAACATCATTGCAATCGAAATTATGCCGAATGGAAGCTTAAAAATGTTTAATCGTAACTATGATTACTTCATAGATTTCGGAAGAACGATGAATGTTGATAAGAAATTTAGAAACTATAAAGCGTTTTTTCAGAAAGCAGTTTTAGATAGTACGTTATACAAATACAAAAAAATTGACCTTAGGTTTACGGAACAAGTAGTTTGCACTAAATAATAGAAAATGGAAAAAGATAATATTGCAGTAGGTCTAGATATTGGAACAACCAAAATCGTTGCCATGATTGGCAAGAAAAATGAGTATGGTAAGTTGGAGATTTTGGGCATTGGTAAATCCAAAAGTTTGGGTGTTGCCAGAGGAGTAGTAAACAACATTACGCAAACGATTCAATCGATTCAGCAAGCGATAATCGAAGCGGAAAATAATTCAGGATACAAAATCAAAGATGTGGTTGTGGGTATTGCCGGACAACACATCAGAAGTATTCAACATACAGATTACATCAGCAGAAATAATCCTGAAGAAGTAATTGGTGAAAATGATATTCAACTGTTAATTGATCAGGTAAATAAACTGGCGATGTTACCAGGAGAAGAAATTATCCACGTTTTACCTCAGGAATTTAAAATCGACGGACAGTCTGAAATTAAAGAGCCAATCGGAATGTATGGCGGAAGATTAGAATCTAGTTTTCACGTTGTAGTGGGGCAGGCTTCTTCAATCAGAAATGTTGGAAGATGTATTCAGAGTTCAGGAATTGAATTGTCTGGATTGACATTAGAGCCATTAGCTTCGGCAGATGCTGTTTTAAGTCAGGAAGAAAAAGAAGCTGGTGTTGCACTTATCGATATCGGTGGTGGAACAACAGATTTAGCTATTTTCAAAGATGGTATCATTCGTCATACAGCTGTAATTCCTTTCGGAGGAAATGTAATTACAGATGATATCAAAGAAGGATGTTCAATTATTGAAAAGCAAGCTGAACTTCTAAAAATTAAATTCGGATCTGCTTGGCCAGGTGAAAATAAAGACAACGAGATTGTTTCGATTCCAGGTTTAAGAGGAAGAGAGCCAAAAGAGATTTCGCTTAAAAATTTATCTAAAATTATCCATGCAAGAGTTGTGGAAATTGTTGAGCAGGTTTTTGCAGAAATTAAAGCTTACGGACACGAAGATCCTCGCAAAAAATTGATTGCTGGAATTGTATTAACTGGTGGTGGTGCGCAATTAAAGCACATCAAACAATTGGTAGAATACATTACAGGAATGGACACTAGAATTGGATATCCAAACGAGCATTTGGCTGGAAACTCGGGAGAAGAAATTTCTAGTCCATTATTTGCAACAGCAGTTGGATTGGTAATGAACAGTATCGAAAACAGTTCGCAAAGTGCTGTTAGATTGGAATTGGTAAATGAACAACCAAAAGTTGTTTATAAAAATGTTCCTCCGCCAGTACAGCGATACGAAGTTGAAGAAAACTACGTTGAAAAAGTAGAAACTATAGAAGAAACCAGAGAGCCAGTATCTCAAAGAGCTTCTAGAGATGAATCTACTGAAACCAAAATAAGAAGATCATTTTTTGATCGATATGTCGACAAAATCAAAGAATTTTTAGACAACGCAGAATAATTAGAATAAAAGAAAAGGATTACTTTCTTGCCCCAAGTCAAGAAGTAAAAAATGTACTTAATAAGAATTTCAAAAAACCAAAAAGATGATGAGCAACTCAGAATTTGGAAGTATTTCATTTGATTTACCAAAAAATCAATCAAATGTAATCAAAGTCATAGGTGTAGGTGGAGGCGGAAGTAACGCAATTAACCACATGTTTAAACAAGGTATTAAAGGCGTAGATTTTATCGTTTGTAATACCGATTCACAAGCGCTTCAAAATAGTTCAGTACCCAATAAAATCCAGTTAGGAGTTAATTTAACTGAAGGATTAGGAGCAGGAGCAAACCCAGATGTAGGACAACAGTCTGCAATCGAAAGTATTTCTGATATCGAAAAAATGTTAGATAGAAATACTAAGATGGTATTTATTACTGCTGGTATGGGTGGTGGTACTGGAACAGGTGCTGCACCAGTAATTGCTCAATTAGCAAAAGAAAGAGAAATATTAACAGTTGGTATCGTGACGATTCCGTTTCAGTTTGAAGGGAAAGTACGTCAGGAGCAGGCAATTATTGGAATTGAGAAACTGCGTAAGCAAGTTGATTCTTTAATTGTAATCAATAATAATAAATTAAGAGAAGTATACGGAAATCTAGGTTTTAAAGCTGGGTTTTCTAAAGCGGATGAAGTTTTAGCAACTGCTTCTAGAGGTATTGCTGAAGTAATTACGCACCACTATACCCAAAATATCGATTTACGTGACGCAAAAACTGTTTTGTCAAACAGTGGAACTGCGATCATGGGATCTTCTGTGGCAGCAGGTGAAAACAGAGCAAAAGATGCAATTATCTCAGCTTTAGATTCTCCGTTGTTAAACGATAATAAAATTACAGGTGCCAAAAACGTATTGTTGCTTATCGTTTCTGGAACTAACGAGATTACTCTTGATGAAATCGGAGAAATCAACGATCACATTCAGGCTGAGGCAGGTTACAATGCTAATATTATCATGGGAGTTGGTGAAGACGAAACTCTTGGTGAAGCTATTGCTGTAACTATTATTGCAACAGGTTTTGATGTAGAACAACAAAACGAAATTGTAAATACAGAACCAAAGAAAATCATTCATACGTTGGAAGATGAACAAAGAAGTGTTCATAATTTAACAAACAAACCACTTACTTCTTTTGACTTAACTGTTGATACACCGACAGCAAAAGTTGAAGATAAAGTTGTTTTTGATTTAATTGATGACGACGAAACATTTACTCCAACTCCGGTTCAGGCTGTTGCTCCAGCTATAAACCAGGAAGAATTGGTTGTGATGTCTGAGTTTATCAAAAATTTGGATGTAACTTTCGAAATTGTTTCGCCAATTACAGATATTGATTTTACAATTTCTGCACCAGAAACACCAGCTGTACAACAAATACAACAGCAGCCAGTGCAACAGCAACAAGTATATCAACAACAACAACAACAACAACAACAATCGGTACAACAACAAAGAACATTTGAAAGAGAAGAACAAACTACTTTTTCTTTTGATCTTCCTTTGTTTAAACAAGAGCCGGTTAGAAGAGAGCCTGTTGTTGAGGATAATAAAATTTTGTTTGAATTGTCAAATGAAACCCGTGAAATTAAAGTAAAAGATCCAGTACAATTTGTGCCAGTTACAGAAGTTTCAGATAACGGAATTATCAAATATTCTCTTGAAGAATATATGGAAGTTGAAAATGATTTAATGGCTTCGAAACCAGTTGAAAAAGTAGTTGAAGATGTTATTCCTGAAGAATTAAACATTACTTTGAAACCAAGAGTTGACTTCTCAAGCCAACCTGATTTCTCTACAACTTCGGAAGTTTCTCCATTAGAATTGACAATTGAAGAAACGCTTCGTTTAAGAGCTGAAGAAAGAAGAAAGAAACTAAAAGAATTTAACTATAAGTTCCATAACAATGTTTCAAGAATTGATGAGTTGGAAAAAGAACCAGCTTACAAAAGATTAGGAATTGATTTATCTAATTCACAATCTAATAATACAAATTCAAGAATCTCTGTTGGAACAGACAGTAATAATGATTTGCAATTACGTTCTAATAATTCATTTTTGCACGATAATGTAGATTAATTTTAGAATCATAATATTTGGTAACCCGAAAATTGGATTTAATTTTCGGGTTATTTTTTTTATCTTCGCACAGAATTTCAAAATTTGACTTCCTAAATAGGTTTTTAAAGTGAATCTTATTGTTAATTCGGGCGAAGTCAAGAACAAATTCCGAATGAATAAATCAATTAATAGGCATTGGCTTATTTTAAATAAAACATAAACATGAGTTTACAAACACAAATCATGGACGAAATCAAAACGGCCATGAAAGCAAAAGATACTGTAGCTTTAGAAGCATTACGAGCTGTTAAATCAGAATTGTTGTTAGCTTCAACTGCTTCTGGATCTAAAGAAGATTTGTCTGAGGACGAAGAAATTAAATTACTTCAAAGATTAGTTAAAACTCGTAAAGAAAGCGCAAGAATCTTTACAGAGCAAAACCGTCCAGATTTAGCTGAACCTGAATTAGCTCAGGTTGCAGTAATCGAGAAGTTTTTACCAGCTCAATTAAGTGAAGAAGAAGTAGAAGCTGTAATCGCAAAAATCATTGCTGAAACAGGTGCTTCAGGAATTGCTTCAATGGGTAAAGTAATGGGATTAGCATCTGCTCAATTGGGTGGAACTGCTGAAGGAAAAACCATTTCTACTATTGTAAAGAAATTACTTTCTTAAATACCAATAAAACAAAATCCAAATTCCAAATTGGAAACTCAATAAAAAATTCCAAATTCCGACACTAAATTGGAATTTGGAATTTAAAAAATTGAAATTTTAAAATATTGACCTCGTAGTTCAACTGGATAGAATATCAGATTTCGGCTCTGAGGGTTGGGGGTTCGAACCCCTCCGGGGTCACTAAAAATTTTAAAAGCCTGAGAATTATATATTCTCAGGCTTTTTTATACCTAGTTGTTTAGAATTTTTGTTTCAATAATTAAGAAATGACCTGTTCGCTCTTTTATCAGCCATTTGTCATTTTGGAAAATATAGATATCTTCATATTTAACACTATAATCGGATAGAATATCCTTTCCGTCATTTTCTCTAACCATTTTTAGTTGTGAAAAAGAAACGCCTATAGCGGTATTACCATCAATCTTTACGGTATGTTGTCCATTTAATGTAAAATAAGTCTTTACTTCAGCTGCGTGTTTATTAAAATCACTTTCCATGTTTTG
>NZ_DASWYK010000200.1:0-6533 GCF_036405015.1 Flavobacterium sp. | reverse complement strand
TCAGCAAATTTCGCACACTCTTCAACTAAGTCTTTAACTCTTTGGTCAATTACTTCAATTTCTTCTTGAGTAGCATATTTTTGATCCAAGATTACATCTAAAACTTGAGTAATTGGGTCGATTTTTTTGTACTCTTCAACCTCTTCTTTAGAACGGTATAATTGTGCATCAGACATAGAGTGTCCTCTGTAACGGTACGTTTTCATTTCAAGGAAAGTTGGTCCGTCTCCACGACGCGCTCTTTCGATAGCTTCGTGCATAGCTTCAGCAACTTTTACTGGGTTCATTCCATCAACAGGTCCGCAAGGCATTTCATAACCTAAACCTAATTTCCAGATGTCAGTGTGGTTCGCAGTTCTTTCTACAGAAGTTCCCATTGCGTAACCGTTGTTTTCAACGATAAATACAACTGGAAGTTTCCATAACATAGCCATGTTGAAAGCTTCGTGTAAAGAACCTTGTCTAGCAGCACCATCACCAAAGTAAGTCATAGTAACACCGCCAGTGTTGAAATATTTGTCTGCGAAAGCAATACCAGCTCCCACAGGAATTTGAGCACCTACGATTCCGTGTCCTCCGTAAAATCCGTGTTCTTTAGAGAAAATGTGCATAGAACCTCCCATACCTTTAGAAGTTCCTGTTGCTTTTCCTAAAAGCTCTGCCATTACGTTTCTAGGATCAACTCCCATACCAATTGGTTGAACGTGGTTTCTGTAAGCAGTAATCATTTTGTCTTTGGTCAAGTCCATAGCATGTAAAGCACCTGCTAATACAGCTTCCTGACCATTATATAGGTGTAGAAAACCTCTAACTTTTTGTTGAATGTATAATGCTGCAAGTTTGTCTTCAAACTTTCTCCAAAGTAGCATGTCTTCATACCACTTTAAATATACCTCTTTTGTAACTTCTTTCATCTGAATTCTTTCTTTTGCTAAAGTTGTTTGTGTTATCGATTATTGTGCCTGTAACGCAAAATAGTTTCCTCCCACAAATTTGCGCCCGAAAGGTCGGGATGCAAAAATAAGACATTACATTTAAGAAGTAAAATTTAAACGCTACTTTTTGGCTTTTTTTTACAAGAACTTTTTATCAAACATCAATGGAAGTAAATTTTTCAATGATGATGATTTGTAAACCTCTCCAATTTCGCCCATAAAATAGATTTCTATTGGTGTGTCTTGCTTTATTTCGTATTCTGCAATCGATTGTCGGCAAGATCCGCAAGGTGGAATAGGAGCAGTCGTTTGATTCGTATCTGAAGCGGCTGTAATGGCCATTTTTAAAATTTTTGCTTCAGGATATGTACTTCCGGCATAAAAAATAGCAGTTCGTTCTGCACAAAGTCCAGATGGGTAGGCTGCATTTTCTTGATTAGAGCCTAAAATAACTTTTCCATTGTCTAAGAGTAAAGCAGCTCCAACTCTAAATTTAGAATAAGGTGCATACGCTTTTTTTCTGACTTCGATAGCCTGATTCATTAAATCCTGAATTTCGTCAGGAAGTTCACCTAAATTATCATATATCGTAAATGAAGTTGTAATATTGATTTCTTTCATTTGTTTTTAAGGGAAAAAAAATCCAAATCCCAGTTATGCCGGAATTTGGATTATGTTATTTTTATTTTATTCTGTTTTTAATACGTTTCGTATTTGTCTCCAAAGTTAAACGTTAAAGAGAAGCGAAGTGTATTTTCCAACGGGTTTTTTATTTTTGAAGCCGAGAATAGGTAAGATACATCAATTTTCATAATGTTGTATTTAAAACCTGCTCCTAAAGAGAAAAACTGTTTAGCTCCTTTTTCAGGGCTTTCGTGATAATAACCTAAACGCATTGCAAATGCATCCTGATACATGTATTCTGCAGCAAGACTATAGGTTACTTCTTGCATTTCTTCTTTGAATCCGCCTGGTGCATCACCAAAAGATTTGAACATTCCTGGAACCCAGCCAATATTTCTGTATTTGTTATACGCAGCGTCTGTAGCTTGTTGTTGTGTAATATCTTCTGGATCGTTAAAATCTCCATCTCCATTTCCGTCAACAGCAGCTTGAATTCCTGGAGGTGTTGGTACTAAGAGTTTAGTAAGCTCTGCACTTACAGCAAGTTTGTTGTAATCATCAAAGATAAATTCAAATCCTCCACCTAATCTTAAATTTGCAGGAAGGAAATTTGAGCTTAAATCGTCATGGTCGTATTTGATTTTTGGTCCCATATTTTGAAGGTTGATACCCGCTCTCCATCTTCCGTTGAAATCCTGATAAGCAATTTCTTCTGATTGATAAAAAGCAGCAACGTCAACAGCAAATGTACTTGCTGCAGAAGCGTCAGTTTCTTCAGATGCGACTTTTAGATTTGAGTTTATAAAGCGTGCTCCAACAGCCATAGAGAATTCTTCACTTAATTTTAGTGAATAAGATCCGTCTAAGGCAAATTCGTTTGGATTAACTGTTCGTACAGCTTCATTTGGATCTCCGGTGTATCTTAATTCAATTCCTCCAAAACCGAAATAACGAAAACTTCCAGCAAAAGCACTTCGTTCGTTAATTTTGTTGTAGTATGTAACCTGACCTAAAGAGATATCATTGGCAAGATCTGTCAGATAAGGTGTGTAGCTGATAGAAAGACCTTGGGCGTCTTCTGAGAAAGCATACTTTGCAGGGTTCCATTGTTGAGAAAACACGTCGGCAGAAGTAGCAACTCCCTGGTCGCCTAAACCTGCTGCTCTAGCATCTGCTGCAACCAGCAGAAAAGGAACTCCGGTTACTATTGGTCTTGATTCCTGAGCCTTTAAGTTAAAAAGGGTAAAAAGGCAAATTAGTAAAAGTGATAGTTTTTTCATTTAAGGGACTTAAGTTTTTGGTGGTGCAAATATATATAATATTATAGGATGACAAGCTTTTCGTATTTCTCTGCTTTTTTATTTGTTAAATTTGATTTTACAGTAAGTTTGTAAATATACACTCCTTTTCCGATTCTATCTCCAAAATCGTCTTTTCCGTCCCATGTAATTTCTCTTGACAAAAATCCTTCTGTTGTAATAGTTTGGTTTTTTGTCCAAACCACTTTTCCGGTAATGGTCATGACCTGTACCTGCACATCCAAAGGCTCGTAGGGTCTGTTGTGCGAAAACCAAAATTGTGTGTAAGTAGAAAAAGGATTAGGATAGTTAAGAACATGTGATAATGTTAGTGATTCGTCTCCTACTACTGTAAATTGTATCTCGCTGGTAACAGGGTTGTTGTATACATCCCAAGCGGTAAAACTTATAGTATGCAATCCTGGAGCTAAATTTCTAAACGGAAAACGTAAATTTCCGTTGGTGTAATCGTCTAGTTTTGTCTGATAATAATCATTCAAAATGTACGGATTGCTTACATCTCCATCTAAAATAGCAACAATATCATGCCCGATTCCACTTGCTGTATTAATTCCGTTTTCGTCTTCTAAAAAGGCTAAAAGGAAAGGAGATTCATTTGTAATGCCTCCAGATACAAAAGTTTCGTCGTTCATATATAACTTAACTTTTGGACTAATATTGTCCTGAGGGGCATTTTCGTTAATTCCCCCAATTTTGATAGTGTTGTTATAACCAGTTTGGTTTTCTAAAGAAGCATTTTTCTTAGAATAAAAACTGATTTTTCCATTATCAACTGGAATTCGAATATCTCTTGGGACAACAAAACTGAATTCAAACTGACCATTTGTAACAGATGCATTTCCTCTAAAAATAGTTTCTCCTAAGGTTTTGAATTGTATAGGAGGACTGAATCCGTCGTTATTTAAAGTTGAATTGGTAATCATTTTATCGAAAATGGCGGTTGCCAGTTCTCCGTTGTAATTGCTTAATAGTATATTGTTTTCGTCTGTAATCTCTCCTGAGATTTTAATCTTCGATAATGATTTAAAATCAGGGATAGGTTGCGAAATTACAATATCATTGACCTTAGTAAGGTTAATTTTAGGTTTTGGAATTGATAACATTAAAGCAGGATCGCCAATGTAGGTAACAACATTGCTGCCTGAACTTGGATTTTCATTCTTTGAAATACGTAGTGATTCTGCAATGCTATTATATTGATTGGATCCATATGCGAGAAGGTTTTTGTTTAAGACATCATTGAAATTTTCACCATTTATTTGGCCAATTTCTCTAATTGTAGTCAACATCGAAATTGCACCTCCTTTTGGGTTCCAATAGACATATTCTCCAGCTGTTGGTCTGGTAGGATCGTCAAATCTTGAAAATTCACATGTAATGGTTATAAACAAAGGGTATTTGTATTGATTGTTTAGGTTTTGGCTGTCTGATTTTTCCCAAATTCTTTCGCTGGCTAATCCGTCTTCTCCTCCGTGCCCTAAATAATTAAAAACTAAGGCGCCTTTTTCAAAAGCATTGAAGAAATCTGTTCTGGCTTTTGGATATCTTGATCCTCCAGCAGAAGCTTCTTGTGTGTAAGCATCTAGGAATATTTTTTCGATATTAAAAAAAGGTTTTTCAGATGCAATTAAATCGGCTAATGCATTTTGGCGTGACTGTAATGTTTCGTCTCCGGCTTTGTCGGAATCATCACTTACTAAAACAAAATTGTTTCTCCAGTTTCCATACGATTTTGCGTCATGATATTCTAAAACTTTATTTACCATTTCTTGTGCTTGTGCATTGTCTGAAACAAGCATACGGCCAACGGCAATGTCAATTCCATTAAAAGGAAGTCCTACTATTCCTTCGTTTGAATCCATAAGACCATAAAAGTCGTCAGATGCAAATCCAGCTTCGCCTACACTATTACTTATTAGAGATTGGTATATAGGTACGATATTGCTGTTGTTAGAAATTCGGTCTTTGTAGTCGTACGAAGCATCACCAAATAGATTTACGTATTTTATTCTTTTGTCTGGAGAAGATGCATTTTCATAAATGTATTTTACAAAATTTCTAATTCCTGCTATGTCTTGTTTTCCCGAGGAGAATTCCTGATAGATGTTTTCTAGCGAAACGACTTTGACGTTTAAGTTCGAATTTGTTCTGTGAAAGTTCGCTAATCTTTCTGCTTGAGAGGCTAGAGATTTTGGTGTAATAATAACATAATCGATATCCTGAAAAGTATTTTGGCTATTTCTAAAAATGGCTCCTTTTAAGTTCTGGTTTGCAATTTTGGATTGGTTTTCTTTTAAAGGAGTATAATAATCGGAAGCGTCGATTGCAACGTATTTTCTGATTTCTCCTAAATTGGCTTTAAAGCTAAAAGTCGACTGATTTGCATTTTCAATTTTTGATACATTATATAGGTCTGTAATATCCCAAATTTGAGAAATTCCAGCAGCGTTGCCAATATTGTAGTTGACAACTCCTGCAACAGAACCCGCATCATTATATTGAAAAAGAAATTGTTTGCCAGTTCCTAAAAGCTTTCGTTTTGCAGTCAGGTTAATGTAATCTAGGTAACCTTTTGATCCAGGGACACCATTATTATTGTATGTAATCTTGATTTTAATGTTGTCAGTTCCTGTAAATGTTGTGTTAGAAGGTAGGTTGTCGGTTTTGTATTTTATGTCTGAGTCTGTTAATAAGGGAGTGTAAGTTATGTTTCCTATATTTTGGCCGTTAGCGGAAATTAAAAAAGAAGTTGCAGTAAAGGCTGCAGATGCTGTGTTTACGTCTATTTTTACTGGTACAGTTGTATCAAGGTTTGGGAAACTAAAAGAGAATTCTTGTTCCTGATTAATGTCAAAAGATTCTCCAAGCCATTGACGTCCGAGATGAACAATATTGGTTTGATCAATTTCATGAAATTGATAGTCATCAAACGTGTTTAACTCTAATGTGCTGTTTGCAGTTGGCTGATTTAGGTTTGGAATTCTTTTTCCATCCCCGCCAGAAGCTGTAATATAATAATAGGACTTATTATCGTAAAGATTTAAGTTGGTTTGACTTTCTGTGTTCCAGTTTTCAACTCCTTCGGCATAAAAGAGAATGTAATCTTCATTGTTGAAAATTCCGTCACTCTCTCCAATTACCTGAATTGCATTTTCTGTTAAATCATCTGGGTAATAAGTGCTGTTGGCCAAAGGAAGCATTCTTCCTCCGTTTCCGTATATTTTTATTCTTCTGGGGTCAACTTTCGAAGGATCAAATCCTAAGCTTTGTAAAAATGATCGAGTTACTTTGTAAATACCTGATTTCTGGATATAGAATCGATACCAATCTCCTGATGCTAATACAGAATTTGAAACGGCTGCTGTTTTTTGAAAAATACTACTGCTGCTAGTTCTTGCAGTAGAGTTGCTAATGGAGTAAGAAAAAGATTTGATTCTTTTAAAGCCATTTCCGTCTTTTATAATAGGATTTAAGAAAAGAAAAGTATGCTTTACGTCTCTTGCATTAGTTATTATTAAGGATTCATTTAGTTTTTCTGGAATGTTCTCAACTGCTATATCCCCTAAGTCCGATCTAGAAATTGACTCATAAATGGCGTTATTAATTTGTACAGTGGCGGCGCTTGAGGTGTTAGAGAGGTTTAATTTTTCTAATA
>NZ_DASWYK010000199.1:0-7667 GCF_036405015.1 Flavobacterium sp. | reverse complement strand
TGATAAATCAAATTATACCTTTGTAAAAGGGGATATTGTTGATGAAGCTTTTATTAATGAACTTTTTTCAAATCATAATTTTGATGGTGTTCTACATTTAGCTGCAGAATCACATGTTGATCGTTCGATTGAAGATCCTTTAGCATTTGTAAAAACAAATGTTATTGGAACAATGAATCTATTAAATGCAGCTAAAAATCAGTGGAAGGGAAATTTTGAAGGTAAAAGATTTTATCACATTAGCACTGATGAAGTTTATGGTTCTTTAGGTAGTGAAGGATTATTTAAAGAGACAACTCCCTATGCCCCAAACTCACCGTATTCTGCTTCTAAAGCAAGTTCAGATCATTTTGTACGTGCTTATGGAGAAACTTATGGATTACCTTATGTACTTACAAATTGTTCAAATAATTACGGTTCGTATCATTTTCCTGAAAAATTAATTCCACTTTTTATAAATAACATTATTAACAATGAACCATTGCCAGTTTATGGAGATGGAAATTATACAAGAGATTGGTTATTTGTAGAAGATCATGCAACTGCTATTGATTTGGTTTTTCATGAAGGTAAAAACCATGAAAGTTATAATATTGGTGGATTTAATGAATGGAAAAATATTGATTTAGTTAAGTTGTTATGTCAGTTAATGGATGGAAAACTAGGAAGAGAGAATGGAACTTCTGAAAAATTAATTACTTATGTAAAAGACAGACCAGGTCATGATTTGCGTTATGCAATCGATGCCTCAAAAATTAATAAAGAATTAGGTTGGAAACCTTCGGTTACTTTTGAGGAAGGATTAGAAAGAACCATTAATTGGTATTTAAATAATGAGAAGTGGCTTGAGAATGTGACTTCTGGAGTCTACAAAGAATACTATCAAAAACAATATTCATAATTCATAATTCATGAAAAAAACAGCATACTTTTTTTTCTTACTTTGTACACTTACTATGTCTTTAAGTGTTCATGCACAAGATATAATGAAATCTAAAGACTTAAGTACAGTTAATGTTGATTATTTATCTGATGATGATTTGTCAAAAATTAGTGCGCAATTAAAAAGTAATAATGCAACGATTGATCAGGTTGAACCAATAGCATTGTCTAAGGGGATGAGCCAAGTTAATTTTAATAAATTAAAAGCTAAATTAACTGAATATGAAAAGAAAAATGGAGGCTCTGCTAAAACAAATGAGAAAATAATCGAGAAAAAGGAGACTGCGTTTGGAAGAAAGCAAGAAGATATCAAAAATGTAAAAGCAAAAGACTCTGCAAATGCTTTAATTTTTGGGTCTGAACTGTTTGATAACCCAACTCTTAATTTTGAGCCAGATTTAAAAATGGCTACTCCAATGAATTATGTTTTAGGACCTGGAGATGAGCTTCAGGTTTCTGTTTATGGAGTTCAAGAATACAATGGAAGTCTGCCAGTTAGTGTTGAAGGAAAAATTACTATTGATTATGTTGGACAGATTGCAGTATCAGGAATCTCAATTGAAGCTGCAACACAAAAAATAAAAACGGCAATTGCTAGAGTTTATAGTACAGTAAGAGCAGGTCAGTCGCAAGTAAGCGTAAGTTTAAGTAAAATTAGAACCATTAAAGTAACTATTGTTGGCGGAAAACAACCAGGGAATTATTCCATTTCTTCTTTAGCGACAGTATACAATGCATTACATTTAGCAGGTGGTCCAGGTAAAAACGGCAGTTATAGAAATATAGAATTAATTCGAAATAACAAAATTTTTAAGAATATTGATATATACAGATTTTTAGTTAAAGGAGATCAGTCAGATAATGTTGCGCTAAAGGAAAATGATGTAATTAGAATCCCAGCATATAGTCAGAGGGTTACTGTAGAAGGTGAAGTGAAACGTCCGGGTATTTTTGAGATGAAAAAAGGAGAATCATTTTCTGATTTACTAAATTTTGCTTCTGGATTTAACGAATTTGCTTATACTGCATCGGTAAATGTAATTCAAAAGACAGGAAAAGAATTTAAAGTGCATGATATCAATGAAAGTGAATACAAATCTTATCAACCGCAATCTGGGGATGTCTTTAGAATAACAAAAATTTTAAATCGTTTTGAAAATAGAATCAAAATAGAAGGTGCGGTTTTTAGACCTGATTACTATTCTTATACAGAAGGGATGAAAGTATCAGATCTTATCACAAGAGCAGAAGGCTTAAAGGAAGATGCTTATAGCAAACGTGCTAGAATTATTCGTCTAAAAACAGATTTAACAACAGAAATTGTTAATGTAGATTTAGGTGCAGCTCTATCAGGAGATTTAAATGCAGATATAGAATTGAAACGAGAAGATATAGTCACTGTTTACTCTATTTTAGACTTTAGAGAGAAATATAAAGTAACTATTGATGGCGAAGTTAAAAATCCTGGCGAATATGAATATTTTGAAAATTTAACTTTAAATGATTTAGTAGTTCAGGTAGGAGGATTAACTGGTTCTGCATCTAAAAGAGTTGAGATTGCGAGAATGATTAAATCTGATGCAATTGATGATACCGATCCTAAACGTGTAGAATTAGTTGAATTAGAAATAACAGCAGACAATAATGAACAAATTAAAAACTTTGTATTAAAACCGTTTGATGTTATAAATATTAGGCGTATGGCAGTTTATGAAAAGCCTGAAATGGTAACAGTTAGTGGTGCTGTGGGTTACCCTGGAAAATATGTATTGGCAAATAAAAAAGAAACAGTATATAATGTCGTAATGAGAGCTGGTGGTTTAACTTCTATTGCTAATTTAGATGGAATGAAAATTAAAAGACCAATCAAAGAAGAGCAGATAGAAACATTGGAAAGGATTGATCTAAATATTTCTAAAAATGATACATTAAAAGGTAAATTGGCGAAAAAATTGAAAGAGGATTTAAAATTTGCTACAATTCCTGTGAATTGGGAAAAAATAGTAAAAGATAAGAATCATTTTTCAAATGTTACATTATTTCCAGGAGATGAAATTGAGGTGGCAGTTTATAACGAAGGAGTCAAAGTAACGGGGAATGTTTTGTTAACTTCAGAAATTCCATATAGAAATGGTAAAGGATTTAAATACTATCTTAACGCAGTGGGCGGTGTTGATAATAAAGGATGGAAAAGAAAAGCTTACATAATTTATCCAAACGGTAAAGCTGACGTCACAACTTCTTTTTTGTTTTTTAAATCATATCCTAAAGTAGAACCTGATTCTCAAATTGTGGTTCCAGAAAAACCAGAAAGAAGAAAAATGACAACAGGAGAATGGGTAGGTATTGGAAGTGTAGTTTCAAGTTTAGCGTTATTAATTGTTACAGCTTTTAAATAAATTTTATGGAATTAGAGACTATCGAAAACGAAGATATTTCAGTAAAAGATTTATTAAAGAAATTAAAAGAATGGTTTAATTATTTATTGTCAAAATGGTTAATTATCATTGTGGCAGGAATAGTAGGTTCAATACTAGGGTTGACATATTCTGTTCTTAAAAAACCAGTTTATACCGCCACTTTATCGTTTGCTTTAGAGGATGAAAAGGGAGCTGGTGGTTTAGGAGGTGCTTTAGGATTAGCTAGTTCATTTGGATTAGATCTTGGTGGCAATGGAGGAGGAATTTTTACAGCTTCTAATTTAACAGAGCTTTTTAAGTCTAGATCAATGGTCGAAAAAACGTTATTATCTCCAGTTTATGTAGAAGGTAAAAAGATATCTTTAGCAGAAAATTTTCTTCAAAATAATGAATGGAGAAAAAAATGGAGTGATAATCCAAAAATTTCCTCAATTCAATTTTTACCAGATGCAGATCGTTCAAAATTTACAAGAGAGCAAGATAGTATACTTGGTTTGATATATATGGATCTTTCTAAAACAGGACTATTAGTAGCACAGAAAGATAAAAAAATATCAATTATAACTATTGATGTTTCTTCAAAAAATGAATTATTTGCTAAGAATTTTTGTGAATCACTTGCAAAACAAGTAGGCGAATTCTATATAGATACTAAAAGTAAAAAGGCGAGAATGAATATGGCAATTTTACAACATCAGGTTGACTCTATTCGTAGAGAATTAAATAGTGCTATAATAGGTGTTGCAGTGGCAAATGATAATACTTTCGGACTTAATCCTGCTCTTAATGTAAGAAGAACGCCATCTGCAAAAAGACAAGTTGATGTTCAGGCTAATACGGCAATATTGACTGAATTAGTTAAACAAAGTGAATTAGCTAAAGTGACTTTGCGAAAAGAAACACCATTAATCCAAGTGATTGATCAGCCAATTTTACCATTACCTAAAGAACGTTTTGGAAAAGCTAAAGGAATATTATTGGGAGGTTTTTTGGCTGTATTTCTAATGATAGTAAGATTAGTAGGTAAAAAACTGTTTGATGAATTAAGTTTTTAATTTGATTATTTGAACTTAATAAAATACTGAGGAAAATTTTTATTAACAAGTTTAAATCAAGTGTTAATAGAGGAATGTATAATTACAATAAATAAGGATTATGAGTAAAAGAGTTTTAATTACAGGTGCGGCTGGATTCTTGGGGTCACATTTATGCGATCGTTTTATTGCAGAAGGTTTCCAGGTGGTTGGTATGGATAATTTAATTACAGGAGATCTAAAAAATATAGAGCACCTATTCCCTTTAAAACAATTTGAATTTTATAATCATGATGTTTCGAATTTTGTTCATGTTAGCGGTAGTTTAGATTATATATTACACTTTGCATCACCAGCAAGTCCAATAGATTATTTAAAGATTCCTATACAAACATTAAAAGTGGGGTCTTTAGGGACACATAATTTACTAGGTTTAGCTAAAGAAAAAAAAGCAAGATTTTTAATTGCATCTACTTCTGAGGTTTATGGTGATCCTACAGTTCACCCACAAACGGAAGATTATTGGGGAAATGTTAACCCAGTGGGACCTAGAAGCGTATATGATGAAGCCAAAAGATTTCAAGAAGCTATAACAATGGCATATCATACATTTCATGGTATTGAAACTAGAATTGCTAGAATATTTAATACTTATGGACCAAGAATGAGATTAAACGATGGTCGGGTATTACCAGCATTCATGGGACAGGCTTTAAGAGGGGAGGATTTGACAATTTTTGGAGACGGAACGCAAACTAGATCATTTTGTTACGTGGATGATCTTATTGAAGGAATATTTAAACTTTTGATTTCTAATTGTGTGGATCCTGTTAATATAGGTAATCCTCATGAAATTACAATGAATGAATTTGCTGAAGAAATAATAAAATTAACAGGAACATCACAAAAAATAGTATATCGCCCTTTACCGCAAGATGATCCTAAACAAAGACAGCCAAATATAACGAAAGCGAAAACACTCTTAGATTGGGAACCAAAAGTATCTAGAGAAGAAGGACTAAAAATTACATATAATTACTTTAAGAATTTTACTAAAGAAGAACTTGAAATAACTAAAAACAGTAAAGAGTTCTTGAGTATTTTATGAAAGAACGAATACTAAATTATTTAAAACAAAAATCATTAGTAAACATAATATGGTTATTTCTAGATAAAGTTCTTCGTCTTGGAGTTGGTTTAATTGTTGGGGTCTTAATTGCTCGGTATTTAGGTCCTGACCTTTTTGGAAAATGGAATTATGCTATTGCATTTGTAAGTTTAGTAAGTGCCCTTGCAACTTTAGGACTAGATCAAATTGTAGTTAAACACCTTTTAGACAAGAATGAGAAAGAAGGTTTGATATTAGGTACTGCTTTTTATCTAAGATCAATAGGAGCTTTTATTAGTATATTAATTGTAGGATTATATTTTTTTCTTTTCAAGAATGATGGATCACTAGCAGTAATAGCTATTCTAACAGCTTTTACATTATGGTTTCAGGCATTTGATGTTATAGATTTAAAAAATCAATCTGTTTTAGAGTCTAAAAAAACTGTTATAGTAAAGAATTCTTCTTTTATAATAACTTCAATAATAAGATTGATTTTCGTTTATTGTGAGATGCCATTATTGGCTTTCGTTGTTTTAAGCGTAGTAGAGTTCTTTCTAGGAGCAGTAGGATTAATTTTGTTTTATGGTTTTAATAATTTAAAAACGTGGAATATAGATATTAATTACTGTAAAGAATTATTAAAGCAAGCATGGCCATTGATTATGTCAGGAATTATAATTATGATGTATATGAGATTAGATCAAATTATGATTGGCGAAATGTTAGGAGAAAAGGGCGTAGGTCTTTATTCTGTATCAACTCGATTTACAGAGTTGTGGTATTTTATTCCAACTGTTTTTGTTACATCTTTTTTTCCAAAAATATTAGAAAAATTTAATATTGATGTAGAAGACTATAAAAAAGTATGTTTAAAATTATTGAAACTTCTTTTTATTATTAGCTTTCTAATATCTATTTTTTTTACTTTTTTTTCAGGTTTTATTATTAATTTACTTTATGGAGAAAAATTTGAAATGGCAGTTTTCGCGTTGCAAATTAGTATATGGACCGGAGTATTTGTGTTTTGGGGAGTTGCAGCAGGAAACATGCTTGTAATTGAAAATTTGAATAAACATAATTTAATAAAGTCTGTACAAGGATTATTGCTGAATATCATTTTAAATTTAATACTGATTCCTAGATATGGAATAGATGGTGCTGCTGTTGCGACACTATTATCGCAATTTTATGCGTCCTATTTATATTATGCATTTTTTAAGAAGACGAGACATATCTTTAATTTACAAACAAGATCAATACTATTTTTTAAATGATATTTTTTCTTAATTAAAGAAGATCAAATTCTCAAATAAAATTATCGAAATAAAACAAATGAAAGAAATCAAAAAATTTGTTCCTAAAGAAAAACTTAATACAGCAGTATTGTTTTTAGTCTTCAATCGTTTAGATACTACTAGAGAAGTTTTTGAAGCAATTAGAGAGGCAAAACCACCTAAGCTTTACGTAGCAGCCGATGGAGAGAGAAATTCAGAAGAAGCAATTAAAGTTCAAAATGTACGGAACTACATTACTTCCAATATTGATTGGGATTGCGAAATTAAATTGCTTTTTCGTAATAAAAATCTTGGATGTAAAGTAGCTATCAGTGAGGCTATTACATGGTTTTTTGAAAACGAGGAGATGGGAATAATTTTAGAAGATGACTGCAAACCAAGTCAAAGTTTTTTTTGGTTTTGTGAGAATTTATTATTAAAGTATAAAAACGATATGAGAATTTGGCATATTGGAGGGACAAGTACTTTGAATAAGGAAATATTATTAAATGATGAAAGCTATTATTTTTCAAAATACAATCACATTTGGGGATGGGCTAGCTGGGCAGATAGATGGAAAGCTTATGACGTAAAAGTTTCTCTTTTTCAGGAATTTAAAAAAAATGATTACATTCAGAATATTACTTCAAACGAGTTATTACAAAAATTTTGGTTAAATAATTTCAAAAATGTTCAAGATAACAAAGTAAATACTTGGGATTATCAGTGGTACTTTACAACATGGTCAAATGGTGGAATTTCAATCATTCCAACAGTGAACTTGATTAGTAATTTAGGATTTGGTGCAGATGCAACTCATACTTCTGATAGTAATAATAAATTATCAAACATGAATAGAGATGAAATTAATTTAAATAATGATTTA
>NZ_DASWYK010000198.1:0-21585 GCF_036405015.1 Flavobacterium sp. | reverse complement strand
TTATACTTTAAAAATTAATTTGTTTCTGTAGAATATCCATAAAATAAATGTCCAGATGGCGACATAAGTTATTGCACCAGCCAAAGAAGCTGTCATTGGATTACTAAAGAATGGTGCAATTCCAGAATAGTATAAATAACTTAAAAGATTGGTTTGCTCTTCTGGATTACTCGGATTTTGGAATCGAATCATAGTTAATGCTTGCGGGATAATTTGAGAAGCAAAGAAAACAATCATCGGATTAACTCCCCAAATGACAAAAAGTTTAAAGCCTTTTTTGTATTCCTTAATGTCGATTAAATAATATAAAATCGTTAAACAAATAGTAGCCAATCCGGTGGTAAATAAAACGTAACTGCTAGTCCAAATTGACTTGTTTATAGGGAAAACCAAATCCCAGATTAATCCGAAAAAGATGAGCAAAGTGCCAATCATTCCCATTTTTTGAGCTTTCTGAATTTTGGTTACACTAAGCAATAAAATCTGTCCGATAAATAAACCGATAATTCCATTTACGATTGATGGTAAAGTGCTTAAAATTCCTTCTGGATCCCAAGTTTTTGTTTCGTGGTAATTATGTCCTTTTAAAAGAATACTGTCGACCCACGCGGCTAAATTAGTTCCTCTTTCTAAATTTGCTTCTCCAAATCCTGGAACCGGAATTAAAGTCATAATAGCCCAATAGCCTAATAGTAAAACGGCTCCAGTGATAATTTGTGTTTTTAAAGCTGTTTTTAAATACAAAAGAGCCACAACAAAATAAACGATGGCAATGCGTTGTAAAACTCCTGGAAGTCTTACATCTTGATAATTTTCAAAACCTCCGTAAGCTAAAATGAGATATACTAATAGTATACCAACAGCAAAGATATTTTTAAGTCGATTATTAAAATTACCCATTAAAGCATAACCAACGGCAATGGTAATAGCTAAACGACCAATAAGAAGCGGAATTCCGTCTAATCCAAAAAGTTGAATTTTTCCAAAGAAGTTAAAGAAAATCCCTAAACAAAACATTCTTAAAGAACGGATTAATATTTTATTGAATGTGGTATTGTCGTATGTTTTTTCAGGCATTGCGAGCGGAACTGCAACTCCCATTATAAAAACAAAAAAAGGAAATACAAGATCGGTTGGTGTACAGCCATTCCAATGTGCATGTAGAAGCGGCGGATAAACATTGCCCCAGTCTCCTGGATTGTTTACAATTGTCATCAATAGAATAGTCAGTCCGCGAAAGACATCAAGCGAAATTAGGCGTTCTCTTACCATTTGGTTAGTTCATTAATAGGTTATAAAAAATATAATTCTATTTGGTTTGAGAGAAGCAATAATGTCGGAGATGTGCTGGTTATTTGTTCCTACATTATCGCTTTGAATTTCTAAAGATAATTATTTTAGATTATTATGATATCAAAATTGTGTTCTAAAGGTTTTAAATTCTGAATTAAAAGCGGAATCAACTGTTCTCCTTTTTCTAAATAAAATTCAGAAAAATTAGTCTGACGTTCCTGTAGACTATAATTTGGAAATAATTCGCACTGTAAATCTGTAACTCTTTGTATTTGATCCTGAAGTTTTCTTTTTTGTGCTTTTAATAAACGTTTTTCCAGATTTTCTAAACCTTTTTTTTGTTTGACCTCTTGTGCTTTTACAGCTCCTGAAAAGGATTTGTCTGTTTTTTCAGCCAATTCAAAAAGATAAGCAAATTGTTTTTCAAGAGCTTCTTTTTGTGCTGTTAAATCAATTGGAAATGGAGAAAGTTTATGTGTAATTTCATTCACTAAATTCTCTGATTTACTGAATAAATCTTTCCATGATAAGTTTAAATTATCAGCTTTTTTAGCTTGTTTTTCGGTTGCTAAAAGAACTGAATTTCGAACTAATAAAATAGGAAACGTAATATTTACAGCTTCAAAGAAACCTTTTAATTCTAGCCAATAAGCAATTTCTCCGCCTCCGCCAATGTAACAAAGATTAGGTAAAATGATTTCCTGATACAACGGACGCATTATGACATTAGGACTAAATTTCTCGGGATTACTCTCTAATAATTTTAAAATTTCTTCTTTAGAAAATGAAATCTTGGTATTGTTAACGATGTACTTATCATTTTCAAAGATGATTCTTTCGCGCAGTTTGTCTTCAATATAAAATAAATTAATCTCACGAGGATTGACCTGAACGTTGTAATCTGAAAGTGATTCTATTGACTTTTGAACCGTTTTAAAAGAAGTTTGATTTTCTAACTCTTCTTTTACAAACGGAATAAAAGCGCGTTTCAAATCTGCGTCGTCTGCGTCTATAATCACCAAACCATAACTTGCGAAAAGAGTATTGGCTAAATAACGCGTTGCATCGGCTAGATTTTCATGTTTTAAATAAGCATCATCGAAAAGCTTTTTCAATGCATTGGCATTGGTGCTTGAGCCTAATTCTTTAGAATAAACTTCAAATAAATCGTCTAATCCATTTGTAGATAATCTTCCAACTGGGCCGGTACTTTCGGCATTCCAACGGATTTTTTTTCCTTTAAAATTAAAATAATTAATTTCTTCAAAATCGTGATCTTCAGTTGCCATCCAGTAAACTGGAACAAAATTGTACGAAGGATATTTCGATTTTAATTCTTTAGTTAAATTAATGGTAGAAATAATTTTATATAAGAAATACAAGGGACCGCTAAATAAGTTTAGCTGATGCCCAGTTGTAATAGTAAAAGTATTTTCGAGTGCCAAAAGCGCAACGTTTTGTTTGGTCGAATCTGATATTTCAATATTTTGATATTGCTTTTGTAAAGTATTCACTAAAGCAATACGATTGTTATGATCAAAATTGGCGGCTTTTTCGGCAATTTGTTTTTCGAAATTTTCGATAGTCGGGAAATTGTTGTACAGCGGTTTTAACTCTGGTTTCTGATCTAAGTAATCCTGCATTAGTTTAGAGAAATATCCAGAAGATTGAAAGCTGATACAGTCGGTAGGCATAATTTTAAATTTATTTTTGACAGCTGTAAATTTAATGAAAATATACAGTTAAAAACGATATTAACAATTGCTTAAGAATTGCTGTTTTCATTTTTATTTTAAAGTTCCCATAATCAGGTTTTTGTAAACGGTAAAAGAATAGTTTTTAAAAGTGTAAAATGCAGGTATTTTGTTAAAAATAGGAAAGTGTTTTAAAACTAATTTGTCTAAAGATGAATTATTGATAATGAAACCATATTTTTGTAATCAAAAAAAAAGTTATATCTATTTTACATGAAAAATGACCCAAATAAAAAGAACTCTTTAAAACATGTTCTTTTTGGAAGCCTTATTGGTACCACAATCGAATTTTTTGATTTTTATATTTATGCCAATGCAGCTGTATTGGTTTTTCCTCAATTATTTTTTCCTAGTTCAGATTCTACAATGGCAACGTTAGAATCCTTAGCAACCTTTTCTATTGCGTTTTTATCACGCCCGTTAGGTTCTGCATTTTTCGGACATTATGGCGATAAAATCGGACGTAAATTTACCTTAGTTGCGGCTTTACTAACAATGGGAATTTCTACAGTTACGATCGGGTTTTTACCAAGTTATGCCAGTATTGGCGTTGCTGCTCCATTATTGTTAATGCTTTGCCGATTCGGACAGGGCGTTGGTTTAGGAGGAGAGTGGGGAGGTGCTGTTTTGCTAGCTATAGAAAATGCCCCGCCACATAAACGTGCTTGGTACGGAATGTTTCCGCAATTGGGTGCACCAATCGGATTATTGCTTTCTGGAGGAACTTTCCTTTTGCTAACAGATTCCATGAGCAACCAAGATTTTATGGATTACGGTTGGAGAATTCCTTTTATTGCCAGTGCATTTTTGGTAATTGTTGGGTTTTATATTCGAACAAAAATTACAGAAACACCTTCATTTGAAAATGCTAAAAAACATGAAGAAGAAGTAAAAGTTCCTTTTTTAGAACTTGTCAAATCATATAAAAACCAATTGATTTTTGGGACATTTGCAGCCATTACAACATTTTTGGTTTTCTATTTAATGACTGTATTTACATTAAGTTGGGCGACTTCGGACCTTGGAATTGTAAAGAGAGATGGATTACTGATCCAATTGTTTTCGGTCTTGTTTTTCGCTTTGTTTATTCCGGTTTCTGCTGTTGTGGCAGATAAAATAGGCCGTCGCAGAATGCTTATTTTAGCTACAGGAGCGATTGCACTTTTCGGATTTTTCTTTTCTTACTTTTTAAGTTCAGGAAATATTGTTTTGGTTACCATTTTTGCTTGCATTGGAATGTCTTTAATGGGCTTTACATATGGACCTTTGGGAACTTTCTTATCAGAGTTGTTTCCCACAAATGTTCGTTATTCTGGAGCATCTTTAACTTTTAATATGGCAGGAATTTTAGGAGCTGCTTTTGCTCCAATGATTGCGATTTGGCTGGCTAAAACATATAGTGTGAGCTATGTCGGCTTTTATTTAGTTGCCGCAGCACTTATATCTTTAGTCTCATTTTTGGTAATTAGTAAAGACGAACATAAATTTTAAAGCAAGTTGTTGATATAGATTTAGAAAGCAGTAATGTAAAAAATTACTGCTTTTTTTTTGTTTATTTAAAAAGTATTTAGATATTTGTCTAAATATTTAAATGTTATGAATGAAATTTTTAAAGCATTAAATGATGCTACTAGAAGAGAGATTTTGGATCTTTTAAAAGAGAAAGATTTGTCTGCAGGAGAAATTGCTGATGCTTTCAATATTTCTAAACCAAGTATTTCTCATCATTTAGATATTCTAAAAAGAGCTGATTTAATTACATCTGAAAAAAATGGGCAATTCATCATTTATTCCATCAATACCACCATTATGGAAGATGTTTTGCAATGGATACTAACCTTTAAACAATAATAAAAATGAACCTAGAATTTAAAAAAGAACTTCCTATAATTGGAATTGTTTTGATCCCTTTCATTTATTTAGCAACGGTTTGGAATAGTCTTCCCGAAATAGTTCCGGTACATTGGAATTCTAAAGGCGAAATAGATGGATGGGGAAGTAAATTTACTTTGATTGTAATGCTTTTCATGCTTCCCGTTTTGACTTACGTAATTCTGTCGGCGATTACAAAGATTGATCCGAAGAAAAGAATTTCTTTAATGGGAGGAAAGCTGTATCAGCTTAAATTTGTTTTGGTTCTTTTTATGTCACTTTTGGCTTTGTTTATTGTGTACAGTACTAAAAGTCAATCTGTTTCTAGTCCGAGTTTTGTTTTCGCATTAGCAGGGGCTTTGTTCATGATTTTAGGCAACTATTTTAAAGTGATTCGACCGAATTATTTTATCGGAATAAAAACACCATGGACTTTGGAAAGCCAGGAAGTTTGGAAAACCACGCACTTGTTTGCTGGAAAGCTTTGGTTTATCGCTGGTTTAATTATTATTCTAGGAAGCTTAATTTTTGAAAGTGATATTTTCTCTAAAGTATTTTTGACAATTGTTTTTAGTATTGCAATTGTACCGATCGCGTATTCTTATTTAAAATATAGAAGTTTAAAAAAGAAAGGAAGTTTATAAAATCGATTTGATTATGATAAAAGTAATAATTGTTCTCGTAGAATTGGTAATGCATTACATTATAAAGTTTTAATAAGAAAGGTTCGTGTTTCAATACGAACCTTTCTTATTAGTACTCATTATCTTTTTAAAGAAAAATGTCCTCTAAATTCTTTGCCATCAAACTTAATGGCTGTAAACCAATAATCTGATGCTGGTTGAAGTTGACCAGTATAAGTTCCGTCCCAGAAAGCATTAACATTAAATTCTTTTAATAATTTTCCGTAACGGTTAAATATTCTAATAGAAGAATTTGGTGCTAAATAATCAGGATCTATTGACCAAGTGTCATTAAAACCATCGCCATTTGGAGTGAAGAATTTTGGATAAGGAAGTTCATCAACTAAATTAATACAGTTACCTACTGTTGCTTCCAAAATGTGTATGGTTACAGGAATTCTGTCGCTTTCACAATTACTGATTGTTTGAGAGGCGTAATAAGTAATTCCGTTTTCAAGTGAAGTAGATTCTGGTAAATTATTTACTGCAGAAGAACTCTCATACCATTTTATGTTTTGTCCGATAATATCAATATCACTGATTTTTGTGTTTTTTTGAATACAAAATTGCTGTGGCGAATCGGAAATTGGAATCTGGGTATCTTGGATTTTTACAGAAATAGACACCCTTTCGCTTTCACAATTATTTAGTGTTTGAGTCACATAATAATTACGACTTTCTAATAAAGTTGTTTCTGGTAAAATATTTCCATTTACTAGAGAATCATACCATTTTAGAGAAGTTCCATTTATTGCAAGATCTTCAATTGTTGCAATTTGATCAATGCAAAACTGCTGATTGTTACTTCCTGTTGGTACTGGAGTGTCATAAACATGAACCAAAATAGGTACTCGATCGCTTTCACATCCAATGGTTTGAGATACATAATAGGTTCTGTTATTTTCTAAAACAGTTGTGTTTGGTAAAACAGCTGCAGAAAAACTGGTATCAAACCATTTGATATTTTGCCCTGTTATTTGAATGTCATTTAAGGTTTTGTTTTCTTTCTTGCAAAAGGATTGTTCTGGACTTCCCGATGGAACAGACGGTGTATTAACAATAGAAACAGTAACTCCGAATCTAGGACCTTCGCAATTATTTATGGTTTGAGAAGCGTAATAAGTTTTGCCGTTTTCTAATGCAGTTGTTTCGGCTAATAAAGATCCGTTTATTGAGGCATTGTACCATTTTATAGAAGTTCCTGTAATTTCAATATTTGAAATAGTTGCATTCTGAACTGAGCAAAACTGCTGATTTGCATTTCCGGTTGGAACTGAAGTGTTTTGAATTACAATTGTAACCGGAACTCGTAAACTTTCACATCCATCAATGGTTTGTGATGCATAATAAGTTACGCCATTTTGAAGAAGAGTTGTATTGGTTAATAACGTTCCTGCTGTTATCGCATTATACCATTTGATATTTGAACTTGTAGACGTAATATTTTCCAAAGTTGCATTTTGTTGAATGCAAAAGATTTTAGGATTTAAGTTTTCTGGCGTTGGAATAGAATTAACATACGTTATCAAAGTTACTTTTACACTTTCAGAAATACATCCATTGGCATTTTTTGTTTTTATGTAATATTCACCAGGATTCAAAAATGAAGAGATTGAGCTAGAAGTCCAATTTGCGCCATTATCAAAACTGTATTCTGAAGCAGAAGTTAAAATTGTTATTTTTCCTTGATTGTTAGTGCAATTTGGCTGTATAGTACTATAAGTTGGAGTTTCAGGCATATCTGTTGGTGCATTTATTTGAACTGAAACGGCTTCAGACTGACATCCAGCAGCATTTTGAATTTTAATCTTATAATTGCCAATAGCTAAATTTTCGGAAATCGGACTTGTATTCCATGTTCCTCCATTATCAAAACTATATTTTGAAGCTAGTGTGGTAATCGTAATTTTACCAAAAGGATTAGTACAGCTAAGAGGTTGAGAAACTGTAAAATTTGGATTTGTTATTGCATCTAAAGGAGGATTAATAATAACTTTAGTAGAAGCTGATGGACAACCAGTAGCACTTTTTTTAATTTTTACAAAGTAAGTGCCTGTTGCCAAATCAGTTGCTCTCGAATTAGTAGTCCACGTAAGTCCATCATCAAAGCTATATTGATATGCACTTGTTGATACTGTAATAGTTCCTTTCGCAGTTGTACAACTACTTGGTTGTTGAACAGTAACATTTGGCTGTTGAGGCGAAGGATTTGAATTATTTAGAGAAATGTATGTTGAATTCGATTCACATCCTAATGCGCTTTTTATTTTTAAATAATAACTATCAGGAGGTAAATTAGAAAAAGTAGAGTTAGTTTTCCAAGTATTACCATTATCTATACTATATTCAGAAGCGGTTGTAGTAAAAGTTATGCTGCCTAAAGATTCGCAATTAGGATGTATTATAGAGTATAATGGTGGGCTAAGGTAAAATTTTGGGATATAAACATTTTGCGGATAAGATTCACATCCTAGTTCGTTTTTTATCTTTACTGAGTAATTACCTTCATCTAAATTTAAAGCCGTTGGATTAGTTGTCCAAGTTTCTCCATTATCAAAACTATAAAACGCACCTGGAGTAGTTATTGTAATACTTCCTCCAGTTCCACATATAGGAGGTGTTGTAGTGTAATTTGGTCTAGGTAAATAAAAATCATACAGTGTTACAACTCTCCACCAAGACTCACAACCTAAATTATTTTTAACGATTATGGCATAATTACCAGGAGATAAATTGGTGGCTGTGTTGTATTGACTCCAAGTTCTACCATTATCAAAGCTATATTGATCAAATAGGGGATCTATTGTAATACTTCCTTTATTTTTTGATTCACAAGTAGGTTGAGTTAATTGAATATTAAAATTAGATAAATACTGTTCAGTGAAATTCACAGAATACAATGTTTGTGAGATACATCCAGATTCATTTTTTATTTTAGGATAATAAAAACCAAGCGGTAAATTTGTAGCGGTTGGATTTGTACCCCAAGTCTCACCACCATCAAAACTGTAAAATGGTGCTGGTGTAGTAATAGTTATAGAACCTCCTTTGCCACAGCTAGGATAAGTAGCTTGGTACTCGACCTCTCTTAATCTAAAAGGAGTGAATTCAACTACATGATTTCCTGATTCACATCCTTCTTTATTTCTTATTCTTAATTGATATTTAAATCCTACAGGAAGATTTGAAGCTGTTGGGTTAGTACTCCAACTTAAACCACCATCAAAACTATACAAAGCGGCTGACGTCGTAATGGTAATACTTCCGGTAGCATTACTATCACAAGTTGTTGGTTGCACTATTGTATAATTAAGAGTATTAAGGTAATTGAGGTTAAGATTAAACCAATTAGATTCACTTACACAGCCTGCTTTATTTTTAATCCTAAGAGATCCACTTACGCCACCATTAGGATATCTAGTAAGATTTGGATTCGTACTCCATGTTGCTCCATCATCAAAGCTATAAAAGGCAGCAGGAGTAGTTATGGTTACAATTCCAGGAGTCGTACAGGTAGGTTGTGTCGCTAAAAATTCGGGACGTCCTAAATAGTAAGCATTACTTATACTGGCAATTGCATAATTTGATTCACAGCCTAATTCATTTTTTACTTTCAAGAAGTAAGTTCCATAATTTAAATTAGAAATTTTTGGGCTCGAACTCCAAGTTGCTCCCCCGTCAAAACTATAAGACGCAGCTGGAGTTGTAATTAAAATACTCCATTTTGATTCCGTTTCACAATCGGGATTTATTATTTTAAATGTAGGTTCAGGAAGATAGAAACCAGGCAAATAGGCATATACAAGATCGGATTCACAGCCTAATTCATTTTTAATTCTAATACTATAATAACCCGAAGGTAAATTAGCAGCTGTTGGATTTGTTGTCCAAGTTTCTCCATTATCAAAACTATATTCAGATGCGGGGGTAGTAATAGTTATACTGCCATTTGTCGTACAGGTAGCATTTGTTGTGCTATAAGTGGGTTTAGATATATAAAAATTTATTTTAACTGGATAGACTTCAGATTCACAACCTAGCTCATTTTTCGTTTTAACTAAGTAATTACCAGGTGGTAAATTATTAAAAGTAGGTGTCTCCTGCCATGTTTGTCCGTTGTCAATACTATAATTTTTTGAAGGCTTTAAAAAAACAATGCCTCCAGTATTACTACAAGTACTGGGTTGAGTAATTCTAACTTCCGCATATGTTTTAGAAAATGGATAAAAATAAATTTGATTAAAATAAGGTTTCGATTCACATCCAAATTCATCTTTAATTCTAACATTATAATAACCAGAAGGTAAATTGGTTGCCGTTGGATTTGTTGTCCAAGTTTCTCCATTATCAAAACTATATTCTGATGCAGGACTAGTAATGGTAATACTACCGCCCTGATTACAGGTAGGTTGAGTTGAAGTATAGGTTGGGGAATTAATATATGATGTAAAAAGCATGACGCTTTGAGCATAGGATTCGCATCCGCTACTGTTTTTTAATTTAAGTAAATAGTTTCCAGGTGGTAAATTTGTTTTGGTAGCACTGTTTTCCCAAGTCAAACCATTATCAAAACTAAATTGTGATCCTTGGGTTGTGATAGTAATAGTTCCGCCAGTACGACAATTTGGTTGGATAATCGAAAATGTTGGGCGGTCTAATAATATTGGGGGATTAATGGTTACAATTGTAGGTGTAGAAATACAGCCCGAGGCAGTTCTTGTTTGAACATAATATTTGCCATATTCTTTTGTGGCAAAGTTGGCATCTGTTTGCCATACCAAATCTTTTGTGACATAGTTATCATCTGAAAGGAAAGGCAGGCCTTTATCAAAACTATATTCTATTCCTGGGTCGTTAACTTTAATATAACCATTTATATCTTGACAAGTAGGCTGAACTACCGTTACAGAAGGATTAAGAATTGAATTGTTTACAGTTAATTTTGAACTTATAAAGCAATCATTTCCATCTGTAACTTTTACACTATATTCTCCTAAATTTGCTTTAGCTGAAGCAATTGCATAAGTTTTATTAGTTGCTCCATTTATGGCTATTCCGTTTTTATACCATTGAAAAGTTGTTGCTAAATTCATGGTTTTATTTAGGTTAGCAGTCAGTATTAAATCATTATTGCAGAAATTGCCGCTTTGAATGATAGTAACACCAAAATTTTCAGTAGTATTTAATCTTAAATTATCATATAAGAAAGAAGGTTCATAGTCAGTGTTAAATGATGGAGGCAGTATCTTTTCTGGACCCAGCATTATTGCGTTAATAGCAGCATTTGCAGTAAAACTAATTGTTATTTCTCCCCAAGTAGTCTGAGGCTGGTATAAAACTTTTCCAATTTCAATCCAAGATGAATCAAACGAATTTGGGTCTGAAGTCGTATATAATGGTAGATTATCTTTATTGGTACATCCATAAAGTGTTACGTAAGTAGGCGCTAAGAAATTAAAATCAAAACGTTTACTTAGATTAGTTGTTTCGATACTCATCAAAGTAGCGATATTCAGGGTTAACTGATAGTTGGTTCCAGGATTTAATGGGCTTGATAATTTGGTAGCGATATATTCTTTTTTACCATTTTTGTATACTGCCCTAAAAATTCCTTTACCATCGGGGAAATTTTGAAGATTTTTACTGTAAATAGTATTAAAAAGAAAACAGTCTTTGTTTAAATAATCTGGGGCTGGAATTGTTCCTTTTGTCCAATAAGGGGTTGGTGGAATGTCATCATAGCCTGGAGGGCAATTTGTTTTTTCTTCAAAAGAATGATTTTGTAAAATGGAAATAGTATTATTACAAATACAATCTTCATCATTTAAGTCTATTTTTCCATCACCATCGTCGTCAATGCCGTTATTACAATTTTCTTGAGAATAACAAAATATTGAAAAAAACAAAAAAATAAAAAGTAATTTGTGTTTCATAGATTTCTTTTGGATAGTGACAAATGTAATTAAATATCTACAAAATAAAACTAAATTTTAAAGCTCTGGCTATCACAAAATCTTTTTGAAAAAAGTCCTCAATAACCCGTATTTTTGCAAAAAAATAATTCCCTTTTGAAAACAAAACTTTTTGTAATTACGCCACCTTTTACGCAACTGAATACACCGTATCCGGCAACGGCGTATATAAAAGGTTTTCTAAATACTAAAAATATCGAATCGGTTCAGGCTGATTTGGGTATTGATGTGATTCTAGAACTGTTTTCAAAAAAAGGATTGATTAACTTGTTTGAAGTTTCAAGTTTCAGGTTTCAAGTTCTTGACTCTGAGATTTCAGATAATTCGAAACGAATTTTTGCTCTCCAAGATGAATACATCAAAACGATAGATTCTGTTATTCAATTTTTACAAGGAAAAAATCCAACTTTGGCGTTACAGATTTGTCAAGAAGATTTTCTGCCAGAAGCTTCTCGTTTTGCGCAATTAGAAGAACTCGATTGGGCTTTTGGAACAATGGGAACTCAGGATAAAGCCAAACATTTGGCAACTTTATATCTCGAAGATATTTCAGATTTTATTGTAGAATGTGTCGATGAGAATTTTGGTTTTAGCCGTTATGCAGAACGTTTAGGACGAAGTGCTAATTCTTTTGATGAATTGTATGCCGCTTTGCAAAAAGAACCAACTTATATTGATTCTATTTTAATTTCGCTTTTAAAAGCTAAAATTGAAGCGGTAAAACCAACTTTGTTTTTAATTTCTGTTCCCTTTCCGGGGAATTTATACAGCGCATTTCGCTCTGCACAATGGGTAAAACAAAACCATCCTGAAATTAAGATTTCGATGGGAGGTGGTTTCCCAAATACCGAATTGCGTTCGCTTTCTGATAAACGTGTTTTTGAATTTTTCGATTTTATCACTTTAGACGATGGAGAAGTTCCGATTGAAGAATTAATTTTTCATTTAGAAAATCCCGATTCTGATTCTTTTAAAAGAACTTTTTTATTAGAAAATGGAGAGGTGGTTTACAAGAATAATTCTTTAAAGCATGATTATAAACAAGCTTACGTAGGAACGCCAGATTATTCCGATTTGCCTTTGGATAAATACATTTCGGTTATCGAAATCGTAAATCCGATGCACAGAATGTGGAGTGATGGACGTTGGAATAAACTCACCATGGCGCACGGCTGTTATTGGGGAAAATGTACTTTCTGTGATATTTCTTTAGATTATATAAAAGTTTATGAACCTGTTGCGGCAAGTTTGCTTTGTGATAGAATAGAAGAATTAATCGAAAAAACAGGTCAAAACGGATTTCATTTTGTGGATGAAGCTGCGCCACCTGCTTTAATGCGTGCTTTGGCGCTTGAAATTCTAAAAAGAAAATTGGCTGTAACGTGGTGGACAAACATTCGTTTTGAGAAAAGTTTCTCTAAAGATTTGTGTTTATTATTAAAAGCTTCTGGCTGTATCGCAGTTTCAGGAGGTTTGGAAGTTGCTTCAGACCGATTATTGAAATTAATTGACAAAGGCGTTACAGTCGAACAAGTTGCAAAAGTAACCCGAAATTTTACCGAAGCCGGAATCATGGTTCACGCGTATTTAATGTACGGATATCCAACACAAACGATTCAGGAAACGGTTGACAGTTTGGAAATGGTGCGTCAATTGTTTGAAGCAGGCGTTTTACAATCTGGTTTTTGGCATCAATTTGCTTTGACGGCTCACAGTCCAGTTGGATTGTATCCGGAGAAATTTGGTGTGACCAAAAAAACAGAAACGATTGGAACTTTTGCCAACAACGATATTGAATACAGTGATGCCACAGGAATAAATCACGATAAATTCAGTTTCGGTTTAAAGAAATCACTTTTTAATTTCATGCACGGAATTTGTTTTGATTACGAATTGCAAGATTGGTTCGACTTTAAAATTCCGAGAACCAAAATTCATCCCGATTTTATTTTTAATGCTTTAGAAGAGCAAAATGATTTTAATACCAAACCTAACGCAAAAGTAGTTTGGCTTGGAGGTAGACCTTCTGCAGAAATTTTTACCAAATCAAAAAAAGGAAGAAGCTGGGAAATGATGGCTTTGACTTTCCACGATAAAAAAGAAAGTTTTGATATTCAAACCAGTAAAGAAGAAGGTGAATGGCTGATCTCGATTTTATCTAAAATTTCGATTTCAAATGGCAAAAATTTTACTTTTCAGGAAGTCAAAAATGATTTTGAAACTGAATTAGAAGATTTTGAACTGTTTTGGTATTCTAAACCAATCAATACTTTACGTGAATTTGGTTTGTTGATACTTTAATATTCAAGACATTCGCCATCTTTTGGAATAGCAGTTTTACTTAAAAGACCATGATCTGAAAGCGCAGATTTTAATTGTAATCTCGTAGTTGGACAATGATTTAAAGCTTCAAGATGATTGGCTAAAACCTTTCCTGGTGCTAGTGTTACGAATTTCAATATATCATCTATTCGCATTAATAAAGGCTGTCCAAAATCTAATCGGGCTGTTCCGCAGGCAACAACTGAAATATCGGGTTTTAATTGCGTTAAAACTTTCTCGACATCTTCTGTAAAAATCGTGTCAGAACTAATATATATAGATTTTTGATCGGCCAATTCAATAAGAAATCCCATTACATTTCCCATTAATTTAGCCACAAATCCGTAACCATGTCTTGCTGGAATTCCAGTGATTTTTCCATCCAAAAATTTTTGTGGTTCCCAATATTCTAAGGTTTGAATTACGCTTAATCCTCGCTGAACAAGTGCTTTTTCATCTTTAGAGCTACAAATTACAGGAATGCTTTTTCTTCTTAAAAAAACTTCACCAGCCTTATCAATATGATCTGGATGTAAATGTGTAATCAAACAATGTGTCACACGGCTTAAAATATCACGGCTATTTTTCGGCAGTGCAACCAGCGGATTTCGTTTTGGTTTGTATCTGAAAATAGTAAAAGGAGGAATGGTTTTTCTCTTACCTAACATTGGGTCAACTAAAATGACATGCTTTTCTGTCTCAATAACCAAAGTGGCATTTCGCAAATGATGTAATTTCATATCCAGTAAAATTAGATATTAAAAATACAAAGTTTTTTCAAAAAGTGTTTACAGATTTTTCTTTATTTTTAACAGAATTGATAGTATTGAATTTATGTATTTACAAGAAGGTTATCATACTTATTTTATCTATATTCTTACGAATAAAGCGAAATCTGTTTTTTACATAGGTGTTACAAATAATCTCAAAAAAAAGATTATTAGAACATAAGGAAAATATTTTATTAGATAAAAATACTTTTGCTTCAAAGTACAATGTCGAATTTTTAGTTTATTATGAAAAGTTTACTTGGATTCAGGAAGCAATTGCAAGAGAAAAAGAATTAAAGGGTTGGAGGCGAGAAAAGAAAATAACTTTAATTAAAACTATGAACCCAGATTTGGAGTTTTTGGAATATTAAAGACAAAGTTTTTGACGTCTTACAATCAACGTCTAGTTTGTCATTCCGACGGAGGAGGAATCTCCGCAAGCAGCTCGTCAAAGATTCGTGAAAAACTGCACGGAATAACATCGTGGAGATTCCTCCTTCGTCGGAATGACAAACTTTATGGTTACGTTATGTTTAAACAGTAAAAAGTTGTGATTTACCCAATAGAAAATCGAAACCCAATTCCGTGTAGGTTTTCAATCGAAATGCCTTCTTCGTTTGCTAAGATTTTACGCAGACGCGAAATAAAAACATCCAAACTTCTTCCCATAAAATAATCATCGGTTCCCCATAAAGAAGTTAGGATTTGTTCCCGTTTCAAAACAGAATTTTTATGGTCCAAGAAAAGTTTTAATAATTCGGCTTCACGTTGTGTCAATCCTACTTTTTCGTCGTCATTATAAAGAATAAAGTTTTTGGTATCAAACTGATATTTCCCTACTTCATAAATCGTTTTTGGAGGCGGAATATTTTTCTGTGAACGTTTTAAAAAGATTTCAATTTTTAAAAGTAATTCTTCAATACTAAAAGGTTTTACCAAATAATCATCGGCACCAAGACGTAAACCTTTAATTCTGTCTTCTTTTAAGGTTTTGGCAGAAAGAAATATAATTGGAACATCAATATCTATTTTTCTGACTGCAGCAGCTAAATCAAAACCATCCATTTTGGGCATCATAATATCAAAAATGCAAATATCGAATTCCTCTTCTTCAAAAATTTTAAGCGCCGATTTTCCGTCAGAACAATGCATTACTTCATAATTGTTTTGTTCCAGATTATCTTTTGTTAGAAACGCAAGAGTTTCATCATCTTCGGCATAAAGTATTTTGAAATTTCTCATTTTTTATAAGGAATAGATAAAGTTATAGTGACACCTTTTTCTTGATTATTTTCGGCTTTTATTTTCCAATTTTGCAGACTGCAGATTTCTTTTACATAATATAAACCAAGTCCAAATCCGTTTACTTCGTTGCTTTTCTCGTTTTGAACACGGTAAAACTTATCAAAGATAAAGGATATTTTTTTTGGAGTAATCCCAATTCCGTTATCAATAAATTCCAATTTTAAACAGTTGCTTTCTTCTGTAATTTTAATTTTAATTTCAGGTTTTTCGTTGCAGTATTTTACGGCATTATCCAATAAATTATAAACTAAATTACCAAAATGGAAAGAATCTGTTTCTAATAAATATTCGCAGGAAATTGTTTCAATTGAGATAGAAGCTTCAGGATATTTTAGTTTAATATTTTCTATAGCTTCCTCAATTATCGGAATAATTAAAATGCTTTCTTTTTTTAGTTCTAAAGGCGTATAATCTGATTTTGCAATGTTTAAAATCTTTTCGATATGTCCATTAAGTTTATTTCCCTGATTGATAATAATATCAGTGTAAGTAAAGAGTTTTTTATCTTCTTTGATAGGTTTTTGTTCAATCAAATATTTCGATGCAATCAGAATCGAAGCTAATGGCGTTTTAAACTCATGCGTCATATTATTGATGAAATCACGCTGTAATTCTGAATATTTTTTTTGTTGTAAAAGTTTAAAAATAGAATAAACATAAATCAGCAAAATCAGAATTAAAGCTGTAGAAAGAATAAACCAAAAACGCATGGAACTAAATAAATAAGTAGTTTCATTTGGAAAGCGAACAGCGAAATAATAAACCAGTGTTTTATGTTTAGGGAAGTAAACTGTTTTTTTGCATTCTGCTTTTTTCTTCGAGAGTGAAATATAATCGCCATAAACCATTTCGTCACTTTGGCAATTATACATGGCATATTCAAAATCGGTTGTAATGTTCATTTTTTTGAATTCCGTTTTTAGGTAAAACTCTAAAATATCGGGTTCAAATTCGTTATCGACATTTACAATGTAATAATCATTGGCAATTTTCTGTACAGGATTTTGCGCAGGAAGTTCGTGATTGGTTCCTTCGTATAATTTTTTAGCCACTTCAAGCAAAGCAATATGGGCTTTTTGACTCAGTTTTTTTTGTTCAATTGTAAAAGCCTCTTTTGTCCATAGCAATTGCGCCACCAGAATACTAATGATGGCTATCAATCCTAAGAGAATGATACTGTTGAGTTTATTGATTTTCAAGAATAAAAAATTTTAAAAGTGTAATATTAATCAATTTTAGCCTGAAAACAGGCGATTAACAAGTCATTAACAAACGTTTGAAACCAGTTAACAGCGAATAGATTTTGTCTGAATTACCTTTGTAATATAAATATGAACTATAAACCATTTTAAATATATCCGTTATGAAAATGATTAAAATTTCGATGTTAGCTTTGGCTTTAGGCTTAATGTCTTTTTCGGCAATTGCTCCGGTAAAATCTTTAGTTTCAGAAACTGCAATTTCAGAAACTACAGCTTCTACAATTGTTTGGAAAGCAGAAACGATTGATGTTGGACAAATTCCACAAGGAACTCCAAAAGCAATTGTTTACGAATTTAAAAACACAGGAAAAACTGCTGTAGTAATTACAAACGTTCAAGGATCTTGCGGATGTACAGCTACAGATTACACAAAAGAACCAGTTCAGCCAGGTAAATCTGCAAAAGTTACTGCGACTTACAATGCTGCAAACAAAGGTGCTTTTACAAAAACGGTGACTGTAACGACTAGTGCAGAAACAACACCAAAAATCCTTACTCTAAAAGGTACGGTTATTTAAGATTTTTAATAGGTTGGTTATATGGCGAAAGCTCCAGACATGAAAATTGTTTGGAGCTTTTTTTGTTTCTATAAATGAGATTTTTATTTAATAGAATTTTTTTTACTTTTAATAAAAATTCCTACTTATGAAAATTTGGTATACGCCCTTAATTGCAGTTGTTTTTTTTGCTGTTTTTTCGTGTAATTCGAAAGCAGATAAGAAAGATGAAAATGCAGTGAAAAAAGTTGAAAAAATCCCAGAATTAAAACTTACTATTGATACAACTCGCATTGCAAAGTTTTACGAAAGTTATCCGAAACTGACAAAATATAAAACAGATGTAACTTCCTTGTATCAAAAAAATAAATCAACTCAATTGTGGCAAGACAATAAAGGAGTTGTCGAATTTGGAAACACCTTATTCAATCAATATAAAAATTTGGATCAGGAAGGGTTAAAAGCCAATTATCCTTATAAAGAAGAACTGAATTCGGTTTTTGAAAATAATCCAGCCAAAAAATTATCTAAAGAAGATACCGATTTACTGCTTTCAAACTTGTATTACTATTATGCAGAAAAAGTATATGCAGGTTTTGATGAAAAAACGAGTATTTCTATGGAATGGCTTTTGCCGAGAAAAAAGTTCAATTATCAAGTCCTTTCTGATTCTATTTTTAAAAAATCAACCATTTTGGATGATAAGAAGAAAAAGATGTTCAGTCAGTATTACAAACTTCGTGACGCCCTTAAAGAATACAGGGAAATAGAAAAAAATGGCGGCTGGAAAACTATTGAAGCAGGAGAAGATTATAAAGCTTTGAAAGTTGGCGATTCCTCTGATGTTGTTGTGCAGATTAGAGAAAGACTTTTTGTAACGAAAGATCTTAAAGAAGATACTAAAAGTGCGGTTTGCGATACGACTTTAATAAAAGCAATGAAAAACTATGAAGTTCGTCATGGCTATACGCCAAAAAACACCATTTTATTAGAACATATTAATGATTTAAATATTCCGGTTTCAGATCGAATAAAAACGATTATTGCGAATATGGAACGTTGCCGCTGGATTGATCCCGAATTGGAAAAAGGTCAAAAATACATTGAAGTAAATATTCCAGAATTTAAATTGTATATCATTGAAGACGGAAAAATCGCTTTTACATCGGCAGTTGTGGTAGGAAAAGCGATGACCAAAACTGTAATTTTTAGTGGGATGATGAGCAATATTGTTTTCAGCCCATATTGGAATGTACCACCGAGTATTATCAAATCGGAGATAAAACCTGGAATGGCGAGAGATAAAAACTATTTACAAAAGAAAAATCTGGAGTGGAATAATGGTTCGGTTCGTCAGCTTCCGGGAAAAAATAATTCTTTAGGGTTAGTGAAGTTTTTATTTCCAAATTCAAGTAATATTTACCTGCACGATACACCTTCGAAAAGTTTGTTCGAAAGAGAAAGCCGAGCATTCAGTCACGGTTGCGTACGTGTGGCAAAACCAAGAGAATTGGCAATCGAATTATTAAAAGTAGATCCACAATGGAATCCAGCCAGAATTGATAAAGCCATGCACGCAGGAAAAGAAAGCTGGTACACTTTGAAGAAAAAAGTACCTGTTTACATCGGTTATTTTACCGCTTGGGTAGACCGCGAAGGAAATCTAAACTTCTACAAAGATATTTACGGAAGAGATGAAAGCTTGATTAAATTACTGACTGAGGAATAGATTTAAAGTTTGCCACGAATTACACAAATTTTCACGAATTACAATTTTTAATTTGTGAAAATTTGTGCAATTTATGGTTTGAAAATAAGGCCACAGATTAAAGGATTATAAAAAAATCTGTGTCAATCTTTTTAATCTGTGGCTAAAAATAAATTCGCGTAAATTCGTGTAATTCGTGGCAAAAAATAAATTTGTCGCTAACAAAAAACTTATTCCGATAAAACATCCACGCATTTATAAAAACGTTTGGTGTAATGTTCTGTATCAAGCGCTGTTATGGTAACTTGCTGTGCTTTTCCTGATGAAGCGTGAATAAATTTCGACTGCATTCCGTTGGCTTCGCAGATAATGCCAACATGACCTATAACATTTTTATTTTTATATCCATAGAAAACCAAAATATCTCCCACTTTAAAATCTTCTGGTTTTAATGTTTTCCCTATATTTTTATATCCGCTTGAACTTCGAGGCAAGGTTTTTCCAAAATTGCTGAAAACATAACTCACAAAACCCGAACAATCAAAACCTTTTTGCGGATTACTGCTGGCGTATGTATAACGAATTCCTAACTGTTTTTTTGCAAAAGCAATAATAGAATCACGATTGATTTCAGTTTGAAGTTCAGAATTTTGAACGACTATTTGAGGTTCCTTCTTTTTTAGGTTAAAAGAAGAAAATAAAATAATAGGCAATAAAAATAACAATAGGGGCGATTTCATTTTTTTAGTCTTAAGTAAATTGAAACGCTAAATATAAACCGTTATTTTATTTTAAAAAGAACAAAAACACCCTAAAAAGTACGAATAAGTATTTTTAGCATCCAAATGATGTGTTTATGTGGTGTTTTTTTATTGCATTTTGACATTTTAGTATCTTTTTAGATATTTCCTTTCTAATATATTTGTGAATCGTATTTATATTTAACAAATAAATTATGTTTCCCAAAAAAATAGCACTTTTAATTTCGTTTTTGCTGATTTCGATTGTTTCGACTTCCCAAACTCTAAATTCAAATAAAACTTTCTTGTATCAAGGCAGAGTAGAAAAATTACAAAATGATAATGTCATTTTAATTGGAACTGCGTCTTCGGTTTCTTTCAATTTTACAGGAAAAGAATGTTCGATTTTACTTCAAAGTGTAGATGCTTACGAACATCATAATTATGTTTCATTGGTTTTAGACGGAAAGTATATCGGAAAGATTAGAATTGAAAAAGGAGCACTTCAAACTTTTCCAGTAAAAGTTACTTCAAATCAAAAAGAACATCGTTTAGAAATCTATAAAAATACAGAAGCCCATACTGGCGGGGTCTTGTTTGCTGGAACTACCGCAAAACTGACTTCAATTTCATTTAAAAAGAAAAAGAAAATAGAATTTATCGGAGATTCGATTACGTGCGGAGCAGCGAGTGACGGTTCTGATATTCCTTGCGATAAAGGAGAATATTACGATCATCATAATAGTTATTACGCTTACGGGCCAACACTTTCCAGAGCAATTGGAGTTGATTATTTAATGAGCTGTGTTTCTGGAATCGGAATGTATCGCAATTGGAATGATGAGAATAAAGAGGAAGTAATAATGCCTGATGCTTATCCGAATTTGTATTTGACGAAAGACAATTCGAAACCGAAATATGATTTTGCTTTTCAGCCAGATATTATCAGTATAGCTTTAGGAACAAATGATTTTTCTGGTGGCGATGGTAAAAAAGAACGCTTGCCTTTTAATCCTGAAAAATATGTTTCCAATTACATCAATTTTATAAAAATGTTGTATAAACATAATCCGAATGTGCAGATTGTGATAACCAACAGTCCAATGGTTGGTGGCGAAAAAGGAGTTGTTTTTGAAGATTGTCTGAATAAAGTTAAAAACGCTTTCGCGGATGATAAAACGCACAAACCAATTTTGATTTTCAAATTTAAACCCATGACGCCACACGGTTGTTTGGGACATCCAGATGTTGCAGATCAAAAAGTGATGGCAAACGAATATGCACCATTTTTAAAGAAGTTGCTAAATGAAAAATAATATCTATAAGTTTGTTTTCTTTTTATTGATTTCCAGTACTATGATGGCAAACGTTTCGCTTCCGAATATTTTTAGTGACAATATGGTTTTA
>NZ_DASWYK010000197.1:0-37646 GCF_036405015.1 Flavobacterium sp. | reverse complement strand
AAATTATTTGAAATTATTCCTGGTCCAAAAACTTCAAACGAAGTATTGGATTTCTTAAACGAATACGGTTCTAAATTCTTAGGAAAAACTTCGGTTGTTGCTAAAGATACTCCAGCATTTATTGGAAACAGAATTGGTATTTACGGAATTCAGAGTTTATTCCATTTGGTAAAAGAAATGGGATTAACGATTGAAGAAGTTGATAAATTGACTGGACCAGTTATTGGCCGTCCAAAATCGGCTACTTTCCGTACTGTTGACGTTGTTGGTTTAGATACTTTGGTACACGTTGCCAATGGTATTTACGAAAACTGCCCTAACGACGAACAACACGAATTGTTCAAACTTCCTGATTTCATCAACAAAATGATGGAAAATAATTGGTTAGGAAGCAAAACCGGACAAGGTTTCTACAAAAAAGTAGACAAAGATATTCTTTCTCTTGACTTAGACACACTTGAATACCGCCCTGCAAAAAAAGCAAATTTTGCAACTTTAGAATTAACTAAAACGATCGACAAACCGATTAATCGTTTTAAAGTTTTAGTAAAAGGAACAGACAAGGCAGGTGAATTCTACCGTAAGAGTTTCGCTGGAATGTTTGCTTATGTTTCAAACAGAATTCCTGAAATCTCAGACGAATTATACAAAATTGACGACGCTATGAAAGCTGGTTTTGGATGGGAAAATGGTCCATTCGAAATCTGGGATGCTATTGGCGTTGCAAAAGGAATCGAAATCATGAAAGCAGAAGGTTTAGAGCCTGCTACATGGGTAAACGAAATGTTAGCTTCTGGAAGTGACAGCTTCTATACTGTAAAAGAAGGCGCTACTTATTTCTACAACCTTCCAACAAAATCTCAGGTAAAAGTTCCTGGACAAGATTCATTCATTATTCTGAACAACATCCGCGAAAGCAAAAAAGTTTGGAGCAATAGTGGTGCCATTATTCAAGATTTAGGAGATGGAATCTTGAACTTAGAATTCCAATCTAAAATGAATACAATTGGTGGTGATGTACTTTCTGCGATCAATAAAGCTATTGAATTAGCTGAAAAAGAACACCAAGGTTTGGTTATTGGAAACCAAGCTGCGAATTTCTCTGTTGGAGCTAACATCGGAATGATTTTCATGATGGCGGTTGAGCAAGAATACGACGAATTGAACATGGCAATTAAATTGTTCCAAGATACGATGATGCGTGTTCGTTATTCTTCAATTCCAGTGGTAGTTGCGCCACACGGAATGACTTTTGGTGGTGGATGCGAAATGAGCTTGCATGCTGATAAAGTAGTTGCTGCTGCAGAAACTTATATGGGATTAGTTGAATTTGGTGTTGGAGTTATCCCTGGTGGTGGTGGTTCTAAAGAAATGACTTTAAGAGCTTCAGATTTGTTCCGCAAAAACGATGTGGAATTAAACGTTCTTCAAGAGTATTTCTTGACTATCGCAATGGCAAAAGTTTCTACTTCTGGTTATGAAGCTTTTGACACTGGACTTTTACAACATGGTAAAGATATTATCGTAGTAAACAAAGACCGTCAAATTGCTGAAGCTAAAAAACATGCTTTGTTAATGGCTGAAGCTGGCTACACGCAACCAATCAGAAGAAACGATATCAAAGTTTTAGGAAAACAAGCTTTAGGTATGTTCTTAGTGGGAACGGATCAAATGGAAGCTGGAAAATACATCTCTGAACACGACAAGAAAATCGCTAACAAACTGGCTTACGTAATGGCTGGTGGTGATTTATCTGAAGCAACTTTAGTATCTGAACAATATTTATTAGATATCGAAAGAGAGGCTTTCTTGAGCTTATGTACAGAGAGAAAAACTCTTGAGCGTATTCAGTATATGTTAACTAAAGGAAAACCACTTCGTAATTAGAAAATAGAACAAAGAGAATAGAATATAGATTTTAAGACTTGCAAAGTCTATTTTCTATACTCTATCTTCTATACTCTTAAAAAACAAAACAAATGAAAACAGCATATATAGTAAAAGCATATAGAACAGCAGTTGGAAAAGCTCCAAAAGGTGTTTTTAGATTTAAAAGACCTGATGAATTAGCGGCTGAAACCATTCAGTTTATGATGAATGAACTACCTGATTTTGACAAAAAACGTATTGACGACGTTATGGTTGGAAATGCAATGCCAGAAGCAGAACAAGGACTTAACGTCGGTCGTTTGATCTCTTTGATGGGATTAAAAGTAGAAGACGTTCCTGGAGTTACAGTAAACCGTTACTGCGCATCTGGATTAGAAACTATCGGAATGGCAACGGCTAAAATTCAATCAGGAATGGCAGATTGTATCATTGCTGGCGGTGCAGAAAGTATGAGTTACATTCCGATGGGAGGTTACAAACCAACTCCAGATTATAAAGTTGCAGCTGCTGGTCACGAAGATTACTACTGGGGAATGGGTTTAACTGCCGAAGCGGTTGCTAAACAATACAACGTTTCTAGAGAAGATCAGGATGAGTTTGCTTACAATTCTCATATGAAAGCTTTAAAAGCACAAGCAGAAGGAAAATTCGATAAACAAATCGTTCCAATTACGGTTGAGCAGACTTTCATCAATGAAAATGGTAAAAAAGAAACGAAATCATACGTAGTAAATAAAGACGAAGGACCAAGAGCTGGAACTTCTAAAGAAGCTTTAGCAGGTTTAAGACCGGTTTTTGCTGCTGACGGAAGTGTAACCGCTGGTAACTCTTCTCAAATGAGCGACGGTGCTGCTTTTGTTTTAATCATGAGCGAAGACATGGTAAAAGAATTAAATCTTGAGCCAATTGCACGTCTAGTAAACTTTGCTTCTTCTGGTGTTGAACCAAGAATTATGGGTATCGGACCTGTAAAAGCAATTCCGAAAGCTTTAAAACAAGCTGGTTTAACATTAAACGATATCGAATTAATTGAATTAAACGAGGCTTTTGCTTCTCAAGCTTTAGCAGTAACTCGCGAATTAGGTTTAAATCCTGATATCGTAAACGTAAACGGTGGGGCAATTTCGTTAGGGCATCCTCTAGGTTGTACGGGCGCTAAACTTTCTGTTCAGTTATTTGATGAAATGAAACGCAGAGGAAATAAGTACGGAATTGTTTCGATGTGTGTGGGTACTGGACAAGGTTCTGCTGGGATTTACGAAGTTCTTTAAAAAAGAGAATAGAATATAGAATAAAGAGAATAGATGTTTTCCTTGAGAATAAAGAGATAGACTTTTAGAAATTATATAAAAGTTTTAAAAACAAATAGAATAGTAATATTCTTACTTTTTATTTTATTAACTTGACTCAAAAAAACATGAGACATAATTACAAGAACTTAAAGATTTGGAAGATTGGAATTGGAATTGCCAATGAAATTTCAGACATATTAATAGAATTTCCAAAACATGAACGATACGATTTGAGTTCTCAAATAAGCAGATGTTCGGTTTCGATGCCTAGTAATATTGCTGAAGGATCTTCAAGAACTGATAAGTCTTTCAGTCACTTTTTAGACATTTCTCTTGGTTCTTCATTTGAACTAATTACACAATTATTGATTGCTAAACATAGAAAATATATAAACGAGATACAATTTAACCAATTAGAAATTAAAATAGAAGAATTCCAAAGAATGACAATGGGTTTTCAAAACGGACTAAAGTAAAGTCTACTTTCTATACTCTATTTTCTATTTTCTTTCATAAAAAAACAAAAACAAAATGGCAGATACAATCGAAAAAAACGTGACTCGTGGTGGTCAGTTTTTGGTTAAAGAAACAAAATGTGAAGATATCTTTACTCCAGAAGATTTCTCAGAAGAGCAGTTAATGATGCGTGACTCTGTAAAAGAGTTCGTAGACAAAGAATTATGGGCGCATAAAGATCGTTTTGAAAAGAAAGATTACGCTTATACCGAATCTTCAATGCGTAAAGCAGGTGAACTAGGACTTTTAGGAGTTGCAGTTCCAGAAGAATACGGCGGATTAGGAATGGGATTTGTTTCTACAATGTTAGTTTGTGACTACATTTCTGGAGCAACTGGATCTTTCTCTACAGCTTTTGGTGCTCATACCGGAATTGGAACAATGCCAATTACACTTTATGGAACTGAGGAACAAAAGAAAAAATACGTTCCGAAATTAGCTTCTGGAGAATGGTTTGGTGCTTACTGTTTAACTGAGCCAGGCGCAGGATCTGATGCTAACTCAGGAAAAACAAAAGCAGTTTTATCTGAAGACGGAAAATACTATTCAATCACAGGACAAAAAATGTGGATTTCGAATGCAGGTTTCTGCAGCGTTTTCATCGTTTTTGCTCGTATTGGAGATGATAAAAATATTACAGGTTTCATCGTAGAAAACGATCCTTCAAACGGAATTTCTATGAATGAAGAAGAGCATAAATTAGGAATCCGTGCTTCTTCTACTCGTCAGGTTTTCTTCAACGAAACAAAAGTTCCGGTTGAAAACATGTTATCTGAAAGAGGAAACGGTTTCAAAATCGCAATGAATGCCTTAAACGTTGGACGTATTAAATTGGCTGCAGCTTGTTTAGATGCACAAAGAAGAGTTACTTCTGGAGCTGTAAAATACGCTAATGAAAGAATTCAGTTCAATACTTCTATTTCATCTTTTGGAGCAATCCGTTCTAAATTAGCTGAAATGGCAACTAGCGCTTATGCTGGAGAAAGTGCTTCTTACCGTGCTGCAAAAGACATCGAAGACAGAATCGCAGCTCGTGAAGCAGAAGGAACTTCTCACCAAGAAGCAGAATTAAAAGGTGTTGAAGAATACGCTATCGAGTGTTCTATCTTGAAAGTAGCAGTTTCTGAAGACGTTCAAAACTGTTCTGACGAAGGAATTCAGGTTTTTGGTGGAATGGGATTCTCTGAAGATACTCCGATGGAAAGTGCTTGGAGAGATGCTCGTATCGCGCGTATTTATGAAGGTACAAACGAAATCAACAGAATGCTTTCTGTAGGTATGTTGATCAAAAAAGCAATGAAAGGACATGTTGATTTACTTGGACCTGCAATGAAAGTTCAAGAAGAATTAATGGGAATTCCATCTTTTGATACTCCTGATTTCTCTGAATTATTCTCAGAAGAAAAAGTAATAGTAGCCAACTTGAAAAAAGTTTTCTTAATGGTTGCGGGAAGTGCTGTTCAAAAATATGGTCCAGATTTAGATTCTCACCAACAGTTATTAATGGCTGCTGCTGATATCTTGATCGAAATCTACATGGCTGAAAGTACCATCTTGAGAACTGAGAAATTAGCAAAATCTCAAGGTGAAGATAAAGTACAAGAGCAAATTGCAATGGCAAAATTATACTTATATAAAGCCGTAGATATTGTAAACTTAAGAGGAAAAGAAGGAATTGCTTCATTCTCTGAAGGAGACGAACAACGCATGATGTTAATGGGATTAAAACGTTTTACAAAATACACTAATCTTCCAAACGTTGTAGCGTTAAGAGAAAAAATTGCAGAAAAATTAGTTGCAGAAAACACATACTGCTTCTAATATAAAAATAGTTTTTAGCTTTTAATTTGTTTAAGCCCGCGCAAGTCCGAAACTGCGCGGGTTTATTTTTTTAGTTATTTTACACGAAAGATATCACTTACAATTCGCAACTTTTTTGCATAAATCTGCAAAATATTCGTTAAAATTATTATTCAACAGCCATTACAATAGTAAAATATCAAATTTATTGCAGTACTTTTAGCTTTCTAAAAAACTCTAAAAACCAGAAAAAAATGAAACAAACTACTCTAATTGCTTTATTTTTAATGTGCTTTGGTCTTTCTACAACTTTCGCACAAAAGAATAAAAAAATGGATATTATTGCCTACTACACAGGCGATTCAAATTTAATTGATCAATACGAAGTCAGTAAACTAAATCAAATCATATTCAGTTTCTGTCACTTAAAAGACGGAAAATTAACTGTTGATTCAGAGAAAGATTCTAATACTATTAAGCATTTAGTTTCTTTAAAAGCTAAAAATCCACAACTTAAAATTATTGTTTCCCTTGGTGGCTGGGGCGGTTGCGAACCATGTTCTGAAGCTTTTTCTACTCCTGAAGGGCGTCTTAAATTTGCAAAATCTGTAAAAGAATTAAGTGATTCTTATAATGTAGATGGTCTAGATTTAGATTGGGAATATCCAGCAATCGAAGGACTTCCTGGACATTTATACCAAGCTGTTGACAAGCCAAACTTTACAGAATTAGTAAAAATCCTTCGTTCAACATTGGGCAAAAAATATGAATTAAGTTTTGCTGCTGGGGGATTCCAAAAATACTTAGACGAATCTATCGATTGGAAAGCAGTGACTCCGCTGGTTAATCGCATCAATATCATGAGTTACGATTTAGTAAACGGATATTCTCAAGTTACAGGTCATCATACGCCATTATACAGCACAAATGCAAATGAAGAATCTACCAATAGAGCAGTTGAGTTTTTGTTAAAACAAGGAGTTCCTGCTGAAAAATTAGTTATTGGAGGTGCTTTTTATACGAGACAATGGATTAATGTTGAAAACATAAATAACGGTCTATATCAAGCTGGAAAACACGTTGAAGGTGTTAATTTTAAAGATTACGCTAAAACGTATACTGAAGCAAATGGCTGGAAATATTTCTGGGATGATAAAGCGAAAGCGCCATATTGGTACAATGCTTCAACTAAAACTTTTGCAACTTCAGATGATTTAAAATCTATTAAAGAAAAAGCAGAATATGTTAAAGCTAAAAAATTGGGCGGTATCATGTTCTGGGAACTTACTTTAGACAGTTTCCATGACGGAATGGTAAATGAAATTTACAAAGTAAAAACAGCAAAATAGTTTTTTTACACTTCATAAAAAAGGCAGTTACTTTAAATAACTGCCTTTTCTATTTTATAAAAATGAAATCTTATTGAACTTTTGTTTTATCTAATTCTCCAATAAACGGAATAGCTTCTAAAATTTCACTTCGAATAATTGTCTGTAAATACACTTCAAGTTGAATAAATTTGGCAGCATTTATAGAACCAATAGCCTTTTTTGCCTGACCATACGTTTTAGAGTACAATTTTTCATAAGCAATATGATTTTTTAGAGTTCCTTTTGCCAGTTCATCTGCTTTAGCATCTGTTAACGTTTCGTAATTGGCCGCATAATCATTTATTAACTGAAATTTGGTCTGTCCCAATGCTTTTCTCTGGGTTTCGTAATTATCATACACTTTTGCGAAAGCCGCAGATTGTGTATCAGACAGATTCATGTACTGTTTCACCAGTTCACTTTTAGATTTTCCATAAACACTTTGTAAAACATCTACATCTTCCTTAAATGAAGATTGTGCATAAGATGAAAATGAGGCAATTGCCAAAATAAGAATAAGACTTAATTTTTTCATGGGTTTTAATTTTAAATTTGTTTTTTAAAAAATACTATGCATTACTCAAATATACTGATTTATAACATTTTAAAAACAAAACCTTAGCACAAAAAATCAACTTATTCCTACTGTTTATTTTTTTGAATCTTTTGGAGCACTAATTATTCCATCGTAATAAATTGGCGCTCTATTGTTACTAGTAACATTTAACGTAGTAGATCCGTTATAGAAAATTGTAAATACTAGATCATAAATATCATTTTTCCCCCGAACAGTCGCTCTAAGAATAGTATTTTTCTTTTTCTTTTCAATTTTAATATTCTCCGGCTTACCTTCAAATTTAATTCCGCCATCACTATTATAACCTACATTGTACCCTCTCCCAAAAAAAGGAAGATCACAAGTCGTATTCTCTTTATCAAACTTTAGAAAATAAGTATTATAATCCAACTGAATTAATCTTCCTCCTTGTGGTGTCATTTTTTGTGCTTCAAAAACAAAATTTTGAGCATCTAGAAGCGCCTGTATCTGCTTCTGCTGTTCCAGCTCTCTTTCTTGTTTGAGCTCTTTCTTTGTTTTTTCTTGCGCCGAAAGCGAAAGATTCAAAACTAAAAACAATGATATAAATGATATTGTAGCTTTCATAGTATTATTTTTTAGTAAAACGCATCATTGCTATATCTCCCGAAATAAAATTCAAAGTCTTTCCATCATCCGTAATATCGTAAGTGGTTATTTTTTGGAGCATTTCCATGTAAGTTTGTTCTCCTTGCTGGCCGTTTAAACACATCATTTTAGTGACTGCCATTGGCTGCTTAAAATCGATTTTATTTCCATCGACTACCAATTTTCCTGTGTACGAATTGCAACTGTTATTTCCTGAAACTCGATTTTCTTTGGTATCAAAAACTATTGTCGGTTTTTTATTCGGATACAAACCATCAAAAGTAATTCTCGGCCCCGTAATATAATTGAGTTCCCAGGTTCCGTCAAGTTTAGAAACGGCATCCGTTTTTTTACATTTAAAAATACTACATGAAAACAATATCGAACTAAAAAAAACGAGAGTAATAATCTTTTTCATCATAACTTTAAACTTTTAAATATGAACGAATTAAAGAAGTAAAATTTCAAAAAAGCAACATTGAAACCTATACGAATTTAAGCAATAATTTTCGTTTTTGTGCTCAATCGATTTTAAATTACAAAGTATAGTTTGACTTTTTTTTAACTTTTAGAGTCAAACTATTCGGTTATTTTATGTTAAATTTACTTAATCTTTAATTAAAAATGCCCGTAAACATGAAAAAACTAATCGTTTCTTTCGCTATAATTACAGCCTTAGTCATTGGTTGTAAAACAAATAACAAATCAAATGATGCTAAAACATTAACAGTAGCATTAGAGCCAAAAAGCAATAGTAAAGTTGCTGGAACTGCTGTTTTTACAGAAAAAAATGGAAAAGTTACTTTTACTGCAAAAATGACTGGTTTAGAACCTGGAGTTCATGCAATCCACATTCATGAAAAAGCAGATTGTAGCTCTGCAGACGGAAGTTCAGCAGGAGGACACTGGAATCCAACTTTCAAAAAACATGGAAAATGGGGAGTTGCAGAATACCACAAAGGTGATATCGGAAACTTTACTGCTGATGCAAAAGGAAACGGATCAATCACTTTAACTACTGACGAATGGTGTATTGGTTGCGGAGACAGCAACAAAGACATTCTTGGAAAAGGCTTAATTGTACATGCTGGAACAGATGACTTTACGACTCAGCCAACTGGAAATGCCGGCGGAAGAGTTGCCTGCGCAGGAATCATCAAATAAGAAAAATCATAATAACCGTTATATTTTCACAAAATATAACGGTTATTTCATTTAAAATGAATTCTAAAACAAGAAAAAGACATAGCTTTGCAGCAGCAAAATTAAGTCAATGATTAATCCCTCAGCACCAGGCTGGATCGATAAGTTTTTTAGTGAACAGAAGTTTTCAGAAGCAATTCCTTTTGAAACAGTAGAATCGTTTTACTATAAAGTAAGAGAAACGGGATTTATTTACGGTCATATTATTGCTATCGATTCACAGATTCCGATTCCGATAAAAGGCTGGTTTAAAACTGAAATTTCTAAAGTAGCGCTACTTAATACACTCTATCATGTTTTTTGTTTAGAGAAAAGAAATTCAGAACCTCATAATTTTATTTCAGAAGTTTTAAAGTTTTACAAACAGATGAATCCAGAGGGATTTAATTTGTTTAAAATTTTATTGCCAAAAGACACTCCTTCCCTATCGCTTGAAAATATAATTGATCAGAGAGTTCAGACTAATGATAGCATCATCAGTAAAAACTTTTCGCATCTGGTAACCAATGCGCTATTATTTATTGACGTTTTAGCTTTCAGACAATATTTAGAACATGGAGAAATTCCTGAAAAATATTTAAAACGAATTGAAGAAACTGTTTTAGGAATTGTTGGTTTGGCTTTAAAAACTAAAACATCAAAATCTGTTCATGACGATTTATTGATTAAACTTTTTGAAGCTTCTATTCGCTATTCAAAATTTTCAAAAGTTACAGTTGAAACTTTAGAAACATTACATTTAGAATATTTCAGCAACAAACTTGAGCAATATTATTTAATTGATATGGCTGGAATGGCTCTTTGGAGTGATGGCGTTGTTGAAAATGAAGAAGCCTATTTCTTATACGCTTTGGGTTCTAGCATGGGAGTTTCCGATGAATTTGTAGCAAAAAGTATGAACACAACGAATACTTTTATTACAACACACAAAAAGAAGATTCCATACTTTAATTATTCTAATCCTGTAAAACATTTCTACGATCAGATGACGCATAGCGTTATAAAACTAATTGTTAGAAATAAAAACAGATTGGTTAGAGAAATCATGCAGAGTAAAGAATTGGTCGTTTTATTAGCCTATTCTACAACAAGAGATTTAGATGCAAAAGAAAAGAAAAAGGTAAAAAAACAGCTTTTGGATATCTGTAAAACCATTCCATCGCTTACGATATTTTTACTTCCAGGAGGAAGTTTATTATTACCAATATTGATCAAGTTTATTCCGACAATGCTTCCGTCTGCATTTAATGAGAATTTAGACGAAAACGAATAAAAAAAAATCGCCCTTTTGAGGCGATTTTTGTTTTCTATTACAAATCTAATTGATAAACATTATCAAGTTCTGCATTGGAACTGATGGTAACATTTAAATCGGTTACGAAACCAGAATTTAATCCGTAAACCCAACCGTGAAGCATAAGATCTTGACCGTTTTTCCAAGCTCCCTGAACAATTGATGTTTTAGCTAAATTATAAACTTGTTCTTTAGCATTGATTTCAACAAAAGCATTAAAACGCTCTGTTTCATCTTCAATTGAATTTAAATATTTATCGTGTAAACGGTATTCATCTTTAATGTGGCGAATCCAGTTATCAATAATTCCAACTGACTGATTCCCCATTGCCGCTTTTACACCTCCGCATCCGTAGTGTCCGCAAACAATAATATGTTTTATTTTCAAAACATTTACTGCATAATCCAGTACACTTAACATATTCATATCAGAGTGAACAACCATATTAGCAATGTTTCTGTGTACAAAAACTTCACCTGGTTTTGCACCAACAATTTCGTTTGCAGGAACACGGCTGTCAGAACATCCAATCCATAATAATGGCGGCTGTTGTCCTTTTGCCAAATCAGCAAAATAATTAGGATCTTTTGCTAATGAATTTTCAACCCACTTTTTATTATTTTCTAATAACTGCTCATAAAATTTTCTCATTTTTTTATTTTTTGTGTGGTAATTTCTAATTTTAGGAATGTCTCAAAAAGAACTTGAATGTAAAGTTACCTAAAATTTGAGACTTCTTTTATCTAAAAAATGTCTTATTTTAATTATTCTCCTCTAATAACTTCTTTTTGAACCACTTCTCTTTTCGCTACATCATAATAATGTTCAATAGTAACATGATTATGATTTTCAGGTGTATTTTCTAGTTCGTAAGCTTCTTTAAAACCTTTAAGCTTTACTTTTATATTTTCATCAATTGCTCGGGTTTCTTTAAACTCTCGAATTAAATCCAATACATCATGCGAAATGTACTCTGTATCATGAGCATTAATGATAACTTTTGAATTTTCTGGAATTTCAGCCAGGGTTTGTTTAATCGCGGCTTTATTTAAAAACGAAACTTCCTGCGCTAAATCGATGTGAATGATATCTCCATCTTCGTATTCTTCTTTTTTGAAGACATACGCTCTTTTTAAGTTTCCTCTTAAAACGAAAATAATACTAATGATGATACCCAACGCAACACCTTTTAGCAAATCTGTCGCAACAACAAAGACCAAAGTTGCAATAAAAGGGACAAACTGGTATTTACCCTTTTTCCAGAAATGCATAAAGGCTGCTGGTTTTGCTAATTTATATCCAACCAAAATCAAAACGGTTGCCAATGTTGCCAATGGAATTTTGTTTAAAATTGTTGGAATGACTAATACACTTATTAATAAAAGTACGCCGTGAATAATTGCAGAAAGCTTAGATTTTGCTCCTGCATTATTATTCGCAGACGAACGTACCACAACTGACGTCATTGGTAAACCGCCCAAAAGAGAACTTACAATATTACCCACACCTTGCGCTCTAAGTTCTACATTGGTATTGGTGTAACGTTTCTGTACATCCATTCTATCTGTAGCTTCAATACATAAAAGTGTCTCAATAGAAGCAACAATGGCAATTGTAATAGCAACTACCCAAACCTGCGGATTTGAAACTGCAGCGAAATTTGGCATAATTAGAATTGACTTAAATTCATCAAAAGATTTTGGAACTGGCAAAGAAACCAAATGTTCTTTTGCAATTGCCAAAGGGCTTCCAGTAGATATAAATATTTCATTTAAAACTACTCCAAGAATAACAGCGACTAAAGCTCCTGGAACTAATTTTATTCTTTTTAGAAATGATACTCTATCCCAAGCTAATAAAATAACCAATGAAACCGCAGAAACCACAACAGCTCCTAAATGGATATGATTTAGAACATCAAACAAAAATGAAAAAGAATTGCTTCCGTCATTTTGAATAAACGCCTGATCTCCTTCATAATCTGCATCATAACCAAAAGCATGAGGTATTTGTTTTAAAATAATAATGATTCCAATACCAGCTAACATTCCCTCAATTACATTTGTTGGAAAATAATTTGAGATACTTCCGGCCTTTAAAAATCCTAATGCTAATTGAATTAATCCTGCAATAAAAACAGACATCAAAAATACATCGAAAGCGCCCAAATCGGTAATTGCGGTTAAAATAATAGCCGTTAAACCAGCTGCCGGACCTGATACACTAATATGTGACTGACTTAAATATCCTACTACGATACCACCCACAACACCAGCGATAATTCCGGAAAATAATGGCGCTCCAGAAGCCATTGCAATACCTAAACACAACGGAAGAGCTACCAAGAAAACCACTAAACCTGATGCAAAATCAGATTTAAGGTTAGCAAAAAGATTGATTTTTTTTGTCATAACACAATACTAAAAAAATTATTCATTAAAGATTTACCGCATCTCTTGGCTAAAGATCAAAATAATCGGAAGTATTTATGCTAAATTGGGAGGTGGAGCAAATATGCTCGGAGAAATATTGTCTAATTTTACAATATTTTCAGAAATGATTGTTTTTTTCTCGATATAAACGGGAATTACAACTTCGTGCTCAAGAATTGAAGGGTGCATTACATTTTTAAGTTCTTTATGCACTTCTTCTTCAGCAATACTGAAAGATACAGCCGTACTATTGCCTTTCTTTAACGCCTGAACAATTGTCGGGGTCGATAAGAAGGCAAGAAATATGAATAGTAATATGCGGGCTACAAATTTCATCTAAACAAAAATAGCGTTAAACAAATAAAATCAAAGAGATTTGATAGAAATTTAACAAAAATAAAAAAGCAGAATGCAATTTTCATTCCATTCTGCTTATAATTATTTAAAAAACAATGCTTTATAAAGTTTCTTCCAACCATGCATTCATCATCCAAATCGTTTTTTCTTGCTCAGAAATGAAGTCACTCATCATAGAATTGGTTCCTTCATCATTAATTTCGTCCGATTTGTTTAATATTTCTCTTTCAATTTTTAACAAATCTGATAAAGAATGAACAATCAACTGAACGGCTTTTTCATCATTAGAAATATTCTTTCCAACAGTCAATTTATTGTTTTTAATATAGTCTTCAAAAGTATGCAACGGAGTTCCTCCAATTGTCAAAACTCGTTCAGCTATCATATCTATTTTTAATTGTGCGTCTGTATATAGTTCTTCAAATTTTACATGTAAATCAAAAAAACGTTTTCCTCGAATGTTCCAGTGAATTCCTCTCAAGTTTTGGTAATATACTTGAAAATTTGACAAAAGCACATTCAATTCTTTCACTAATAATTCTGACTCTTTTACAGGTAAACCTAAAATATTTGTTTTCATAATCTGATTTTTTACACTAATTTACTACAAATTTAAAGTAACTTTCTAAAATTATATATAAATAAAAATTATATTTTCTTATTTTTGCATCACAAATTACTATCAACATGACTATAACTCAATTACAATATGTGTTAGCAGTTGCTGAGCATAAAAACTTCACCCTTGCTGCTGAAAAATGCTTCGTAACACAGCCAACCTTAAGTATGCAGATACAAAAGATTGAAGAAGAACTTAATATTTTAATTTTCGACAGAAGCAAAAAACCGATTCAGCTTACTGATATAGGTCAGAAAATAGTGAATCAAGCGAAAAACATCGTGAATGAAGCTGATCGTATTAAAGATATTGTTGAGCAACAAAAAGGTTTTATTGGAGGAGAATTTCGATTAGGAATTATTCCAACCATCATGCCGACACTTTTACCAATGTTTTTAAACAATTTCATTAAGAAATATCCAAAAGTTAAACTTTTAATTGAAGAGTTAAACACCGAAGAAATTATCTTAAAACTTAAAAACGGGCATTTAGATGCTGCAATTGCTGCAACGCCACTTGAAGATGAAAAGATAAAGGAAATCGTTTTGTATTTTGAACCGTTTGTAGCTTACATTCCAGAACATCATGCAAGTTTTGGAAAAGAAGAAATAGAAGTTGCCGATTTAAATCTTAATGAAATCTTGCTTCTACAAGACGGACATTGTTTTAGAGATGGAATTTTAAATCTGTGCAAAAGTGTCTCAGATGCCGACCAAACTAATTTTCAGATAGAAAGTGGAAGCTTTGAAACCTTAATCAAATTGGCAGACGAAGGCCTTGGTACAACATTACTTCCGTACTTGCACACCTTAGACTTAAAAGAATCCGATAAACTCAAACTTCGAAATTTTAAGGAACCAAAACCAGCCCGTGAGGTAAGTTTAATTTACCCAAAGAGCGAATTAAAAATGCAAATCATTGATGCACTTCGATCTACAATTGCAGGCGTTGTTAAAGGCGCAATTGTTTTTCAGAATGTTCAAATCATTAGTCCATTACAAAAAAAGTAGTCATAAAAAAAGGAGCCAATTTGGCTCCTTTTCTTTTATACTTTTATTAGCTGTAGACTTGGTTTTAATTCTGGCTTTTCAATAATGAAATTTAACAGCCATTCTTGCAATTGTTCCATTTCGTAAGGTAACAGTGTTTTGATAGCTTTTTCTAACTCTTTGCAGAAAAGTACCGGATCGAAACTAACTCTCTCAAGTATTGATTTCGTGTAATCAAACATCATTTTTGACATAATAAAATAAGATTTTCGGGGGTTATCTATTTTTTTAAACTCGAGCCAAATTTAAACAATTAGCAAACATAAAATTCATTTTTAACTATTTTTTTTAAAAACTTTAGCAACGAATACGTTTTCTTAAAACACATAAATCAATATAGAATCATTCTAAACAACTCATTTCTAACCGTTTTTAAAGGCTCTAAACATTTCTCGTTTTCCAGGAGGCCCCGCTAATTTTTCGACGGTAAATCCTACAGCAATCATGCTTCTTTTTACAACACCACGTGCGGCATAAGTTACTAAGACTCCATTAGGCTTTAAACTATTGTACATTTTCTGAAAAATTTCCGTACTCCAAAGCTCCGGTTGCACCCTGTATCCGAAGGCATCAAAGTAAATCAAATCAAAAATTTCAAAATCGTCAATTTCATCAAAAAATTGTTTCCTTTTGGTTAACGAGAACTGGTCGCAAATTTCTACTTTTTCGTTCCATTCTGATTTATGCATTTTTTCAAAAATGTTATGAAATTCCAATGCTTCGAGCTCTTCAGCATAATTCATTTCGAGAATTTCATCGGCATCAACAGGATACGCTTCTACTCCAACATAATCAATATTTTGATTTTTACGAATAGCTTCTAAAAAGGTAATAAAAGCGTTCAAACCTGTTCCAAAACCTATTTCTAATATACTAATTGGTTTTTCAAATAATGAAAGTCCGTTTTTTATGAATACATGTTTTGCTTCCTGAATTGCTCCGTGTTTAGAATGGTAACATTCATCCCATTCTGGTAAACGAATTGTAGTTGAGCCATCTAGCGTTTTAATTATTTCTCTTTTCACTTTTTCCGAAATTTACAATAGCTTTTTATTGATTTTCAAGCCATTTTAATATTCAAATTTAATCAAAACTAATGCGTAAAGCCTTAAAAATCGATAGTTTTTTCATAAATTCTTTATAAAAATCAATTAAATATTTGAGTTTATTATAGGATAAATAAATCTCAGTCAAAACGTATAAATAATGAATTTTCGCTAAGCATTTTACATAATTTTACGTAATTTTGCATTCATTAATTTCCATTTTACACGATATCATCACTTTAGAATTGATTAAGTGAAAAATATCCACACAAAAAACTTACATAACTATGAGTACAACTCAAACAAGCAAAATTGAAATCAGAAAAGCTGATTCGTCTAAGATAAGCTCTGTAGACTTTGAAAACTTAAGTTTTGGTGCTGTATTTACAGACCATTTATTTGAATGTGATTATAAAGACGGACAATGGCTAAACCCTGTCATTAAACCTTATGCTCCGATTTTAATGGATCCATCATCAAAAGTCTTTCATTATGGACAAGCTATTTTTGAAGGAATGAAAGCTTACAAAGACGAGAACAATGATGTTTGGTTGTTTAGACCTGATGAAAACTACAAACGTTTTAATAGTTCTGCTGTTCGTATGGCAATGCCAGAAGTTCCAGAAGATATTTTCATGGAAGGTTTAAATGAATTATTAAAAATTGACAAGGATTGGATTCAAAGAGGAAACGGTGCAAGTATGTACATTCGTCCTTTTATGATTGCTACAGGTCCTGGAGTTATTGCAAATCCATCTGACGAATATAAATTTATGATTTTACTTTCTCCTGCAAAAGCATATTATGGAGGTGAAGTAAAAGTAATTATTGCTGAGCACTACAGTAGAGCTGCAAATGGCGGAATCGGAGCTGCAAAAGCTGCTGGAAACTACGCTGCTCAATTTTACCCAACTAACTTGGCAAACAAAGATGGTTTCCAACAAGTTATCTGGACTGATGATGCAACGCATACAAAATTAGAAGAAGCTGGAACAATGAACGTTTTCTTCAGAATTAATGATACTTTATTAACAGCTCCAACAAGCGAAAGAATCTTAGATGGTGTTACCAGAAAAAGTTTGATCGCAATGGCTGAAAAAGAAGGTCTTAATGTAGAAGTTCGTCCAGTTATTGTTACGGAATTGGTTGAAGCAGCTAAAAACGGATCTTTGAAAGAAATTTTCGGAGCTGGAACTGCAGCTGTAATCAGTGTTATCAAAGGATTCTCTTATAAAGATGAATACTACGAAATGGCTCCAATTGAAAACTCTTATGCTTCTTTCTTAAAAGAGAAACTTACAAGTCTTCAGAACAAACTTTCTGAAGATACTTACGGATGGACAGTTAAGGTTCAATAATCCAAAACCATATAAAAAGAGAAACCCGATAAATTTAGTTTTATCGGGTTTTTTATTTTTTTTTAAAATTTAAGTTATAATATGATGATTTTTAAACACATAGAAACATAGATTTCTATATCATAAAAAGAAAACAAAAAAAGAAACTAGTTTCTTAACACATAGCTATGTGCATTAATACAAGTGAAACGCCTCTTTAGAATTCCTAAGAACTATGTTTCTATATATTTAAAATATATTTTCTATAATAATTTCGAGAAATCAGGCTTAAAATAATTTGGACCTTTCATTACTTTTCCATCTTCACGGTAAATTGGTTGTCCATCTTCTCCTAATTTACTCATATTACTGCGTTGGATTTCATCAAAAACAGCTTCAATTTTATCTTGAAGTCCGTGTTCGATAATTGTACCACATAAAATATACATCATATCGCCAAGAGCATCGGCAATTTCAACCAAATCATTATTCTGAACCGCTTCATAATATTCTTCATTTTCCTCCTTCATTAAATTGTAACGAAGTAACTTCTTTTCTGCTCCTACATCAGCAACTGGAGTTGCACTATGACCAATTTTAAAAGCAGTGTGAAATTCTGTAACGGCGTCGAGTTGTTTTTTCATATAATAGTTTTTCTTTTTTGGGGCTAATTTACTTCACTTACTTATAAAATTAAAATAAAATTGAATGAAATGAAAACCTAATTTAGCGGCAAATCATTTACAAATCTCTAAATTTGCTGAAAAATTTTAAAAATTATGTTTAGTCAAGGACAAATACTATTTGGAGTGTGTTTTTTTATTGCATTTGTAATCATAATGATTTTTGCTTATCGAAAAGATCTAGCATTGCATAAAATATTTTACAAAGGAAATTACAAAGTATTACTTGTTTTCTTGCTTTTCATTGCCATATTATTTGTTATCAAAATCTTTTTAAAGAGATAAAAAGACCTACGCAACAAAATAAAACCTAATAATTATAGGTTATTAGTAAGACTCACAATAAAATTTATAACTTTACGAAACCAAACGATCTACCAATGAAAATTCTTAAGTATTTATTTCTTTTTGCGTTATTAAGTCTTGTTGCTCTAACTGTTTTTGTTGCTACACAAAAAGGAATTTTTGATGTTGAAAGAAGTAAAGTGATCAATTCACCTCGCGCAACGGTTTACAGTTACCTTAATGATTTTAGAAATTACGAAGATTTTGAATCTTGGTCGGTTGAAGATCCTTCTATACAAATGACTTTCCCTAACAAAACAAGCGGAAATGGCGCTTCTTTTTATTGGGATGGAGTTGATGGAAAAGGAAATGCAATTACTCTTAAAACAAAAGAAGGGGAAAGCATTGAACAAAAAATGAAATATGACGGAACAGAAGCAGATGTTGCGTGGACTCTGAAAGATACTTTGAACGGAAAAACAAAAGTTACCTGGAAAGGAAAAGGAACAATGAGTTTTTTATTTAAAATATATGCAGCTTTACACGGAGGTCCAGATCGAGTTATAGGTACTATTTACGAAAAAAGCTTAGCCAATATTGATAAAAACCTAGATTACGAAACCAAAACCTACGCAATCAAAGTTGACGGATTGGTAAAGAAAAATGAAACTCCTTATATTCGTCAAACTTTTACAAGTGAAATTGAAAAAGTAAATAAAAATGCCCGAATTGTAATTCCGAAACTTATTCATTTTAGCGAAACAAACGGTCTATCTGCAAACGGAAAACCTTTTATCATCTATCATACTTATGACACTAAAACTGGTTTAGCAAAAATCTCTATTTGTTTGCCAATCAATAAAGAAATATCTATTAGTTCAGGAAGTGATATTTTATCCGGAAAATTAAACGGGTTCGATGCTGTAAAGACTACATTAAATGGAGATTATTCACATAGAAATGAAGCTATTGCAAAAACTACGGCTTTTATAAACAAAGAAAAAATTACTCCAGAACTAAGCTGGTCGCATCTAGAAATCTGGACGCTTAGTAAATTGGATGTAAAAGGTTCTTCTAAATTGGTAACCGAAATTTATTTCCCAATTATACCAAAAGTAGTTCCTGTTGCCACAGAGCCATCTTATACTCCTGAAACTCCAAGTGAAACTCCAAGTGAAACACCAAGCGAGCCAAGAACAGAGCCTGTAAAACGCAAACCAGCTGCTCCTGTTACTGCACCAGCACAAACTCCTGTCCAAGAAGAAGAACAGTCGGAATTCTAAATTTTTTAAGGCTCATTAAACCTTTTGTTTTAAATTCAGTCTAACTTCTAAGAAAGGTTTACAAAACAAAAAGTTTGATAGACGAGAAAGAATTTATAAAACAATTATTAAACCCTGAAACGCAAAATGCTGCGTTTCAAAAACTCTTGTCTAATTATCAGAGACCTTTGTATTCTCATATCCGAAACATTGTTTTGAATCATGATGATGCAGACGACGTTTTACAAAACACTTTTGTAAAAGTCTTTCAATATCTTAAAAACTTTAAAGGCGAAAGCAAACTTTTCTCTTGGATGTATCGCATTGCAACAAATGAAGCTTTGACTTTTTTATCGCAAAAAGCAAAACTCAGCGGTATTTCGTCTGAAGATTTACAGAATAAAACGATCGACAATTTAAAAGCAGATCTTTATTTTGATGGAGATGAAATTCAAATCAAACTTCAAAAAGCAATTGTAACACTTCCAGAAAAACAACAATTAGTTTTCAAAATGAAATATTTTGAAGAATTAAAATACGAAGAGATTGCTGAAATATTAGGAACATCGGTTGGCGCTCTTAAAGCATCTTATCATCACGCAGTAAAAAAAATTGAATTATATGTTACATCAAATTAAACCTTTTGTAACAAAAACTATCTTATAAGTATTATGAAAACATTTAAATTAGAAAACGAACCCAAAATAAAATCTGGATTTAAAACACCAGAACATTATTTTGATGATTTTTCAGAGAAAGTTTTACAGCAATTAAACGAAAAAGAAGTAAAAGTAATTCCATTCTACAAACGCAAAAAAACACTTTCTCTGGCAGCGGCTGCGGTAATTGGTTTTGCATTATTAATTCCGATTGTAAATAATTATAAAGCAAATTCAAACGAACTTGATGAAGCTACTTTAGAAACTTATTTATCTTATCATTCTAATATCAGCCAATACGATTTAATTCAAACATTAGACGACAGCGATATCGAAAAATTAGGCAACGATGTTACTTTGGAAGATGAAACATTAGAAGATATTTTAGCCGCGAGTCCAAATATAGAACACTTAATTTCAGAACAAAATTAGATCAAACTTAACTCAACAACTTAACTTAGCAATGAAAATAAAAAACATCTTACCACTCCTGCTCTTTCTGACAAGTTTTTCAATTTTTGCTCAAGGTGGAAAAATTGATGAAAAGCGTGAAAAAATTAAAGCTTTTAAAGTTTCATTTTTAACAACAGAATTGGAATTAACTTCAACAGAAGCCGAGAAATTCTGGCCAATTTATAATGCTTATGATGATAAGCAATATGAATTAAAGTATTTAAAAATGAAAACGTATGTGAGACAGCTAAAAGATGAGAATCTTAAAAATCTCTCAGATAAAGAGGCTGCAACATTATTATCGCAAATCGAAAGTACGGATAAAGAAATATATCAGCTTCGTGAAAAATACATGAGCAATCTAAAAAAAGTACTTTCTGCAAAGAAAATATTGCTGCTTAAAAAATCGGAAGACGATTTTAATCGAAAATTATTACAGCAATATCGCGACAAAGGCAATAAAGATTAAGCTTAACGAAACAACAGCGGTAAGAACCCTATATAATAATACTTACTTTATTATTTAGGGTTCTTATTTTTTTATTTAAAATTAAGTCGAACCACTTTATTATGCCCTGCAGCAATTGCAGTGTTTCTATTTACGAAACGAATAGTAAAAAACTTGGTATCTGTAGACAACTGCATCCAGTTTTCGCCTCCATTTTGAGAATATTGTATTCCTTCAGAACCTACGCAGACGATTTCTCTACCATTTCCTCCCGGAACATATTGCACACATGATGCATAGCCAAACCCCATATTTTGTCCGATCAGCTCCCAGGTTTTTCCGCCATCTTTTGTAAAAGCTTTGTTGTCATTTTTTTTATTCGGAAGTTCGTAATCTCCTCCAGCAATAAATCCTTGCTTAGAATCGTAAAAATCAGCTGTAAAAATACCCGTCATTTCTTTTCCCTGAACAATAGGAGTTTCTACTACTTTCCATGTTTTTGCTTTATCAGGAGAATAAAAAACACGTGCTTTTTTTCCGCCCGAAACCAACCATGTATCATTACCTTTGATTACGATATTGGTATTACTCGCTGCAAAAGCTGCTTCGCCAATAGCATTGGTAGGCAATTTATCAGACAATAGTTTTGTCCAAGTTTCTCCGCCATCACGTGTTACAATAACAGAAAAAGTATCTTCTGTAGGATCTCCAATTGCAATACCTTCTTTATCATTCCAAAATTGCATACTATCATAAAACACTTTCGGATTGATTTCTTTGTATACCAATTTAACCTTGTTGTCTTTTTTTGAAATTGAATATAACAATGCCGGATTTGAAACACTTAGCAAAAAAACATCTTTAGAAGTCTGTGCAATACTTCTAAATTCTAAATTCAAAGTATCGCGATAAATATGTTCTTCAAATTTTTCTTTTTTGATTAAATCATAATAACCAAAACGAGAATTATCAGCTCCGTACCAAATTTTATTTTTATCTACCAAAATGGCTCTGATACTAATTCTATCTTTAAATAAAGTATCCATAGTCATTGATGTAAAACCGCTGTTATAAGCTACTTTAGTTTCATATTTAAATGTTCCAAAAGACATCAATAAAATAAAAATACCACAAAATAAAACTAGTTTTTTCATAAGAAATTAAAATTTGGTTAACGCTAAAATACGATTATTTATAATATCTCAAATAGCTTTATTTCATTTTCAAAAAATAATAATTAGTCTATTTTATACAGCCCATTAAATCCAAAAATCAACCCAATAAACACAACTCACTAACTAACAGGTCATTGCGACCAAAGAATCCTAAAATAAATTTGTGGCACAGTAATTGGATATTCCCTTGTACAATCAATTTAATATAATTTAGTCATGAAAACGAAATTACTTTTAATAGCGTTCACAGCATTAGTTTTTGGTTCTTGTGCAGCACAAAATCAAACTACAGTTTACGCAAAAAATTCAGATATCAGCGATAATTTAGATTTAAGAGCCGTTGCTTCGATGTTTGGAGAATCTGCGAATCTTCAAGATTTTGAAAGAAGATTAAACGATCCTAAATATCAAATTTCAAACTTAGATTTAAATGGCGATGATCAGGTTGATTATTTACGTGTTATTGAATCTGTTGAAGACAGAACTCACGTTGTAATTATTCAGGCAGTTTTAGATCGTGATGTTTATCAAGACATTGCAACTATCGATGTTGAAAGAGACAATTATAACAAAGTAAGTGTTCAGGTAGTAGGAAACTCTTATTTATATGGCGCAAACTACATTTATGAGCCTGTTTATAGCGTTGTTCCAGTAATTTACACCTCATTTTGGGTTACCAATTACAGACCTTATTATTCAACATGGAACTGGGGTTACTATCCAACTTATTACACAGCATGGAGACCTTACCCTGTTTACAGATACAGAAATAATGTAAATGTTTGTATTAATGTTCACAACAGCTACAATTATGTAAATGTTAGAAGAAGTTACAGAGCACCTGTAATCTACGAAACAAGACGTACTTATGGCTACGAAAGAATGAGACCAAACTACAGCTTTGCAGAAAGACATTCTAATGTAAGCAACAGATATGATTTGGATCAAAGACGTGTATCAAGCAGAGAGACCAATAGAAATTCATACAACACAAACAGAGGAAACACGGCAAGACCTACATATTCTGACAATAGAACTTCAAATAGAAATTATGCCGACAACAGAAGTACAACAAACAGAGGTTCTGTAGAAAGAAATAACGGATCATATAACTCTAACTCTACCAATAGAACGGTAAATAGAAATACAGAAGGTACTGTAAATAGAGATTATTCAAACAGAGGAGACAATTCTGTTAGAGCTGAAAATACTCCAAGAACTGAGTCTAGAAACAATACTTATTCTAGAGGAAACTCTGAGAACAGAGGTAATTCTAATCGAGAAATGTCAACTCAGAGATCAGAGAATTCAAGAAACTATTCTCAAAACAGAGTTAGCACAACACAATCTGCTCCAGTTCAAAGAACTGAAGCACCAAGAAGCAATTCTGAAAACAGATCTAGTTCTAATAGAGATTATTCTGCTAGACCACAAAGTCAACAGCGTTCAGAATCTCCAAGAGTAAGTCAGGAATCTAGAGGTGGAGGACAATCTCAGAGAGAAAGCGGTTCTAACTCTAGAGGTGGCGGAAACGGAAGAAGAGGATAAACAATATATTTTCAATTAATTTAAAAGCACAATTTCACAATTGTGCTTTTTTTATTTTTAATTATAATAGCTGCTAATTTGTTTTAAAACAGTAAATTTGCAACCGTCTTTTATAAAAATATACATGAGCGCATCGCATAAAAACTTACATAGTAAGTTGTCTATTGGGGGTTTATTGATTACTTTAGGGATTATTTATGGAGATATTGGAACCTCTCCATTGTACGTAATGAAGGCTATTTTAGGTGATCACACGATCAATGCCGACATTGTTCTAGGTGGTATTTCTTGTGTTTTTTGGACGCTGACTTTACAAACTACAATAAAATATGTACTTATTACTTTAAGTGCAGACAATCATGGAGAAGGAGGAATTTTCGCACTTTATGCTTTAGTCAAGAAAACAAAAATTCAATGGCTCATTGTTCCCGCCATTATTGGAGGAAGCGCACTACTCGCAGACGGAATTATCACACCTCCAATCTCAATTTCATCTGCTGTAGAAGGAATTCGAGCATTTTATCCAACAATGCAAACGCAAACTATTGTTTACATTGTAATTACAATCTTATTTGTTCTGTTTACAATTCAACAATTTGGAACTAAACTCGTTGGAAAATTCTTTGCTCCAATGATGTTAATCTGGTTTGCTATGTTAGGAACATTAGGTACAATTCAAGTATTGAATTACCCAGAAGTAATTAAAGCAATTAATCCATATTACGCTTATCATTTATTATCGATCCATCCTGACGGTTTCTTTGTTCTTGGATTCGTATTTTTATGTACAACAGGAGCCGAAGCTTTATATTCTGACATGGGCCACTGTGGAAGAAAAAATATTAGAATCAGCTGGATGTTTGTAAAAACAACTTTAGTTTTAAACTACTTTGGACAAGCAGCTTATTTGATTCATCACGAAGGAAGTACATTACAGCAATTAGGAGGAGAAAATGGAAATCCATTTTACTTAATTATGCCACATTGGTTTTTACCATTCGGAATTGTGGTTGCTACTTTAGCAGCAGTAATTGCTTCTCAAGCATTAATTAGTGGTTCATTTACTTTAATTAATGAGGCTATGCGTCTAAATTTCTGGCCAAAAGTAAAAATCAAATATCCTACAGAAGTAAAAGGTCAATTATACATTCCGTCAATCAACTGGTTATTGTTTTTTGGTTGTGTTGGAATTGTTTTACACTTCGAAAAATCAGGAAACATGGAACATGCTTATGGTCTTGCGATTATTCTCTGCATGATCATGACAACTATTTTATTGAATTATTACTTAATCATGAAACGTGTAAAACTGTATTTCATGGTTCCGTTAATTACCATTTATTTATTAATTGAATTTAGTTTCCTAATTGCCAATATCACCAAATTTGCAGAAGGTGGTTACGTTACACTAATCATTGCAAGTATGTTGATTTCTGTAATGACGATTTGGTATTTGGCTAAGAAAATTAACAAAAGCTACACTAAAGTTGTCAAAATCGATGACTACAAACAAGTTCTTGTTGAGTTAAGCCAGGATTTATCTATTCCGAAATATGCTACGCATTTAGTTTATATGACAAATGCTAATCGTGTTGATGAATTGGAGGAAAAAATCATTTATTCTATTCTGCAAAAGCGTCCGAAAAGAGCTGACATTTATTGGTTTGTTCACGTTAATATTTTGACAGAACCTTATAAAACACAATATAAAGTAACTGAAATTGCAAAAGATGACATCTATAGAATTGATTTCAATTTAGGTTTTAGAGAACCAACCAAAATCAATTTAATGTTTAGAGAAGTTATTAAAGACATGGTAAAACGTGGCGAAGTAGATATTACCAGCCGTTACGAATCTTTAAACAAAAACAATATTATTGGAGATTTCAAATTTGTATTGTCTGAGAAATTTCTATCCAATGACAATGATTTAAGATGGCACGAAAACATAATCATGAACTCTTATTTCTTCATTAAAAAACTGAGTTTGTCTGAAGAAAGAGCATTTGGTCTGGACAGTAGCTCTGTTAAAGTAGAGAAATTCCCAATGGTGCTTCACGCTCCTGAAAATATTGGATTAACGCGTATTGTTTCTAAAGAATAATTAGCATCAAAAAATATTTCAAAAAAACACTCTTAATTAGAGTGTTTTTTCTTTTAATGAGAATCAGAAATAAGATTCACTATTAAAAATTTAACTTTCAATCAATTAATACTACCTTTGCACTTCAAATAAATAAAATGAGATTACACAGAAATTTAGTTTATACGACAATCGATTCTTTGAATGCTATTTTCAATGAAGGAGAATATGCGGACAAAGTTGTAGCTAGAGCATTAAAAAAAGACAAACGTTGGGGAAGTTCTGACCGAAAATTTGTTGCTGAAACCATATACGAGATTGTTCGATGGAAACGATTATATGCTGAAATTGCAGAAGTTAAGGAACCTTACGACAGAGATAATCTTTGGAGAATGTTTGCTGTTTGGGCAGTTCTTCGTGGATATCCAATTCCAGATTGGAGACAATTGGAAGGAACTCCTGAAAGAAAAATAAAAGGTCGTTTTGACGAATTATCAAAAAACAGAGCACTTAAAGAATCTATTCCAGACTGGATGGATGAATTAGGCGTGAAAGAACTTGGCGAGAAAGTTTGGGCTAAAGAAATTGCAGCTCAAAATCAGCCGGCTAAAGTTATTCTTAGAACTAATACTTTAAAAGGGACAAAAGAAAGCCTTCGAAATACTTTAATGGACTTAAATATTGAAACTGAATATTTAAAAGACCAGCCAGAAGCTCTTGTTTTAAAAGAAAGAGCAAACGTATTTTTAACTGACGCTTTTAAACAAGGTCTTTTTGAAGTTCAGGATGCCAACTCTCAATTAGTTGCAGGATTTTTGGATGTAAAACCAGGAATGCGTGTTGTAGACACATGCGCAGGAGCTGGTGGAAAAACATTGCATATGGCTTCTTTAATGGAAAATAAAGGCCAATTGATTGCAATGGATTTGTATGAAAGTAAATTAAAACAACTAAAATTAAGAGCCAAAAGAAACGGCGCTTTCAATATCGAATATCGAATTATTGACAGCACAAAAGTCATTAAAAAACTACACGAAAAAGCAGATCGTGTTTTAATTGATGCACCTTGTAGCGGATTAGGAGTTTTAAAAAGAAATCCTGATTCTAAGTGGAAATTACAGCCTGAATTTATTGATAACATCCGTAAAGTTCAGAGTGAAGTTTTAGAAAGCTATTCTAAAATTGTAAAACCAGGAGGGAAATTAGTTTATGCTACTTGTTCGGTATTACCATCAGAAAACCAAGAACAAGTGGAGAAATTCTTAAAAACAGAAATTGGACAACAATTTACATTCGTAGAAGATCGTAAAATGCTAGCTTCAGAATCTGGTTTTGATGGATTTTATATGGCACTTTTGGAGCGTAAAGCTTAAGTTTTAAATTTCCAATATTTTTAATTCCAAATTCCAATTTAAAAAGGAAATTCCAATATCGAAAAATCCCAAATTTCAATTAGTTATTGAAATTTGGGATTTTTATTTTCTGGTTCAACTTTGTCAAAGTTTAAAACTTTGACAAAGTTCTCAACGCAAAGTTTGGAATTTGGAATTTTAAACTTCCAAGCTTGGCTTACGAAGCAATTTACCATTTTCGTTTTCTTTAAATTTAGAAACAAAAACTATTTCTTTTGGTTTTTCATATTTTCCTAAAACATCAAAAAAATCAGAAGCAAAATCTTGTTTTTCACCTTCGATAACCAAAACCAATTTTTCGCCTAAAGTAGCATCAGGAAGTCCTGTTACAAAAAATCTACTATTTATCTTTCCAATCAATTTTGCTTCAATCTGCTCCGGAATCAGCTTTACTCCTCCACTATTGATTACATTGTCAATTCTACCTAAAAAGATAAACTGCTGATCATTTAATAATTCTACCAAATCATTTGTTACGATTGGTTCATCAGAAATTGTTGAAACATGAATAACCAAACATTGGCGATCATCCTGAGAAATCTTCACATTTGGTAAAATTGAAAAAACAGAATCCCCTAAACGCTTTGCTGCAATATGCGTTATGGTTTCAGTCATTCCATAAGTTTCGTAGATCTCTGTTTTAAGTGGTAAAAGTTTTTCTTCCAGAGAAGAATCCATTTTTGCACCACCAATAATTAGCTTACGGACTTTATGAAGTCCTTCAATTGAATTTTGAACTTGAAGTGGCACCATCGCTACAAAATCATAAATTGTAGAATTTAGCGCCAACGGATGAAGACTTGGTGCTACGACATCTAATTCTAATCCTAAAATCAAACTGCGCACCAACATCATTTTTCCGGCAATAAATTGCGTTGGAAGGCATAACAAAGCCTTATCTCCTGGTTTTAAATCAAAAAAATCCCCTGTAGCCAAAGCAGATTGTATCATGGCTTGTTTTTGTAAACGAACCACTTTCGGAAGGCCAGTTGTTCCCGAAGTCGTCATTTCGATATAATCTTTTTTATCAAACCAATCCAGAAAGAATTCGCCAATTGACTGTTCGTACGCATCTCCCTCTTTTACATAGCTGTAAGCCGCACGACACAAATCTTTTGCGTTTAAATGATAACCATTTAGTTTAAAATAATTATGAACTTTATGTTGTGTTAAATTTTGCATATTTTACTATTTTACTTCGACTTCCTTAATGTCTCCTGTTAATCTTTCTTTCCAATTGGTCCAGCCGTATTTCTTACTAAAGATAAAAAGTAATATGGGATAAATCACCACAACTGGCAGAATAACATCAATTCCTGCTGAAGGTTCTGAAAGATCTTTAAATATGGAATGAGTCTGGAAAACGGACCAATCAGATGTTACCAATAATGCTCCTATCAGATTATTAGCGGCATGAAAACCAAGTGCGAGTTCCATTCCTTCATCCATCAAAGTAATTACTCCCAAAAAAAGTCCAGTACCTATGTAATAAATCATGATAATATTTCCCATTTTAACCACCTCAGGATTAGCCCAGTGCATCGATCCAAAAATAACAGAAGTCATTATAAGCGGAAACCATCTGTTACGTGCTAAATTGGCAAATCCCTGCATCAAATAACCTCTAAAAACATATTCTTCTGTACTGGTCTGAATCGGAATTAGAATCGTTCCTAAAACAACCAAAATCAAAAACGGAGTTAATTTAAAATTTAATTCAAAATGTTCAGGAGATTTAAGATATACAAAAAGAAAACTCAGTATAGAAAAGAAAGTCCATAAAAGAAAAGAGAAACTAATTCGTTTCCAGTCTATTTTTGGCCGTGAAGTCGTAACTGACAATAAAGTCTGATGATGAATAAACTTTACCACAAAATAAATTCCTGCAAAGGCAAAAACAAAGGAGATCATTACTAAAAAAAGCGTGATATTAGATTCAAACATTCTCATAATATCATCATTTGTCGTCGGCATAGCCTTTTTTTCAACAGCTGTTTTATAAAATACAGCAACAGTAATCGGAATTTGCCCTACAAAAGAAGCTGCAATTATAAAAACCGAGCCCAAAAGATATTTCCAAAACTTATTTTCAGGTTTAATTCCTTGCTCTAAAAACATAAAATTTTAATTTTAAAAAAATGAGAATTCAAAATCGATAAGTTAATCTTACTTTTGACACTACTAAAGTACCGCTTTTTTATCTTTCGAGATTTGAAACCCTTAAATATAACAAAATGATACAAATTTACCATAATCCGCGATGCGGAAAATCAAGAAACTGTCTTGCTTTTATAGAACAATCCAATCAGGAATTTGAAATTATTCCGTACTTAACAGAAACACCTTCTTTTGACGAATTAAAAGTATTATTGAAGCAGTTAAATCTTGAACCACTTCAATTAGTTAGAACCAAAGAAAAAATCTGGATAGAAAATTTTAAGGACAAAACTTTGACTAATGATCAGATTATTACAGCAATGGTAGAAAACCCTATTTTAATCGAACGTCCTATTGTTGTAAAAGACGGAAAAGCCATTATTGGAAGAGATCCAGATTTAGTTGCTTCTTTTTTAGATTGATTCTAAAATATTCTATTAACATTTTTTTGTGAGTTCTCTCTTTAAACCAAAAACTACATTTGCCGTCTAAAGAGAAAAAGAAACCAGAAAAATGAAAAAAATCAAATTTGCTGTATTACTTGTATTCTTGTTAACAAGTTTTTACAATTACTCACAACAAGGTCCAGGAGGCAATAAGGTCAAAGTCACCGGAAAAGTGTTAGAAAAAGTAAGCAAACAACCATTAGAATATGCAACAATTTCGATTACCGCACCTAATAACACTAAAGTTATTGCGGGTGGTATCACAAATCCTAAAGGAGAATTCGAGGTTGCTGTTGCACCTGGAACTTATGATATCAAAGTTGAATTTATTTCATTTAAATCAACAGAAATCAAGCAAAAAAGTATTCAGGGAGACACCAATTTAGGAGTTGTAAATCTATCTGAAGATGCTGCACAGCTGAATGAAGTTGTAGTTCGTGCAGAAAAATCGACTGTAGAAATCAAACTGGATAAAAAAGTTTACAACGTTGGACAAGATATGATTGTAAAAGGCGGAAGCGTAAGTGACGTTTTAGACAATGTACCTTCTGTTTCTGTTGATACAGAAGGAAATGTTAGTTTAAGAGGAAGTGACAATATTCGTATTTTAATTGATGGAAGGCCTTCACAAGCCATTAATATGGCCGAAGCTTTAAGACAACTTCCTGCCGATGCAATTGACAAAGTTGAAGTTATTACAAATCCATCTGCACGTTACGACGCAGAAGGAGGTTCTGGAATCATCAATATTGTGCTTAAAAAAGGTAAAAATCAAGGTTTTAACGGAACTTTGATTGCTTCAACAGGTTTACCTGAAACGTATGGTTTAAGTGCAAATGTCAATTACAAAACAGAAAAACTAAACTATTTTACAACAGCTGGATACAATTACAGAACAAATGAAGGAGCTGGTAAAACAAATTCTGAGTATTTAGACGAAAACAAAGTCACACAAAACTTCTTAGACGAAACTCGTGATACGAAACGTATTAGAAATGGATTTAATGGAAGAGCTGGAGTTGAATGGACAATTACACCAACTACTTTTTGGACAAACGCTATTAATTACCAAAAAAATACTGGTGACGACCGTGATTTGATCAATTATTACAATTATGACGCTTCTCGTAATTTTACCGGAACAACTTATCGTTTAAACAACGCTGATACTGGTAGTGAAAACGTTGAATTTACTTCCAACTTAATTAAAAATTTCAACGACAAAGGACATAAACTTACTGCAGATTTTTCTATTTCCAGAAATACAGACGACAGTAATAGTGTAATTGAAGATTCTCCGAGATTTGATACAACTTTAAACGATCAAGTTCAAAAACAAGTTCTTTTTCAAGCTGACTATGTTTTACCATTAGGCGAAGGAAGCCAATTTGAAGCTGGTTACAAAGGAAGTTTTGGTGATCTAAATAACGTTTACAACGTTACAGATTATCAAGGTACCGTAAACCCTAATTTATCGAACACTTTAGAGTACAAAGAAAACATCAACGCACTTTATACTCAATATGGTTTTAAAGTAAATAAATTCTCTTATTTATTTGGTCTAAGATGGGAAGACACAAATATCGAAGTTAATTTATTAGACAACAGTAATTTCAATACTAAAAAATACAACAACTTATTCCCGAGTGCATTTATTAGTTACGAAATTTCAGATCAGAGTAATTTCTCAGCAAGTTATAGCAAACGTTTATCAAGACCAAGAGGTCGTTTTATGAACCCTGCTGTAAACTATGCAAGTAATATCAATATCTTTCAAGGAAATCCAGATTTAGATCCTTCTTTGACAGATAAATACGACATTGGTTACATCAAAAGATGGGATAAAGTAACTTTCAATACATCAGCCTATTTTGAAGACACAAAAGACGTTTTCAGTTTTGTGAGATCTCCTACAGGAGATGAAGTAAATGGAATTCCAGTAATCAAAAGTTCCCCTATCAACTTAGGAAGAGAACAAAAATTTGGTTTCGAATTCACTTTCAATTATACCCCATTCAAATGGTGGAAATTAAACAGTAACTTCAACTTCTTTAATGTAAAAACAACAGGAGAACATAGTTATATAGATACTCAAAATAACGAGATTGTTCAGAATTTAGACAATCAGGCTAATTCTTGGTTTGCAAGAATTAATTCTAAACTTACATTACCTTATAAAATTGACTGGCAATTGACAGGAATGTACAACGGAGAACAAAAAACAGCTCAAGGTAAAAACTTAGGCCAATTCGGAATGAACACTGCTTTCAGTAAAGATATACTAAAAGACAAAGCAACAATTGCTTTCAACATTAGTGATGTTTTCAATTCTAGAAAAATGAGATCTTATACATATTTAGACAATGTAAATTCATATAGCGAATTCCAATTCCGTAAACGTCAATTCAATTTATCGTTCACTTACCGTTTCAACAAACCAAAAGGCGAAAGAGATAAAAACGCCCAGCCAAGAAATGACGGCGGCGGAGATGGCGGTGGAGAATTCCCTGGATAATATTTTTTAAATTCCAATATTTAAATTCCAAATTCCAATCCTTAAAAATTGGGATAAATTCCAATACAAAAAAATTCCAAATTCCAATTTAAAAGTTGGAATTTTTTATTACAAAGAAACCCGACAGATTTTAAAAACCTGTCGGGTTTAAATATGTTGAATCAATTGGAATTTGGAATTTTCTATTTGGAATTTCCCAAAGGATTGGAATTTGGAATTTAAATATTGGAATTTATTTTTTTGCACAAAAAAAAGGACTCGTAAAAACGGGTCCTTTTTTTATGACATCAATCTAAAATTAAATAGATTGTTCTTCTTGTCTTCTTTTAGCTCTTTTTTCTTTGAACAGTTCCCAGCTAGCGCCCGTAACCCAGTAAGATACGAAACCAACTAAGAAAAACATTAACCAAAACCCTATAGTTAGTATGGTTAAGAAAAGTAAAAAGCCTAAGTACTGTGAAAATTCAAACATGTTTTCCGGAATTTTTGAATGTTACGACAAATGTAGCGTATATATTTTTTCTCAGCAATAAAATCTAAATCAATTTTCGTTAAATAACATTTATCCGTATATTTATACTCATTTTAAATAAGCTTTTTTTTGAATGCGAAACCTTTTAAATAAAGAGATCTTAGAAAACCATAATAATTTTCAGGAGCAATTTCCTGCTGTCCGCTGTATTCCCGATAAACAAAAACTACGGCTAAAAAGCCTTGTTTTTCTAAATCGGGAGATGCCGCTTCCATCAGGGCTAGGAGACTCATTTTCAAAAGAAGCTTCAATTTTTAATTTTCACAAGTAACATTCACATTTTTTCAAATAACATTTTACATACAACAAAATGAAATACAGAATAGAGAAAGACACCATGGGCGAAGTTCAAGTTCCAGCCGATAAATATTGGGGTGCACAAACGGAACGTTCTAGAAATAATTTCAAAATTGGACCATCAGGTTCCATGCCGAAAGAAATTGTAGAAGGTTTTGCTTATCTGAAAAAAGCAGCGGCTTATGCTAATTATGATTTAGGAGTTCTTCCAATCGAAAAAAGAGATGCTATCGCTGCAGTCTGCGACGAAATACTAGAAGGAAAATTAGATGATCAATTTCCTTTAGTAATTTGGCAAACAGGTTCTGGAACACAAAGTAACATGAACGTAAACGAAGTTATTGCCAACCGCGCTCAAGTTCTAAAAGGTTTTGAAATTGGAGAAGGCGAACAATTCATCAAAGCAAATGATGATGTAAACAAATCGCAATCATCAAACGATACTTTCCCAACAGGAATGCATATTGCGGCTTACAAAATGGTAGTAGAAACCACAATTCCAGGTGTAGAAAAACTACACGCTACATTAGCAAAAAAAGCGATAGAATACAAAGATGTTGTAAAAATCGGTCGTACGCATTTAATGGATGCAACCCCTCTAACACTTGGACAAGAAATTTCAGGTTACGCAGCACAATTAGCTTTCGGATTAAAAGCTTTAAAAAACACTTTAGCCCATTTAGCCGAAATCGCTTTAGGCGGAACTGCTGTTGGAACTGGTCTGAACACTCCAAAAGGCTACGATGTAAAAGTTGCTCAGTATATCGCGGAGTTTACCAAACATCCTTTTATAACTGCAGAAAATAAATTTGAAGCGCTAGCTGCACACGACGCCATTGTAGAAACTCATGGTGCTTTAAAACAATTAGCCGTTTCTTTAAACAAAATCGCTAATGATGTTAGAATGCTAGCTTCTGGACCACGTTCTGGAATTGGAGAAATTCATATTCCTGAAAACGAGCCAGGCTCTTCTATCATGCCAGGAAAAGTAAATCCGACGCAATGTGAGGCTTTAACAATGGTTTGTGCTCAAGTAATCGGAAATGATATGGCAATTGCTGTTGGAGGAATGCAAGGTCATTACGAATTGAATGTTTTTAAACCAGTAATGGCAGCAAACTTTTTACAATCGGCACAATTGTTAGGTGATGCTTGCGTTTCATTCGATGAACATTGCGCTCAAGGAATTGAACCGAACCACAAACGAATTAAAGAATTAGTCGATAATTCATTAATGTTGGTTACGGCTTTAAATACTAAAATCGGTTATTACAAAGCTGCTGAGATTGCACAAACCGCTCACAAAAACGGAACAACTCTTAAAGAAGAAGCCGTTCGCTTAGGCTATGTAACTCCAGAAGATTTTGATACTTGGGTGAAACCTGAGGATATGGTTTAATCTAAGACTCTAAGGTTCTAAGTTACTGAGGCACTAAGATTTTGAGATACTAAGTTTTCATTTACTTAGTACCTCAATATCTCAGTAACTTAGGATCTTATTTTCCATCTACATAATCCTGTAAATAACTAAATCTCTCCGTCAATTTTCCGTTTTCTGTGATTTTGGCACGTTTTAAGATTCCATCTTTGTCTCCGTTGAAGAAAGCAGGAATTACGTGTTCCATAAATTGTTCCCCAAAACCTTCACTTGCATCTTTCGGAATTTCGCAAGGAAGATTATCAACCGCCATCACGGCAACTGCGGCTGGATGAAAGAAATCTACTTCTCTGTCTTCTAACGGAAAATAACCGTAGAAAGGTTCTGCAATAGTAGAAGAACGAACGGTACTAGCAATTGGACCATTTACATCGCAAGAAATATCGGCTACAACTTTCAATTTACAGTCGCTGGCATTCAACATTTCTTTTGTTAAAATCATCGGCGCATTGTTTGCATGAAAATGTCCCGCAAAATAAATATCAGACACTTTTGTGAATCTTTCAAAATCAGATTCGTATTCTTCTGGGTGATTCACAAAATCGACAAAATCCAAAACCTGACCGTCTTTTCTTTTGTTGTATTCTAAAACATCAAGCTGTACATAAACGGCTTGTGCATATTTTTTAGTTAAATAATTATCGACTGTAATTTCTTTTACTTTTATAGCATCCAAAATTTCTTTAGCTCCACTCCCCACCTTTCCTGTTCCTGTCACTACAAATTTTAGTGCTGGCATTATGATGCGCTTTAAATGCTTTATCAAATCCTCTTTACCTGAAAGTGTTTCTGCTTTTGGGAGTTTAAACAATTCGTATTTCATTCCGAAAGCTCTAATTCCGTTATAAACACCAACCATTCCAGCATATTTACCAAAGCCAATTAAACGACGATCATGTTCATCAACAATAGTTTCGTGATCGTATAAATCAATATTTTTTTCTAAAATTGCCTGAAGCAGCTTTCTATTATGAGGTTGTTTTTTAATGGTATGTGAGAAGAAAAAATAAGCCTTATTCGGAATTAGATTTTCATCAGGAACTTCCTTTACACCAAATAAAACATCACAGTCTGAAACATCGTCAGTAACAGTAATTCCCATGTTTTTATAAGCATCATCAGAAAATATCCTGATATCAGAGCTTTCCACTTTTACGTTAGCTTCATGATAAAGTTGTTTCAACTTTGTTAATTCATTTGGAGAAAATACAACTCTTCTATCCGGCGGATTTTTTCTTTCTTTTATGATTCCAAATTTCATTTAAACCTGATTTAATATTTTGAATAATATAACTTTTTACAATGTATTTGTTTCAAATATAACAAATTTAGTTAAATTTTTGTTTTAAAAATTCGATTTAAAATGTTTTAAATCTGTTAAAAGCTGAAAAACAAAGAAGTAATTTTTACACTTCTTAAAAAAAAGTTAAAAATCACAAATAAGAGCCTCAGAACTGAGAAAACAACAAAATTGAATTCGATATATTTGTTTTTAAAGAACGATGCAAATGATTTTCCTTAAAAAAACAAAGATACCACAAATACTTTTCTCTGTACTAGTTTTAAGTTCTTGTGGTCAAAACAAAAAAACAACAGAAGAAACTACACAAACAGTCGAAGATACATTACCTAAAATGAAGCCGTTAGGCGCTGAACCAAAAGTTTCTCAGGCCTTTAAAAATTCGGTTGTTGGCAGAATAAATCACTTTTATAATAAAAACTGGCCCAACAACAATATGAACGGAAGCTTCTTAGTTGCCAAAAATGGACAGATATTATTTGAAAGATATAATGGCTTTGCCAATAAAAATGAAAAAACCGAAATAACTCCCGAAACACCTGTACAAATTGCCTCTGTAAGTAAAGTGCTAACAGCAACAGCAATTTTAAAACTGGTAAATGCAGGTAAAATAGATTTAGACCAAAAAGTCAACACGATTTTAAAAACCTTCCCTTACGAAGATTGCACCATTAGAATGCTTTTAAGCCATCGTACGGGGATGCGAAATTATGCGTATTTTACAGACAGAGACAAATCGATTTGGGACAGACATAATCAGTTGACCAATAAAGACATTTTAAATATTCTGGCAACAAAAGATATTGGTTTGGAATCTAAAACCGGAACACGTTTTAGCTACTGCAATACCAATTATGCAATGCTGGCACTTATTATCGAAAAAATCACAGGCTTAAGCTATAAAGAAGCTATGTCTGAAATGATTTTTAAACCTCTTGGCATGAAAAACACCTATGTTTTTGATGATGATAAAGACCGTAAAAAAATTGTTCCGTCTTATAAAGGAAATGGAGTAGAAATTGGTTTTGATTATCTGGATAATGTATACGGAGATAAAAATGTTTTTTCTACGGCACGGGATCTTTTAAAATTTGACCGAGCTAGACAATCACCAGATTTCTTAAAACCTGAATTATTGAAACAAGTTTATACGGGCTACAGTAACGAACGTAAAGGAACTAAAAATTATGGTCTCGGAATTAGAATGATCAATTGGGAAACGGGACAAAATTTCTATTTCCATAACGGATGGTGGCACGGAAACACTTCATCTTATATTACCTTGATGAAAGAAGGTGTTACGATTATCGCACTTTCTAACAAGATGACCAGAAACACTTATGCGGTTCGTAAATTGGCTCCAGTCTTTGGAGATTATCCTTTTAATTTTAAGGACGAAGAATAACAAAATTTTTCTGAAAATTTTAGCAGAAAGTAATTTCAAATATTCTAAATTTGCAAACTTATTTTTTGGGGTCGACTGGTTTTGACAGCGAGTCGAATTGAACAGTAAGCACGTCGAGCATTGAGACCTTGCTCGTAAATATAAGATCTCAAACTTTTA
>NZ_DASWYK010000196.1:0-33576 GCF_036405015.1 Flavobacterium sp. | reverse complement strand
TGCATTGGAGTTGGAAATGGATTTGATGCTTTGGTTTTGATTTTTAAAGGTTACATCGAACTTGGAAAACTTAAAAAAGGTGACGAAGTTATTGTTCCAGCCAATACTTATATCGCCAGTATTTTAGCCATTTTACAAGCTGATTTGATTCCGATTTTAGTCGAACCGAGATTAGAAACGTATAATCTCAATCCGGATTTAATTGAAGCCAAAATCACTTCAAAGACAAAAGCCATTTTAGCGGTTCATTTATACGGACAATTGTGCGAAATGGATAAAATATGCGAAATAGCACTTCAAAACGATTTAATTGTGGTAGAAGATGCAGCACAATCTCATGGAACAGAGGATTTTAAATTCCAAATTTTAAATTCCAAATTCCAAACTCAAGGAAATCTAAAATTAGCAGTTGCTTACAGTTTTTATCCAGGCAAAAATTTGGGTTGTTTAGGCGATGGAGGAGCAATTACAACAAACGACGCAGAATTGGCAAAAGTGCTTTTTTCGCTTCGAAATTATGGTTCACAGAAAAAATATCAGAACGAATATATTGGTGTGAATTCTAGATTAGACGAATTACAAGCGGGTTTTTTAAATCTGAAATTACCGAATTTAGAGACTGATAATGAAAAAAGAAGAACAATTGCAAAACGTTATTTAACCGAAATTAAAAACGATAAAATAGAGTTGCCTTTTTGGGATTTTTCAAACAATCATGTTTTTCATTTATTTGTTATTCGAACTCAAAATCGAAATGAATTACAGGGATATTTAACTCAAAATAACATTCAGACTATAATTCATTATCCAATTCCGCCACACAAACAAAAGGCATTTTCGGACTGGAATAATGTATCATTTCCTATTACAGAGAAAATTCATAATGAAGTTTTAAGTTTGCCGATAAGCCCTGTTTTGACAGCTTCTGAAGTCGATTTTATTATTGAAATTTTAAATCAATACTAATTTGAATTTCTATAAAAAAATAGTTCAAACCAGTTTGTTTAAGATTACTTCTTTAAACAGTTTTGGCGTACTTTTAAAAATCGGAATTGGTTTAATTACGTCCAAAATACTAGCTGTTTTCGTTGGTCCAAGCGGAATGGCTTTGGTTGGAAATCTTCGTAATTTCCTGACTTCATTAGAAAATATTTCCACATTAGGATTTCAAAACGGAATCGTAAAATATACTGCTGAAAATGAACGAAATAAATCGGAGCTTCAAAAAATAATTACGACTGTTTTTTTGAGTTTATTCTTTGTGGCAGTGTTCTTAGGTATTATTTTGTTTTTTACAGCGAATTATTGGAACACTAGAATTTTTGGAAATAATATTCAATATTTGCTGGTTTTCAAAGTTTTGGCTTTCGCTTTGCCTTGTTATGCAGTTTCTATTTTCTTCGTCGCTTTAATAAACGGTTTAGGAAAATTTAAAAAAGTAATCTGGATCAATATTATCGGAAACACAATCGGTTTGCTGGTTTCTGTTTGGATGATTTTGCAATATCAGACAATAGGAGCTTTATTGGCCATTGTCATAGCTCCAGCTTTGTTGTTTTTTGTAACTTTTTATTTGGTTCAAAAAGAGATTGATTTTTTTCAAATCATAAAACTAAAATTATTTGATTTTCAAATCATAAAAAATCTTTCTTCTTACTCTTTAATGGCTTTGGTTTCTTCGGTTCTCGGACCGATTGTATTTCTGGCAGTTCGAAATGAAATTATTCAGAATTTAGGAATAGAGCAGGCGGGATATTGGGAAACCATGACCCGAATTTCGTCTTATTATCTTTTGTTTGTCAGCACCATTTTGACCGTTTATTTTTTGCCAAAACTTTCGAAAGCCTCTACAAATGAAGAAACCAAAACTATTTTCTGGCAGTATTATAAATTTATTTTGCCTGTATTTGTTTTGGGTTTAATTGTGCTTTATTTCGCAAGATTTTTTGTGGTCGAACTTCTTTTCACAAAAGAATTTCTACCTGTAACCAATTTGTTTTTCTGGCAGTTTTTAGGCGATATTTTCAAGGTCTGTGCGCTGATTTTAGGCTATCAGTTTTTTGCTAAAAAGTTGACTTTGGCTTTTATAATAACAGAATTATATTCGTTGTTTGTATTGTATTCGGCAAGTTTATATTACATGAAAATGTTCCAAATTGAAGGTGTAGTTTTGGCTTATGCCTTTCAAAATTTAAGTTATTTGTTGATTCTCGGCATCTATTTTAGAAAAAGTTTGTTTTAGTTTTCATTCCATTTTTCTATGTATTTCTGTGCAATATTTTTGTAGTTGTGTTCCTTTTCTATAAAAGCTCTCGCACGATTTCCAATTGCTTTAATTTCTTCTGGATTTTCAATTAAAAAAGACAATTCATTTACTAAATAATCAACATCTGGAATGGCATTGATGCATACTTTTTCTGAAAGATTATAATAGTTCATAAACTCCGTTTCGGCATTTGTAAAAACTACTTTTCCTTTTGCCATCGATTCCAGAGCATTGTAACCTTGGTCGTATCCGTAAATTTGATCTAACAAAATATGAGAACGATTATACAGATTAATATATTCAGCATAAGGAACGCTTCGAACCGTAATGATTTCTACTTTTGAATTGTATTTTTTCTCAATTATTTCCAAAGCTTTTTCAAAATAATCATTGCCTTTTTTCAAATAATTATCATTATTAATTCCGTGAAAAATGATTATTTTATCGGTAATCGGAATAGGTTCAAACAGAAGTTTATCAATATTGATTGGGTTTGGAATCATTCCTAAATATTTAGGATTTGCTTGTAAAGGAAGATGATAATCCAAATCGGAAGCAATAATACCGTGGCATTTTTTATAAATAAATTGATGTAGTTTGTAAAATGATTTTTTGCGGAATTTCAGAACATTTCCAAAAGATTTTTTGTCAATTTTATGATTTAGATATAGCTGAATTACAGATTTAAAATTCGGATTTTCAAAACAAAACTTCACATTCAAATAATCAAAACCACAACTTAATAGATATAATTTCTGATTGTTTTTTAAAAGTCTTGAAATGATTTTTTTTTCAAAATAAGGCTGGCATTGAAAACTGTTTTCGTTGATTAACTGTACAATATCGAAACCAGAACATTGTTTTTCGAATTTTAAAAACTGGTGGTAAGTCAAGTAAGAACTGATATCAAATCCAGAGATTTTGAAAACCGCAATTTTTATCTTTTTCAATACACCGGAATCCCATTTTTTTAAGATAGGGAAATCAACAGGAAAATTTTTAAAACCGTCATTTCGACCGATGATAAAAACTTCATGTCCTAAAGCCTGCAAACCCGCTTTTAAAGAATTGTGCAAATGACTGTATTCTCCTACCAGTAAAACTTTCATTTATATGTATATTTGACAAATATATTTACTTTTTCGGTCAAAAACATGAATAAAAAGAAAGTTGCTATAGTTTCAAATTCTTTAGGAAAAGGAGGAGCAGAACGTTTTGCAGCTTTATTGACTTTTATGTTAAAAGAATCTGGTTTTGAGGTTCATTCTATTATTGTAAACAATGCTGTAGATTATTCGTATACAGGAACTTTGTTTAATTTGGAAAAGGAAAGTTTGAATTCATTTTCTCTTTTTAGAAAATTTAAAAAAGGGAAAGTATTGAGAAATTATTTGACTGAAAACAATATCGAAATTGTAATCGACAGCAGATCGAGAAATGTCTTGCTGCGAGAATTAATTACTAAATTCATTTACCGCGATTTAAAAACCTATTATATCGTTCACAGTTACAATTTTAAGAACTATTTTCCTGCTTCAAAATTTTGGTCAAAAATACTTTATAAAAATGCTGAGGCCTTAATCTGTGTTTCAAAAGTGATTGAAGAAAAAGTAAAACAGCTTTACAAATTCAATAATACAGTTACGATTTACAATCCTTTTTTTATTGCTGACGAAGAATTGAAAAAAGAGCTTTCTGAAACCAAAAAGGTGATTTTGTTTTTTGGAAGATTCGATGAAAAAGTAAAGAATTTTACCTTAATGTTAGAAGCTTTTTCGCAATCCAAAATATACGATAAAGATTACCGTCTCCATTTGATGGGAACAGGAAACGATTTAGAATTTATTCAACAGAAAATTGCTTCTTTAAATTTGAATGATTTTGTAGAAATTCTTCCTTTCAAACAAAATCCATTTGATGAGGTTCGAGAAGCGAAATTTACAATTTTGACAAGTAATTATGAAGGTTTTCCGTTATCTATTGTAGAATCATTAGCTTTGGGAACGCCTGTAATTTCAGTCGATTGCAATTCTGGACCAAGAGAAATTATTCAAAATGAGTTTAATGGCTTATTGGTCGAAAATCATAATCCAAAAGCGTTTGCAGAAGCGATGAATCGATTTGCAGAAGAGGATAAATTATATGATTTTTGTAAAAAGAATGCCGCTGAAAGTGTACAACATTTGTCTTTAAAAAATAGTACGGAACAATGGAAAAAGCTTCTAACAAATCAATAATGACCAATATTTCAGATATTCAATTGATTGAAATCCCTAAAATTCAGGATCGAAGAGGAAATCTTTCGGTAATTGAAGGAAAAACGATTCCGTTTGTTTCCAAAAGAGTATATTATTTGTACGATGTCCCAAGCGGAAGCAAAAGAGGTGGTCATGCACATATCGAACAACAAGAATTTTTGATTGCCTTAAGCGGTAGTTTTGATGTGATTTTAAAAGATGGAAAAAGTACAAAGACTGTTACACTAAATAAACCAAATGTTGGTCTTTTGATTGTTTCTGGAATTTGGCGCGAACTTAAAAATTTCTCTTCAGGAAGTGTTTGTTTGGTTTTATCTTCAGATGAATTTAAAGAAGAAGATTATATTCGTGAATACAAAAAATTCAGATTATTTAAAGACCGATGAACCAATTCCTAAATTGGCTAAAAAAGTTTTAAGAGAAATTAAAAAACGTAGTGTAAATGCAGGAAGAGTTAATAGAAAAGCTTTCTTACGGCCTAAATTCTCTAAATCAATTGGTTCAGCATATTTCGTAAAAAGAGCTTTTTCTCCTGCTAGTTTGCTTTTTATGGCCAATGAAAAACGATTTAAATCCAAGAACTTTTTTAAATCTGGATTTGTTTTTTCAGCTTCTTCATATTTCGAAAAATCCATTTTTTCTTTGATCCATTTACTGTTTTTCGAAAGACTTTTTGGATCGTAAACATAGCGTGCTAATATTTTCCAAGAAAAAACAACAGGATACAAAAGTCCGATTCTAATCCATAAATCGGTGTCTTGACCACTTTTAATTTTAGTGTCATAATTTCCCGCTTTATCGAAAACGGTTTTATGGAAAACCGCGCAAGAAGTACAAAGAACAGTTTCCTTCATACTGGCTTGAAAATAATTTACAATTTCAAATTCGTTACCTGATTTTAAAATAGAATATTGTGACGGAATAATTTTTTTGGAAGTATCAATTTCAATTGCAGCCGAAAAAACTTTTTGTTCTGGAATTTTAGAAATGTTAGTAAACATCGTTTCTAAAAACGTTGGATACCAATAATCGTCAGCATCCAGAAAGGTGATAAAATCAGAATTTGCTTTTTCAATTCCGTAATTTCTTGCTGTTGAAGCACCTTCATTTTTTTTGCTGAAATAACGAATTCTAGAATCTTTAAATGACAATAACTTTTCTTCACTTTTATCTGTAGATCCATCATTTACCACAATAATTTCGAAATCCTGAAAAGTTTGATCCAAGACACTTTGTATCGTGTTTCCGATAAAATTTTCTTTATTGTAAAGCGGAATTATGACAGAAAAAAAAGCCATTTATTTTGATTTTAAAAAGACAAAATAACCTAATTTATAGATGTCAAACAAAAAAAGCGAAGGCTGTTTTGAAAGAAGATTTCGCTCAATTTTAGATTGTAATCTCCTAAAAATAAAAGAAAAAACAGAAAGTAATCGTACTGTTTTTAGAACTTCAAATGAGGCAATAATTCTACTTTCGTTAACTGAAATCTTATTTTTGGCATTTAAAAAAACGAGGTTTTCTAATGCTGTTTTTGTTTTGTTTAAAAATAGGGTAGAAGTTTCTAAGTTTAAATGAAAAACAGGGTTTTCAAGATGCGTAATTTCGATTTGGTTTGATTTTAAAACAGAAAAAAAAAGTAAATCTTCGTAACCATATTTTGTCAATGTTTCATCAAAAGGAAAATGTAGCACAATTTCTTTTTTGATCAATAGATTAGAAACCAATGCCGTTTCAGCAGGATTTTGGATTCTTTGAGATAAAGGTAAAGCTTCTCTTTCTCTGCCGTAAATCCATCTTAAAAGATGCTTGTGGTCAGGTTTTTTATCTTCATATAAAAGCCCGCCAAAAACAACTTTGTTTTTTATTTCTGAAATGTATTTCGAAATAAAATTTTTGTTTACAGGCATTACATCAGCATCCAAAAAAAGCAGATTTTCGTAAACGGCTTTTTTAGCTAATAAATTCCGAATGGCACTTCGTCCGATATTTTTTTCAAGAATAGAATAAGAGGTGTTTTCGAATTGGTTAATTCTTTCATTTTCAATTAAAAATTCCTGAGAAGCATCGTCTAAACAGATAATTTCAAAAGGAATATTACATTTTAAAACTTGCTGATGTAAAGTTGCTACAAGCGTAAAAATGTTATAATTGTAAACGGGAATTAAAATCGAAAGCATTACACGCTTCTTTGCACAACTTCGAAGATTCTTTCATCTTCACATTTCAATGTTTTAGAAGGGAATTTCATTAATAAAGCATAATCATGAGTCGCCATGATAATCGTTTTACCAGCAGCGTTGATTGCTTTTAATACTTCTAAAACCTCAGAACTTGTCTGTGGATCAAGATTTCCGGTTGGTTCATCAGCCAAGATAAATTCCGGATCGTTAAGCAATGCTCTTGCAATGGCAACACGTTGTTGTTCTCCTCCAGAAAGTTGGTGAGGCATTTTGTTTACAAAGTCTTTCATACCAACTTTATCCAAAACTTCATCAATTTTGTGTAGCATGGATTCTTTTTCTGTCCATCCTGTAGCTCTCAAAACAAAAAGCATATTGTCTTTAATAGAACGGTCTGGAAGCAATTTAAAGTCTTGAAATACAATTCCAATTTTACGTCTTAAGTACGGAATGTCGTTTTCTTTTAAAGTCGCCAAATCAAATTCAACGATATGTCCTTCTCCTTCAACTAATGGTAAATCAGCGTATAAAGTTTTTAAGAAACTACTTTTTCCAGAACCTGTTTTCCCGATGATGTAGATAAATTCACCATGGTTAACATCTAAATTAATGTGAGAGATAATTTTTCTTCCTTCTTGATATATAGTGACTTCTTTAAGAGACAGTACGGTTTGTGACATAATAAAATTGGTTTGAATGGTAAAAGTAATAAGATAACGTATGTATTCAAAATAAATTTGAATCATTTCTTATTAAAAAGCTTAAAAAAAATAAACAATCTATATTGTTTAAGTTCATTTGATAAAAGTGGGGTAAAATTTTCTGACTAATAATAACTTATAGGGCTTGTATGGTTTTTGATTTATTTGTTTTAGAAAGTTTGAGAACCAATAAATTGAAGCTGGTGAGACTTTAAAATCACAGCAGTTTGTTAATTTGTTTATAATAAAACCTCAAAACGTTTCGTTATAAAGCGTATAAAATGATACATTTGAATATTAAAATATTATTAAAATGCGTAAACTTTCCTGGTTCTTTTTATTACAAATCTCCCTTACTTCGACGATAGTTTCGGCACAAAAATCGGCTATTTATACTTACGAATTAAAGGATTTTGACAAAGCACTGGCTTTATATAACGACAAACAGTATGCGTCGGCTCAATTGATTTTTGAGAAGGTAAAATACAATGCAACAAACGAAGAAGTTCAATCTGATTGTGCTTATTACATTGCCAATTGTGCGATTAGAACCAACAAAGCAAATGCCGACGCTTTGGTAGAAAAATTCGTTAGCGATTACCCAACAAGTACCAAACAAAATCAGGCTTATATAGAAGCAGCACAGTTTTTTTTCGAACAAGGAAATTATCCAAAAGCTTTGCAATGGTTTGACAAAGTAGATGAAAGTTATATGAGCAAATCAGAGTCTGATAAGTTCAATTTCATGAAAGGGTACAGCTATTTTAATGCAAAAAAGAAAAAAGAAGCGACAAACTATTTCAATAAAGTGGTGAATTCTAAAGAATATGGTTCTCAAGCCAAATATTATTTAGGATTTATGGCTTATGAAGGTGACGATTATAAAGAAGCAACTAAATATTTTGACGAAGTTTCGGGCGAAGAAAAATACAAAGAAAAGCTTTCGTACTATCAGGCTGATATGAATTTCAAACTTGGGAATTTTCAAAAAGCGATAGATTTAGGTCAGGTTGCGATGAACAAATCGAACGAAATTGAAAAATCAGAACTGAATAAAATTATTGGGGAAAGTTATTTCAATTTAAAGCAATACGAAAAAGCGATTCCATATTTAGAAAAATATGCTGGTAAAAAAGGAAAATGGAATAATACCGATTTTTATCAGTTGGGTTATGCTTATTATGAGCAGAAAAACTACGAAAAAGCGATTTCTCAATTCAATAAAATTATTGAAGGAAAAGATTTCGTAGCACAAAATGCCTATTACCATTTAGGTTTAAGTTATTTGAATATTGGTAAAAAACAAGAAGCATTAAACGCTTTTAAAAATGCTTCAGAAATGGATTTCAATGTGCAAATTCAAGAAGATGCATCTTTGAATTACGCTAAATTGAGTTATGATATTGGAAATGCTTACCAAGCGGTTCCTGGAATTTTATTAGATTTCTTAAAAAAATATCCAAACAATTCAAGCCGTTCAGAAGTAGAAAAATTATTGGTTGATTCTTATATTTCTTCTAAAAACTACAAAGAAGCATTGGTTTTATTAGAAAAAAACAGAACAGCAGAAAATAAAGCAGCTTATCAAAAAGTATTGTTTTACCGTGGTGTAGAATTGTACAATGAATCAAATTACCAAGAAGCTGGTAAAATGTTCAAAAGCGCAATCAGCGAACAAAAAACACCTGAATTTACAGCTCGTGCAACGTTTTGGAAAGCAGAAACAGAATATTTGAATGATGACATGCAAAATGCTTTGTTGACCTACAAACAATTTGCTGGAATGGCTGCTGCTAAATCGACTGACGAATATAAAAATATCAACTACAATATTGGTTACACGTATTTTAAATTGAAAGAATACGATCAAGCAGCTAATTCTTTTCAGGCTCAGATTGATAATTCACCATCAGATAAAGTTCGTTTAAACGATTCTTACTTGCGTTTGGGAGATTGTCGTTTTGTGACTTCAAAATACAGCGCAGCAAATGAAGCTTACGGAAAAGCAATTGCAGCAAAAGGTGTTGATGCCGATTATGCACAGTTTCAAAGAGCACTTTCTTATGGATTTATGTCTAATAATGCTAAGAAAGCAGATGAGTTGAACAACTTTATTCAGATGTACAAAAAATCATCTTATCGTGATGATGCTTTGTTTGAGTTAGGAAATACTTACGTTGCTGAAAAGAAAAACGAGCAAGCTATAAAAGCTTATGATCAATTGATTTCTGAATTCAAAAACGGATCATTTACTTCAAAAGCAATTTTAAAACAAGGTCTTATTTATTATAATTCAGATCGTGACGAGCAAGCTTTAACAAAGTTTAAAAAAGTAGCGGCTGAATTCCCAAAAACTCCAGAAGCTCTGGAAGCAGTTGCAACAGCAAGATTAATCTATGTTGATTCTGGAAAAGTAGATGAATATGCAACCTGGGTTCGTACATTGGATTTCGTTGCCGTTACAGATGCAGAATTGGATAATGATACTTACGATGCTGCTTTTAAACAATACAGTCAAAACAATCCGAAACAAGCTATTCCTGGTTTTACGGGTTATATTGCTAAATTCCCTAACGGAATGCATGCTTTAGAATCTAATTTTTATTTAGCACAACTGACTTACGCAGAAGGTTCTGAAACTAAATCTATTGCTAATTATCAGTTTGTAGTGGATCAGCCTAGAAATGAATTTACAGAACAAGCCTTGAACAGATTGGCTCAGATTTATTTGAAAGCTAAAGATTGTGATAAAGCGATTCCGGTTTTAACTCGTTTAGAAAGTGAAGCGGATTATCCTCAGAATAAAAACTTCGCTCAGGCCAATTTGATGAAGTGTTATTATGATAAAAAGGATTATGATAATTCGGTTATCGCTGCAGATAAAGTTTTAGAAAATCCGAAATCAGATGCAGGTGTAAAAGCAGATGCGCAAATTATTGTGGCAAGAGCGGCAATCCAGACTGGAAATGAAGATAAAGCTAAAGCAGCTTATGCCAAATTAGCAACAACTTCTAAAGGAGAATTAGCAGCTGAAGCGTTGTATTACGATGCATATTTCAAAACAAAAGAAGGAAAATTTGAAGCTTCTAACACTGCAGTTCAAAAATTAGCCAAAAGCTATTCTGCTTATAAATATTACGGAGCAAAAGGTTTGGTCTTAATGGCGAAGAATTTCTACGGATTAAAAGACAGCTATCAAGCGACCTATATTTTAGATAACGTAATCAACAATTTTACTGATTATCCAGATGTTGTGGAAGAAGCGAAAAAAGAATTAGGCGCGATAAAAGCAGAAGAGTCAAAAACGAATTCGTCAATTAACCGATAAGAATATAGAAAATAGAGTTTAGAACATAGACAGGATAATAAAGATTGGAAAGTCTTTTCTCTATTTTCTTTGTTCTATTTTCTAAAAAAAAAAGAAAGAAATGAGTTTACCTTTTTATATAGTTGACGTTTTTGCAGATAAGAAATATGCTGGAAATCAGTTGGCAGTTTTTATGGATGCGGAAAATCTAAGTTCAGACGAAATGCAGCAGATTGCCAGGGAAATTAATTTTGCCGAAAGCACATTTGTGACCAAACTGGATAAAGAAAAGAATAAAGCGGAGATTAGAATTTTTACTCCGTCACAGGAAATGCAGTTTGCAGGGCATCCGATTATTGGGACTTCATGGGTTTTGATGAATAAGATCTTAGATAATTCGCCAAACGAAATTAAACTAGAAGTTCCTATTGGACCAATTGTCATTAATAAAACTGAAGATCAGATTTGGTTAAAAGCAGCACAACCCAAATTTTGGGATACTTTCTCTAAAATAGATTTTACATTTTTCAGTAATCTGCAAGTAAGTGATTTCGAAAATCAGTTTCCAATTCAGGAAGTAACAACAGGAAGTGCTTTTGTAATGGTTGGATTAAGTAGTAAAAGAGCTTTAGAGAATTTGGTTTTAAATAAAGATAAAACAGATGAATGGTTAAAACAGCATTGTAAAACGAGTCATCGTGGTCTGTATTTTTATTACTTAGAAGGTTCTAAATTGTTCAGTCGAATGTTATGCATTGAACACAATCAATTGGTAGAAGATGCTGCGACCGGAAGTGCAAGTACTTGTTTGCAAGCCTTTTTGTTGAAATATCATAAACCTGAACTGGAATTGACAAATCATCAGGGAGATTATATCAATCGTCCATCTGAAATTTATTTCAAAGGAAAGTTGACAGATGATCAGTTTGATATCAATATAGGCGGAAAAGCTCAATTTGTTGCCAAAGGCGAGTGGGAAGCTTAATTGATTTTAGAATGTAGATTTTAGATTTAAGAAGAAGAAAAAATAGAAAATAGAATATAGAGAATAGAACAAAGAGTTTGAGTAAAAGAATTGAGATATAGCAAAAGTCTATGTTCTATGATCTTTTCTCGATACTCTCAAATAGAAGAAATATGAAATTAAACTGCCGACATAAAATAATTATTTTGTTAGTGTTATTTACAGCTCAGTTTTCGATTGCGCAAAAGAAAAATGAAAGTATCGGAACAGAAACTGTAAACGTGGTGAAACCTTATTCGCCTACTATTTCAGATGCTTTTAAAGTAAAAGAAAATCCTTCGCTTGACGATAGTGGCAATCAACCGAAAGAAGTTATTAAATACAGCATTTTGTCTGTTCCTGTAGCTTCGACTTTTACGCCTTCTAAGGGAAAAGCTGAAGGAGTTGAAAAAGCTAAAAAAGAAAAATTGTTCAATAATTATGCGACTTTGGGTGTTGGAAATTACAGTACTTTAAATGCAGAATTATTCGTAAATCAAGATTTAGGAAACAATGATTATGTAGCCGGAATGTTTCGCCATCATTCTTCACAAGGCGGTATTAAAGATGTAGAGCTAAATGATGAATTTTATGATACAGCAATTAATGTAGGTTACGGTCAGAACAACAGAGATAATTCTTGGAATGTAGATTTAGGTTATCAAAATCAAATTTACAATTGGTACGGACTTCCTTCAGATTTTGGTTCAACAATTCCATCTCAACGTTTAGATTTGTTAAACAGTATTAGTCCAGATCATTCTTATAATACGATTTGGTTAGGTGGAAATGCAGAATTTACAGAAAGTATTTTTAGTAATCTTTCGGCAAAATTCACTCATTTTTCGGATAGTTATTCTTCATCAGAAAATAGATTTTTTGTAAAACCGACTTTTACTGTTGATGTAATGGATCAGGCTATAAAAACAAATGTGATTGTAGATCATGTAAGTGGCTCTTTTAAAAATAATTATTTGAAGGATAACACAGAACGTTTAAATTATAGTTTTACAAATGTTGGAATTGAGCCAAGTTTTGTAATCAATGAAAATGACTGGACTCTAGAATTAGGAGCTGGAGTTTTCTATAGTGCGGATTCTGAAAATAGCGGTAACAAATTCTATTTTTACCCAAAAGTAAATGCGTCTTATAAATTGGTTGGCGATTTAATGATCTTTTATACGGGAGTAAATGGAGGTTTAAAACAAAATTCTTATGCAGATTTTGTAACTGAAAATCCGTTTTTGTCTCCGACTTTAAACATGCGTCCATCAAGTACTCAGTATAACGTTTTTGCTGGTTTAAAAGGGAAATTGGCAAACAATGTCAATTATAATTTAACAGGTTCTTATTTGAATGAAAAGAATAAAGCGCTGTTTAAAGCAAATGATTATACAGAAGTTATTACCAATGAAGATTATGCTTTTGGAAACTCTTTTGGAGTGGTTTATGAAGATATTAGAACATTGCGTTTTTATGCAGAATTAAAAGCTGATTTCTCTCAAAATGTAACTTTCGGAATCAATGGAACCTTCAATAGTTACAACACAGATAATGTAGTTGAAGCATGGAATTTGCCAACAATGAAATTAAGTTCAACTTTAGACGTTAATATTACTAAGCAGTGGTATGCAGGAATTAATGTGTTTTATGTAGGAGAGAGAAAAGATATGCAGGTAAATTCGGCAATTACAACCAATGCAGCTCCAATTACATTAAAAAGTTATTTTGATGCCAATGCACATTTAGGATATAAATTTAGCGAACATTTGACGTTTTTCTTAAAAGCAAATAATATCGGAAATCAAGCTTATCAAAAATGGCTGAATTATCCAGTTCAAGGATTTCAGATTTTAGGAGGCGCAAATTATAAATTTGATTTTTAGGCTTTTTGCAACAAAGAGACTAGGGCACAAAAGTTTTGTAAAAGAATAAAGTGCCTTTTTTTTTTCAGCCATGAACTCATGAATTTTTTGGAGTAGATTCGTGAATTCGTGGCTGTTTTTTTTAATAAAGAAAAAACCTTTGCATCTTTGTACCTTAGAACCTCAGTACCTCAAAAGAAATGACTTTCAAAGAAAAAATATATTCCCATTATTCCCAAATGGTTCAAGATAGAATGGATGTTTTTAGAGACATGATTTCAAACTTGACCGAAGATTCCAAAAACGACGCAAAAGGTTCTGCCGGCGATAAACACGAAACGGCTTTATCAATGATGCATATTGAACAGGAAAAACTGACGAATAAACTTAAAGAAGCAATAGAGCAAAAAGGGATTTTAGATAAAATTGATCCGATTAAAACTACTGAAAACATTGTTTTAGGAAGCTTGGTAAAAGCAAACGGAATTTATTTGTATGTAAGTGTGGCGCTTCCTAAAATTGCTATAGACGGCATTAATGTTATCGCGCTTTCTCCACAATCTCCTTTAGGAAATCATTTAATGGGGAATAAAGCTGGGTTTCAGTTTGAAATTAATAAGACGCATTATACTATTGAAAGTGTAGAATAATTAATTAAAAAAAAAAGAAAGTTATGAGAAATTTTTTTTCTTTTTTAGTTTTGATCTGTCTCAATATGACTGCTCAAAATTCCGAATTTAAAGTCTATGATAATGGGCTGATTTATTCAGAGAACTCAGTTTCTAAACTTAAGTTTATTGTCGATTCATTAAATTTAAAGTTTAAGGTTTGCGAATTTAACAAGACCTTCAGGTCTTATGAGCAAGCAAAAGCCAATTTTGTCGAAGTTCAAAAATCGGATGCTTTAAAAGCTAAGAAAGATTTAGAAAATGGTATTTCATATACAGATTTTAAAGCCAAATATCGTAAAGCTGTTTTCGATGAAAACCGTATTATATTAAAATCCGATTATATGGATTATGAAAATCAGGAGCAAGTTGAATTTTCCAGTTTGTCTTTAGGAGAAAGAGATGGGAAGAATATCACCAGAAATAAAAAAGAGATAGATTCTTATCATAATAATTTCAAAGGAAAATGGGTTTTTGAGTATGAAGAAAAAACTTCTTATTCGAAGGAATCGTTAACAGCATTTTATTTTGTTGACGAATTCAAGACAAAACCGCTTTCTGAAAAGTATGCTCGATTAATTCAATATTCAGATTGTTTGGTAGATACTACGGCTCAAGTTTTTTATGATAATGCAAAAGATTCTGGTGTAAGATATATCGATACTGTACCAACTAAAGCAGTAAATTTTGAAAGCTATATAGAGAAAGTCTTGAAAAGACCGGATTTTAGTAGTGAGAATTATTCTATTTTATTTGGTTTCGATGATATGGAACTTGAAGGAAAATCAAAGAAAAAGACCAAGGAACAATTAGCTCAGAAAGAGAGAATTGAAAAAGAATACGAGGATTTTAATGTAAAAATGCAAAAATGGCTAGCTGAAAGACTTACCAGAATAGATTCTTTAAGAAATAAGGATGAAAATTTTGATGTAATGCTCCGAGATGCATTAGCGGAAGCTAAAATAACAAAAGTGTCTGATGATACATTTGAAGAATATGTTGAGCGTTATGTTGGTAAGGAAGAAGCGTTGGAACTAAAACGAAACAGACATGTTATTGGCGGATGCAGTATGGATAATCGTCCGAGAATTCATGCGCAGAATATTGCAGTGCTTTCTGCAGAAACCATCAAGTGGGAAATTTTTCTTAGATCGCACCTTAATATTATGAACGATCGTTTTGACAGGGTGAGTGATGGAAGTTATGCTCAAGGAGGAAGACAGACTTATATAAAAGAGATTGAAGTATTGGATATCAATGTTCTGGATTTAATTTTAGGAATCTCACTTCGAGTAGATAATCCTTCTAAAAACCATTATTATTCAAGTATCAGTAGAGTTGGGCGTGCGCTTTCTGAAAGCTCAAATTCAGAATTGGTTGAAACAAGTTTACTAGATATGATAAAAGATAACGATTTGGACGATTATAACAGAGTTTTGATGTACTATCTATTTGATAATTACAATTATAATCTGAAAGATGAAAATGTAAAAAAGCAGAATGTATCTAAGTTACAGCTTGCAGTTGCTAGCATGCCTGATTATATTTCGTCGCGAATCACTTTTAAAAATTAATTATATTTCAAATTATCACTATTTAAACAAATTAAATCCCTATGAAGTTTTAGAATTTGATAGGGATTATTTTTTATAGTTTTAGTATTGAAGGAAATAGAAAAAAAATAGTGTTACACAACAAATAAAATCTAATTTAATCTGCTGAAATCTGTATAAATCTGCGTGAAATATTTTTTAGGCATAGATTTCCACGCAGATTTATACAGATTTGAATCTAAATAGGTAGGTAAAACGGAAAAATAATTATTTTATTCAACGGGTTGTTTTGGTTTTAAAGCAATTTTAGAACAATTTTCTCTTCTTGCTTTATGAATCTTTCAATTGTATCAGAATAACTCAAAATTTAATTCAAATATTTGTTTAAAACTTTAAATTTTAAAGCGGTTTTCTGTTCAAAATTAAAATTTTCAAGTTTTGAGCTTTTTTTGATGTTAAAATTTTACATTTTATATGTAAAAATAAAATTATGGTTTAAAATTGTAATTGAAATTGATGTTTGTGTTTTTCAATTGTAACTAATACTTCATCTTTGCCCTATCAAAATAAAATTTATAAAATAAAATATAGAATTATGTGTGGAATTGTATGTGCCTTTGATCTTAAACAAAAAGCCGAAGCGTTAAGACCTCAAGTATTAGAAATGTCAAAAATCATTCGTCACCGTGGACCAGACTGGAGCGGAATTTACAGCAATGATAAAGCAATTCTTTCTCACGAGCGTTTGGCAATTGTAGATCCAGCTTCAGGAAAACAACCTTTATTTACAGAGGATAAAAAATTGGTTTTGGCTGCAAATGGTGAAATTTACAATCACAGAGATTTGCGTAAACAATTCGAAGGAAAATATAACTTTCAAACAGAAAGTGACTGCGAAGTTATTTTAGCTTTATACAGAGAAAAAGGGGTAAACTTCGTTGATGAATTAAACGGAATCTTCGGTTTTGCAATTTATGATGTTGATAAAGATGAGTATTTCGTTGCTCGTGATCATATGGGAATTATTCCATTATACATTGGATGGGATCAACACGGAACTTTCTACGTAGCTTCTGAATTAAAAGCTCTTGAAGGATATTGTACAAAAATCGAGTTATTTCCTCCAGGACACTATTTGTCAAGTAAAGACGGAGAATTTGTACAATGGTACAAAAGAGATTGGACAGAGTATGATGCAGTAAAAGACAACGAAACAAGCATTCCTGAAATCAGAAAAGCGCTTGAAGCAGCAGTTCACAGACAATTAATGAGTGATGTTCCTTACGGAGTTTTACTTTCTGGAGGTTTAGATTCTTCTATTACTTCAGCTGTAGCTAAGAAATTTGCTCAAAAAAGAATTGAATCTGATGATACAACAGATGCTTGGTATCCGCAATTACACTCTTTCTCAGTTGGTTTAGAAGGTTCGCCTGATTTAGCAGCAGCAAGAAAAGTAGCAGATCATATTGGAACAATTCACCACGAAATCAAATTTACAATTCAAGAAGGTCTAGATGCCGTTCGTGATGTAATTTACAACTTAGAAACTTATGATGTGACTACAGTTAGAGCTTCGACTCCAATGTGGTTAATGGCGAGAGTGATCAAATCTATGGGAATTAAAATGGTTCTTTCAGGAGAAGGAGCAGATGAGTTGTTTGGTGGATATTTATACTTCCACAAAGCACCAAATGCAAAAGAATTCCACGAAGAAAACGTTCGTAAATTAGGTAAACTTCATATGTACGACTGTTTGCGTGCCAACAAAAGTTTAGCTGCTTGGGGAATCGAAGGTCGTGTGCCATTTTTAGATAAAGAATTTATGGATGTTGCAATGCGCATCAATCCACAAGATAAAATGATCAACAAAGAACATCCAATGGAAAAATGGGTGGTTCGTAAAGCTTTCGAAGATATGCTTCCAGAAAGTGTTGCTTGGAGACAAAAAGAGCAATTCTCTGATGGAGTAGGATACAGCTGGATTGATACTTTGAAAGAAGTGGTAGCGAGAGAAGTTTCAGATGAGCAATTGGCAAACGCGAGATTCAAATTCCCATTGCAGACACCAACTTCTAAAGAAGAATATTACTATCGTTCAATCTTTACTGAACATTTCCCAAGTGATGCGGCAGCATTATGTGTGCCTCAAGAAGCAAGTGTGGCTTGTAGTACAAAAATCGCTTTAGAGTGGGACGAAGCTTTCAAAAACATGAACGATCCATCTGGAAGAGCTGTAGCAAGTGTTCACGATGATGCTTATGTAAAAGCTTAAATACGAGTTTAATTTTTAGAATTAGTATATATATTGCCGAAAGACGTTCTTGTAAAAGAACGTCTTTCTTGTCTAAAATTGTTAAATTCTAGATTTCAGCTCTTTATAAAAAGTTTTTGGTAATTAGTAACCTTACTTTTTTTATATTTGGCATTCTCCGAATCAAAATTGAAAAACCTTAGATTTTAATTTAAGAAAATATAGGAAAGCAAAAAATAATATTTAGTTTTGCTTTTAGTGAAAAATTTTAATGATTTTTTAATGCGCAGCTTAATTTTAAGTTTTGTGTAATGCAATTAAATAATAAATAGAATACTATGTCTGGATTGTTAGCCGTAATTGGTAAAGGAAAAGACCCCAAACTTGTAAAAGAACTTTCAGAAAGAATGTCGTATCGAGGTCCTGATGAAAGTGATGTTCATATTATGGAAAATGGCAGTATACTTTGCCATGAAAGTCTATCAATCATTGATCTTAATTCGGGGAAACAACCAATTCAGGGAACAAATAAAGCTTGGATGGTTCATGATGGTGAAATTTATAATTATCAAGAATTAAAAGATACTGTTTTAAAACATCATACTTTTAGAACAGAATCAGATTCAGAGGTAATTGTGCATCTGTATGAAGAGTTTGGTTATGACTTTTGTAATAAACTGGATGGCGATTTTGCTTTCGTAATTATCGATGGTGATAATTATATTGCAGGAAGAGATCCAATTGGGGTAAAACCTCTGTATTATGGATTAGATGAAAGAGGAAGAATTTATTTCTCTTCGGAAATGAAATCAATTGCAGATCAGTGTAAATCATTTTCAACTTTTCCTCCGGGACATTATTATACAGCAAAAAAAGGTTTTGTAAAATATTATCATCCGGAATACGAAGATCATAAAAATGCAAATCACTCTTTAGATTTTGATGCAATTCGTCAGAGTTTAATTGATGCTACCAGTAAAAGATTATTAGCTAATGTTCCTGTTGGTGTAATACTATCAGGAGGTTTAGATTCGTCTTTGACTTCTTCTATTGCTTCCCGAATAGTAAAAGAAAACAGACAGAAGTTGCATTCTTTTTCAATTGGTCTAGATGCTGATTCACCAGATAATATTATTGCCAGAAAAGCGGCGGCGTTTTTAGGAACAGAACATCATGAAATTCATTTTTCTGTAGAAGAAGGCGTTCAGATTTTAGAAAAAGTAATTTATCATATCGAGACTTATGATATTATTTCGGTAAGATCTGGAGTGCCAATGTATTTGTTGTCTAAAGCTATAGCTGATCAGGGAGTGAAAGTTATTTTGTCTGGAGAAGGTGCCGATGAAGTTTTTGGAGGACATTTGTATTTTAGAAATGCACCATCAACAGAAGAATTTCAGGACGAAACCATAGAAAGAGTTCAAAAGTTATTTACGGCAGACTTACTTCGTGCAGACAAAACAACAATGGCGCATGGATTAGAAGTGAGATTTCCGTTTTTAGATACTACATTTTTAGATACTAATATCCGAATTAAAACAGAAGAAAAACAGCCTAAAACTTATGATGGAATTGAAAAATACATTTTAAGAAAGGCATTTGATACACCCGAAGATCCTTATTTACCGTCAGAAGTTTTATGGCGTCAGAAAGAGCAATTTTCGGATGGAGTAGGATATGATTGGGTTGATAAGTTAATTGAATATTGTGCATCTCAGGTTACAGATGAACAGCTGGCAGGAGCAACTGCAGAGTTTCCGTATAATTCTCCAACAACTAAAGAAGCTTACTTGTATCGTTCGATTTTTCATAAATACTACCCACAGATCAGTGCGGCGCATACAGTGCGTAAATGGATACCGAAATGGCAAGAAAACCTTGATCCAAGTGGAAGAGCAAATGCAGCTCACTTGAAAGGAAATTTCGAAAGCGTAAAATCTGGAGTAGCGGTCTGAAAAAGATAAAATCCAATTTTAAAATTCCAAATACCAAAAAGAAGAATTTTTAAATAAAATAAATTCCAAATACCAAAATTGAAACCGATTTAAAAACCGAAATGCATTAAGGTGTGATTTCGGTTTTTTATTTTTATACATTTAGGTTTAAAGTTTTGAAAGTTGAATTTGAAATTTTAGACTCAGAGTTTTGGAATTTGGAATTTCAAAAATTTGGAGTTTAATTTTAAGAATTGGAATTTCCAAAAATCATTGTTTTTTATGAAATTTTCAGTTTTGGAATTTGGAATTTTAGAAAATTGGAATTTTAATTCTTTTTCAGACAATTGTGTTAATAACTTAACAGCTTTCACTACTATTTTACTGGGTATATAGCCTGCGTTTTTATATATTTGCGTGTTAGACAGTAAATACATTTTTTAGAATAAATTATATGAGCGAAGAAATCAAGAAGAACAATTATTCAGCAGATAGTATTCAGGCATTAGAAGGAATGGAGCACGTAAGAATGCGTCCATCGATGTATATTGGAGATGTAGGAGTTCGAGGACTGCATCATTTAGTTTATGAGGTTGTTGATAACTCTATTGATGAGGCCATGGGAGGGCATTGTGATGCGATCAGTGTCTCAATAAACGAAGATGGTTCTGTTACGGTTGAAGATAACGGACGTGGTATTCCAGTCGATTTACATAAAAAAGAAGGCGTTTCTGCACTTGAGGTAGTAATGACAAAAATCGGAGCCGGAGGTAAATTCGACAAAGATTCATATAAAGTTTCTGGAGGTCTTCACGGAGTTGGGGTTTCTGTAGTAAATGCGCTTTCTCTTCACATGAAATCTACTGTTTTTAGAGAAGGAAAAATCTACGAACAAGAATACGAAAGAGGAAAATCATTATATCCGGTAAAACAAATCGGAGAAACAGATAAAAGAGGTACACGTCAGACTTTCTTTCCAGACGATACTATTTTTACGCAAACAACTGAGTTTTCATACGATACGCTTTCAGCACGTATGCGAGAACTTTCTTTCTTGAACAAAGGAATTACAATCACTTTTACAGATAAAAGAGAAGTTGACGACAAAGGCGAATTCAGAAGCGAAGTTTTTCATTCTGATGAAGGTCTTAAAGAATATATTCGTTATTTAGATGGTAACCGTGAGCCAATTGTTTCTCACGTTATCAGCATGGATAATGATAAAGGAGAAATTCCGGTTGAGGTTGCCTTAATCTATAATACAAGTTATACAGAGAATATTTTCTCTTATGTAAATAATATCAATACTCACGAAGGAGGAACGCACTTACAAGGTTTTAGAAGTGGTTTGACAAGAACACTTAAAAAATATGCGGATGCTTCTGGTTTATTGGATAAATTAAAATTCGAAATTGCTGGAGATGACTTCCGTGAAGGATTAACAGCAATTATTTCGGTAAAAGTATCTGAGCCTCAATTTGAGGGTCAGACTAAAACAAAACTTGGAAACAGAGAAGTAGTTTCTCCAGTTTCTCAAGCAGTTGGAGAAATGTTGGAAAATTATTTGGAAGAAAATCCAAATGATGCCAAGTTGATTATCCAGAAAGTAATCTTAGCAGCACAAGCACGTCACGCAGCGAAAAAAGCACGTGAAATGGTACAGCGTAAAACCGTTATGGGCGGCGGTGGACTTCCTGGAAAACTTTCAGATTGTTCAGAACAAGATCCTGCAAGATGTGAGGTTTACCTTGTCGAGGGAGATTCGGCTGGTGGAACAGCAAAACAAGGACGTGATCGTAACTTTCAAGCGATTTTGCCTTTACGTGGTAAAATCTTGAACGTTGAAAAAGCGATGCATCATAAAGTATTCGAAAACGAAGAGATTAGAAATATTTTTACAGCTCTTGGAGTAACAGTTGGAACTGCAGAAGATAGTAAAGCATTAAATCTTGAAAAACTAAGATATCATAAAGTAATCATCATGTGTGATGCCGATGTCGATGGTAGTCACATTTCTACCTTAATATTAACGTTCTTCTTCCGTTTCATGAAAGAGCTTATCGAAGAAGGGCACGTATATATCGCAGCGCCACCTTTATACTTAGTTAAAAAAGGAAACAAAAAAGAATATGCTTGGAATGATGTTCAACGTGATCAGGCCAACGAAAGAATGGGAGGAAGTGCTAATATTCAACGTTATAAAGGTCTTGGAGAGATGAACGCAGAGCAATTGTGGGAAACTACAATGGATCCAAACTTTAGAACTTTACGTCAAGTAAATATTGATAGTTTGGCAGAAGCTGACCAAGTTTTCTCTATGTTAATGGGTGATGAAGTACCACCTCGTAGAGAGTTTATCGAGAAAAATGCAGTTTATGCAAATATTGATGCATAAAATGAAAAATTAATAATTTCAATTCGTTTAATTGTTTAAATTTACTAGACAATTAAACGAATTGTCTTTTTAAAGAATAGGCAATATTAATAACCGATAAAGTATAAAATATGAAAGTTACCATTGTAGGAGCAGGAAATGTTGGAGCTACATGTGCAGATGTTATTTCTTATAGAGGAATTGCAAGCGAAGTAGTATTGTTGGATATTAAAGAAGGTTTTGCAGAAGGTAAGGCATTGGATATTACACAGTGCGCTACAAATACTGGTTTTAATACAAAAGTATCTGGCGTAACCAATGATTATTCTAAAACTGCAGGAAGTGATGTAGTGGTGATTACATCAGGAATTCCGAGAAAGCCAGGAATGACAAGAGAAGAGTTAATAGGTATAAACGCGGGAATTGTAAAAGCAGTTGCTGAAAATGTATTGAAATATTCTCCAGACACAATTATTGTAGTAGTGTCAAACCCAATGGATACTATGACGTATTTGGCTTTAAAAGCAACAGGTCTTCCAAAAAATAGAATTATAGGAATGGGTGGAGCTTTAGATAGTTCGCGTTTTAGAACCTATCTTTCATTGGCTTTAGATAAACCAGCAAATGATATTTCGGCAATGGTAATTGGAGGTCATGGTGATACCACTATGATTCCATTAACGCGTCTGGCTTCTTATAATGGTATACCAGTAACAGAATTTCTTTCAGAAGAAGTATTGCAAAAAGTTGCTGCAGACACCATGGTAGGTGGAGCAACACTTACAGGTTTACTTGGAACTTCTGCTTGGTACGCTCCTGGAGCTTCGGTGGCTTACTTGGTAGATAGTATTTTGAATGATCAAAAGAAAATGATCGCATGTTCTGTTTTTGTAGAAGGAGAATATGGTCAAAATGATATTTGTATAGGAGTACCTTGTATAATTGGTAAAAATGGAGTAGAAGAAATCTTAGATATTAACTTAAATGATCAAGAAAAAGCATTATTTGCGAAAAGTGCAGATGCAGTTCGTAGCATGAATGAGGCTTTAAAGACGATTTTAGTGTAATAAAAAACGAAATAAAAGAAAAAGGCTGCACTTTTGCAGTCTTTTTTTTGCGATTAATTAATAAATTAATTGGTTAATATTTTCGTTAATTATATATTTGCTCGGTTTAAAAAAAAATTGGTAATTCGTGATCTCGTATTTTTGTTTTAAAAAATCATGTCAGGGCTTATTTTATGGGACTTTAAAACAAAAACAAAAATAAAACATAATTAATTTTTAGTAATAATGCAGAATAAAGGACTTATTAAATTTTTCGCAATTCTATTTGCATTGGTAAGTATTTACCAACTATCATTCACTTTTGTGGCAAATGGTGTCAAAAGTGAAGCTAAAGCTTTTGCAGGTGACAACCCTGATAAAGAGCTGAAATATTTAGATTCTATTGGTAAAGAAAAAGTATTAAATCTTGGTTTTACTGATTTCACTTATAATGAAGTGAAAAACAAACAACTTAATAAAGGTCTTGACTTAGAAGGAGGAATCAACGTAATTCTTCAAATTTCTATTAAAGATGTATTAAAAGGTTTAGCTAATAATTCTAAAAATCCAGTATTTAATAAATCTTTAGCTGATGCTTCTGCAAATTTAGAAGGAAACAAAACATATTTAAATAAGTTCTTCGAAGCTTTTGAAGCAAATTCAAAAGGAAGTGTGAAATTGGCATCGCCAGATATTTTTGCAAACAGAAGTCTTCAAGGAGATGGTGGTGTAGATTTTCAAATGTCTGATGCTCAGGTTCAAAAAGTAATCAAAAGAAAAGTTGATGAGTCTGTAGAAAGTGCTTTTAAAGTATTAAGAGAGCGTATCGACAAATTTGGAGTTACACAACCAAACATCCAGAAATTAGGAGAAACAGGAAGAATCTTGGTAGAGCTTCCAGGTGCTAAGGATGTTGATAGAATTAAAAAATTATTAGGTGGAAAAGCTCAATTAGAGTTCTGGGAAACTTACAAAATTGAAGAAATCGGAAACTTCTTAGTAGCAGCTAACGAAGCTTTAAAGAAAACTGAAGTTAAAAAAGTAGAAACTAAAACTGTTGCTAAAGATTCATTGAATGCTTTATTAACAGATGATACTAAAGATTCTACTGCAGCTAAAAAAGGAAACAATCCTTTATTTGATAAAATTATCGGTCAAGGTGGTGGACCAGTTTTAGGTTATTTTGCACCAAAAGATACAGCAACTATCAATGCTTATTTTAAAAGACCAGAAATTAGAGTTTTATTGGCAGCTGACCAACATTATGCAAAATTTGTTTGGAGTAAGCCAACTACAATAAAAGATCAAAAAGCGAAAGATTTAGCAAGTGCTAAAGATATTGAAGTTGTTGAATTATATGCTTTAAAAGGAAACAGAGACAACAATCCAGCAATGAGCGGTGGTGTTGTTACTGATGCAAAAGATACTTTTGACCAAATGGGTAAACCTGCGGTTTCTATGCAAATGAACAGCCAAGGGGCTAAAGTTTGGGAAGAATTAACAGGTAGAGCATTTGCTCAAAAAAGTTATATCGCAATTGTTTTAGATGATATCGTATATTCTGCTCCAGGTGTAACAAGCGGTCCTATTGCTGGAGGAAGATCTGAGATTACAGGTTCATTTGATGTTGCTGAAACTAAAGATTTAGCGAACGTATTAAATGCAGGTAAATTACCAGCTTCTGCAGATATTATTCAGTCAACTGTTGTTGGTCCATCTTTAGGACAGGCAGCTATTGATGCAGGTACAATTTCTTCTGTATTAGGATTCTTATTAGTTTGTGTTTGGATGGTATTCTATTATGGTAAAGCTGGTTGGTATGCAAACCTTGCTTTGTTGTTAAACTTACTATTCTTATTCGGAATTATGGCAAGTTTTGGTTTCGTATTAACATTGCCAGGTATTGCAGGTATCGTGTTAACATTAGGTACTGCGGTAGATGCGAACATTATTATCTATGAAAGAGCAAAAGAGGAATTACGTGAAGGAAAATCTCTTTCTGAAGCAGTTCAAGCTTCTTATGGATGGCATGGTGCAATGCGTTCTATTATCGACGCTAACGTTACTCACGTTTTAACTGGAGCAATCTTGTTTATCTTTGGTACAGGTCCAATCAAAGGTTTCGCATTGACATTGTTAATCGGTATTGTAACTTCATTGTTTACATCAATTTTTATTGCTAGAATTTTCATTGATAGAAATATTCTTGGAAAAGCAGATTTAACTTTCTCAACAAACATTACTAAAAACTGGTTTACAAACTTCCACTTTGACTTTATTAAAGTTAAAAAATTCACTTATATCTTCTCTTCTATTGTAACTGTAGTAAGTTTAGTTTCTATCTTCTTCGTTAACGGATTAGATGAAGGTGTTGATTTTGTTGGAGGTAGAACTTTCCAAGTTAAATTTGAAAAAGCTGTAGATGCTACTGCAGTTTCAGATGAATTATCTGCTGCTTTTGGTACTCCAGTTGAAGCTAAAATTTTAGGTGATGATGATCAATTGAAAATCACTACTAAATATAAAATTAAAGAAGATGGTGTTGCTATTGATGAAGAAGTAAACCAGAAATTATACAATTCTTTGCAGAAATATTTCCCAAATACTTCTTACGATAAATTCATTAACTCTTACAATGGTAAAACAGTAGGTGTATTGCAAGCTTCTAAAGTTGGAGCTTCTATCTCTGAGGATATCAAAACGAACTCATACTGGGCAGTTCTTGGAGCGATGGCAGTTATTTTCTTATACTTAATGGTTTCTTTCCGTAAATGGCAATATTCATTAGGTGCGATTGCAGCTGTTGCACACGACGTAGTGTTTGTATTAGGGGTTTATTCATTATGTTACAAATTCATGCCATTCCACATGGAAATGGATCAGCACTTTATCGCTGCGATCTTAACTGTAATTGGTTATTCTATGAACGATACGGTAATTGTATTTGACAGGGTAAGAGAGTTTATCATCGGAAACCGTAAAGGAAGTTTCGAGGATATCGTAAACGCTTCTATTAATACTACATTATCTAGAACATTGAATACTTCATTAATGATGATCATTGTATTATTAACAATGTTTATCTTCGGTGGAGAATCTATCAGAGGATTTATCTTCGCAATGTTAATTGGTATTATCGTTGGTACTTATTCTTCATTATTTATCGCAACTCCAGTATTGGTTGATACGATTTCAAGTGATGAGAAACATACAATTGAAGACAAACACAATAAGGCATAATTAAGAACCTTATTTTGATATAGAAAGATCCAGTGAAAGCTGGATCTTTTTTTATGTTTGTATTTAAGATTTAATACTAATTTATGATCCAAAAAAGAATATTCTATATTGTGTTATTATTTGTTGTAATACAAGTTAGTGGACAGCAGAGAAATGGTAATTATAGTGTGGGATTAGGTTATGGTTTTGGAAGCGAATTTAATAATGCAGATTATACTTTTGATAATCATTTTTATAAGTTGCAATTGTATTGTAGAATAAAAGAAACCAGAAATTTTCAATTTGAGATTTTGGTGCAACCTGAGATTAATTTTGGAAAACATCAATTGTTGAATTTGTATTTTGTGAAGCCAGAAACTCCAGATTTTGAACAAAAACGAATCGAATATATGCAGTTGAAAGATGTTCACGAATATGTTCTTAATGTTGGCTTTTTGATTAGAAAACCTATAGGAAAAATGTATTCTTGTTATATTTTAGGAAGTGTCGGTCCAATGATTTCTGATACTGAGACAGAACGAATGTCTAAAGGTTTTGCTTTTGCAGATGTTTTAGCGGTTGGTTTTACTGTAGATTATGATAGATTTCAGCTTGATATACGTCCAAGTTTAAGACATGTGTCGAATGCGGGTTTAGGAAGCTCAAATGCGGGATATAATACAAAAAACATTGAATTGGGTATCTCGTATCAATTATAAAAAAAAAACGCCCAACATTTAATTATATTGGGCGTTTTTCTATTTATGTTAATTGTTTTAAGATTCTGCTAAAGGATTTCTCTGAGCTCTAATAATAAAGAATAATCCAATAATGATAAATGGGATACTTAGCCATTGTCCAGTTGAAAAATAACCTAGATTTTCTTCGATTCCTCCTTGGCTTTGTTTTACGAATTCTACAATAAATCGTACTACGAATAAAAGAACTAAAAACAATCCGAATAAGTAACCAGATTTAAGTCTTGTGTTTGTTTTCCAGTATAAGAAATATAGAATAGCAAATACAAAAATATAAGAAAACGATTCGTATAATTGTGCGGGATGTCTCGCAGGAACTTCTGCTAAAAGAGTAGCGAATTTAGGATTTGTTGCAATTGCATTGTATGCTTCTACAGGATCTGGAATTCCGGTTTTTTGCACAGCTTCGTTTTTGCTGAAGGTATCATGTAAAAAACGAATTCCAAATGAAGATGTCGTTTCATTACCAATGATTTCTGAATTGAAGAAGTTTCCTAAACGAACAAAGATAGCGCCACTTGCCACAGGAATTACAATACGATCTAAAATCCATAGAAGCGGACGTTTTAAAATCTTTTTACTGTAGTAATACATCGCAACAATAATAGAAATTGCTGCTCCGTGACTTGCTAATCCTTGGAAACCTGTAAATTCAAATTTTGGTTCAAATCTAAAAGGAAGGAAAATTTCAAGTAAATGATTTCTGAAATATTCCCAATCGTAAAAGAAAACATGACCCAAACGTGCTCCAATTAAAGTTGCAAGAACCGTCCAAACAAATAAAGAATCCAGTTTTTCAAGTGATTCATTTTCTCTTTCAAAAATCTTTTTCATTAGGAACCATCCTAACAAAAAGGCGATTACAAACATTAAGCTGTAATAGCGAATCATAAAAAATCCTAAATTGATTCCCTCTGAAGGGTTCCAAACAAAATTTAAGGCGTGTGTCATGTAAAATGTTTTATATTATTGTAAAAATAAATATTTAATGTAAAGTACCGTTTTATAAAAGGTTAATGTTTTTGTGATTGCATTTCTTTTCTGGTACAGGATCGTAACCACTTTTTCCCCAAGGATGACAGCTCAGAATGCGTTTAATACCTAAAAATCCACCATAAAACAATCCATGGGTTTGTAAAGCCTGAATCATATAAGTGGAACAGGTGGGTTCAAATCTGCAAGATGCTGGTGTAAACGGGGAAATTACTGTTTGATAAAAACGCACCAATAACACAAACGGATATATTAGAATTTTGGATAACATTAAATACGTATTGTTTAGTTTTTGAAACTCTTTATAGGTTGCATTTTAGAGCATTTTGTTACATCCAAAAAAATGATTTTCCTTATTGAATGCTAAAAGATGTTCCTTCTTTTCCGTCCTTAAGTTGTATGCCTAAAGCAATTAACTGGTCTCGAATTTGATCAGAAAGAGCAAAGTTTTTATCTACTCTAGCTTGATTTCTCATTCCAATAAGCATGTTTACTACTCCTTCTAGTTTGTCATTGTCGCCATCAGCACTTTTCTCGTCGTTAAGACCTAAAACATCAAAAACGAAAGCGTTTACAGCTGTAGTAAAATCGGCTAGGTCAGCAGCAGAAATAGTTTCTTTTCCGTCTTTTAATAAGTTGATGTAACGAACTGCTTCAAATAACTGAGCGATTAAAATTGGCGTATTGAAATCGTCATTCATAGCGTCATAGCAAAGTTGTTTCCATGCTGCAAAATCGATAGAACTTGTATTTCCAGCTGTAATATTTGGTAAAGCATCAACTGCTTCCATTAATCTTTTGTATCCTTTTTCAGCAGCAACAATTGCATCATCAGAAAAATCTAAGATACTTCTGTAATGTGCTTGTAGCATAAAGAAACGGGTTACAGAAGCCGAAAATGGTTTGCTTAAGATATTATTATCACCGCTAAGGATTTCGCCTGGTAAAATATTATTTCCAGTCGATTTAGCCATTTTCTTTCCGTTTAAAGTCAGCATATTGGCATGCATCCAGTAATTTACTGGAGATTGACCTGTGCAGGCTTCGTTTTGAGCAATTTCACATTCGTGGTGAGGGAATTTTAAATCCATTCCACCTCCGTGAATATCAAAATGATTACCAAGATATTTAGTACTCATTGCAGTACATTCAAGATGCCATCCTGGAAAACCATCACTCCAAGGCGAAGGCCATCTCATAATATGTTCTGGTTCTGCTCTTTTCCAAAGTGCAAAATCCTGAGGATTTCTCTTATCAGATTGTCCATCAAGATCACGCGTATTTGTCAACATATCATCGATATTTCTACCGCTTAAAATACCGTAGTTATTGGTTTCGTTATACTTTACAACATCAAAATAAACCGATCCATTGGCAACGTAACCGATACCTTTGTCGATGATTTTTTTGATGATTTCAATCTGTTCGATAATATGTCCAGTTGCAGTTGGCTCAATGCTTGGAGGTAAAAAGTTGAAAGCTTTTAGAATGTTATGAAAATCTACAGTATAGCGTTGTACGACTTCCATTGGTTCTAATTGCTCCAAACGTGCTTTTTTAGCAATTTTATCTTCACCTTCATCCACATCATCCACAATATGACCTACATCGGTAATATTACGTACGTAGCGAACTTTGTAATCCAAATGAAGGAAATATCTAAAAATGACGTCAAAAGACATAAAAGTTCTCACATTTCCTAGGTGAACATTACTATATACGGTAGGTCCACAAACATACATTCCAACATTTCCATCATGGATAGGTTTGAAATCTTCTTTTTCGCCTGAAAGCGAATTGTATATTTTTAAGGGCTGACTTGTATATAAAGGCATAGTTTTACTTGTTGTAATTTGTTTAATTTTTGATTTTCAAAAATGATCAATCGATATAAACAATTAATCAATCAACCAAATATTTAAAACTGAGTTTCTAATTTGATGTAGTCAAGAAATTCTCTCTTAGTTTGTGGGTCTTTGAATTTTCCTCCGAATTCAGAAGTTACTGTACTACTTTCGATATCTTTAATTCCGCGTGAATTTACACAAAGGTGTTTAGCGTCGATAACGCAAGCAACGTCTTCTGTTCCTAAAGCTTTTTGAAGTTCTTGAACAATCTGCATTGTTAAACGCTCTTGTACTTGAGGTCTTTTAGCATAATATTCAACAATACGGTTCATTTTAGAAAGACCAATTACTCTTCCACTTGAAATATAAGCTACGTGAGCACGTCCGATGATTGGTAATAAGTGGTGCTCGCAAGTAGAATAAACGGTAATGTTTTTCTCTACCAGCATTTCACCATATTTGTAATTGTTGTCAAAAGTAGAGGCTTTTGGCTGTTTTGCAGGATTTAATCCTCCAAAAATCTCTTTTACAAACATTTTAGCAACTCTATTTGGAGTTCCTTTGATGCTGTCATCTGTCAAATCCATTCCAAGAGTTTGAAGAATGCTTTCGACATCTTTTTTTATTTTTTCTATTTTTTCTTCGTCAGTTATGTCAAAAGCATCTGGTCTTAAAGGGTTTTGAGCATTACTGCTGAAATGACTGTCACCAATTTCGTCTATAAAATCTTCGTTATTTATCATTAAAAACTGCTATTATAATGGGTATATCTTTTTAAGGCGGTAAAGATAATTAATAAATGGGAAACCTTTTCTATGCTTTTTACGATTTAATTGTTCCTTTTTGGATATAATTTAAAATTGACTCAAAAAACAAAAGACAATAACGAAGATCGCTATTGTCTTTTGAAAGTTTAAGTTGGATTGTTTTATCTATTATTGTAAACGGATAAAGCTTCTTTTAAGATGTTTACGGCTGTAATTAAATCCTGTTTGTTTAAAACATAAGCAATACGAACCTGATTTAATCCCATTCCTGGTGTTGAATAAAAACCTTTAGCAGGAGCAATCATTACTGTTTCTCCATTTAAATTATAGCTTTCTAAAAGCCATTGTGCAAAATCATCAGAATCTTTGATTGGGAGTTCTGCGATACAATAAAAAGCACCTTTTGGTTTTGTAACAATAACTCCTTCGATTTTGTTTAATTCTGCGATTAGAGTATTACGGCGTTCTTTATATTCTCCGATTACTTCATCAAAATAACTTTGTGGTGTATCAATTGCAGCCTCGCAAGCAATCTGTTCAATTGTTGGCGGACTTAAACGTGCCTGAGCAAACTTCATTACTGTAGCCAAAACCTCTTTGTTTTTAGTAACCAAACAACCAATTCTAGCGCCACACATACTGTAACGTTTAGAAACAGAATCTACCATGATAACGTTTTGCTGTACATCTTCAAGATTCATTACAGAAAAATGCACATCATCTCCGTCATATAAAAATTCACGATACACTTCATCAGCGATTAAGTATAAATCATGTTTTTTAATCAGGCTTGCTAATTGCTTAATTTCTGTTTCAGAATATAAATATCCAGTCGGATTTCCAGGATTGCAAATCAGAATGGCTTTTGTTTTTGGTGTAATTAGTTTTTCAACTTCTTCAATACTTGGCAAGGCAAATCCTGTTTCGATAGTAGAAACAAGAGGTACTACAGTTGCACTTGTAGAAGAAGCAAACGCGTGGTAATTAGCATAAAAAGGTTCTGGGATAATGATTTCATCTCCAGGATCTGTAATTGTGGCCAGCGCAAATAGTAAGGCTTCAGAACCACCAGTTGTTACAATGATGTCTTCTGGGTTAACGTTTACATTTTGGCGCTGGTAAAAATGAGCTAATTTTTTTCTATAGCTTTCATATCCGGCAGACGGACTGTATTCTATAAGAGTTAAATCAATATTTTTTACCGCCTCGATGGCCACTTCGGGTGTCTTGATATCCGGTTGACCAATGTTTAAGTGATACACCTTGTGTCCTTTTTTCTTTGCTAAATCTGCAAAAGGAGCCAGCTTGCGTATCGGAGATTCAGGCATGTTTTTGCCTTTGTGTGAAATTGTTGGCATGAGTATAAATTATTGAAGTGCAAATTTGCATATTTTTTTCGAATTTAACGTAAACAATACGGGTACTTCTAAAAATGTAACAATAATAAATATATTTAGTAATTTTATAATAAAATATTGTCAATGAAAAAATATATAGTATTGTTTTTTGGGTTATTCTTACCTTTTTTGCTTTTTGGACAAGGCGATTTTTTATTACAAAACAATGCATCAAAGGCTACGATACCTTTTAAACTCATTAACAACCTTATTTTTATTCCTATAAAAGTAAACGGAGTAGAGCTTAATTTTCTATTAGATTCGGGTGTTGAAGAAACAATTTTATTCAGCATGGAAGAAAGACAAGAAGTAAGTTTTAACAATGTTGAAAAAATCAAACTTCGTGGATTGGGAAGCGAAGAAGAAATTGAAGGATTAAAATCAACAAAAAATATTTTAGAAACTCATGGTCTAAAATCTAATGACCATATGGTTTTTATTATTCTCGATCAAAGTTTTAATTTATCTTCTCATATTGGAATTCCAGTTAATGGAATTATCGGTCATAAATTCTTTAGAAATAATTTAGTCGAGATCAATTATCAAAAAAAGAAAATTATAATTCATACGAAGAGTGATAAGTTTCAGCAAAAGCTCGAAAGAAAATTTGAAAAAGTTCCGATCACGATAGAAAGGTCAAAACCTTATTTGGTTGCTATGGCAACGGTTAATAATACTCAGATTCCAGCAAAGTTGCTTATTGATATTGGTAATAGTGATGCATTTTGGATTTTCGAAAATGATAAAATTAAACTGCCAGATAAAAATTTTCCAGACTTTTTAGGAAAAGGATTTAGTGGAGACATTGAAGGACATCGCGCAAAAATTGACGAGTTTTCTATTGATAAATTTGATTTTAGAAAACCTATTGTGTCTTTTCCAGATTCTATTTCTATTCGAAATGTAAAGATGGTTCCAGGACGTATCGGTTCGGTTGGGGGAGAAGTTCTTAAGCGTTTTACTTTGGTACTAAATTATAATGAAAAAGAACTTTATTTAAAGAAAAACAGTAGATTTTCTGAGCCCTTCACCTATAATAAAAGTGGTATTACAATTCAGCATAACGGATTACAATGGGTTCAGGAAACGGTACATTTAGAGACGGTTCAGGTAGCTTCAAGCTTTGACGAAATTAAGGAAAGAGAAAAAAACAACAATAATTTTAAATATAAATTTGCTCTTAAGC
>NZ_DASWYK010000195.1:0-4889 GCF_036405015.1 Flavobacterium sp. | reverse complement strand
GGAAATTTAGTTCCTTCAAATATAAGTAGTTTTTTATTATTTAAAATGTTGAGTAAAATTTTCTAAACACATAGAAACATAGTTTAGAAAACTTTAAAAAAGGCATTTCATTTGTTTAAACAAACATAGCGAACTATGTTTGAGAAATAAATTTCTCTTTTGAGGATCTTTTTTAGATATAAAATTTATGTTTCTATGTGTTGCAATTAAATTTCTAAAATAATAAAGGCTGTCTTTTGGACAGCCTTTAAAAACTAATTAAAATAAAAAATAAAAAAATCGATAAGAACGTTATAAACCAGAATCTGGAATAAGGTTTATAAGAGATTCTTACTTTGCTTTCATAAGCACTTGCACGCTGTTAGATTTCTTTAAAGCATTCACAATGAATTCTTTTAAATCTTTTGCCGTTATCGCGCTTAGAGTTGTTTTAAGAAGTTCAGTGTTTAGTGGCTCTTCGTTATCACGAACATAAGAGTTTAGAGCACCCAACCAATAACTATTTTGTTTAATCTGTTCCTGATTATTTTTTAGAATAGATTGTTTGATGTCTTCCAGCATATTGGCAGTAATGTTTTCGGTTTGTACTCTCGCAAGTTCGGCATGTACAATTTTCACCAAAGCATCTGCTTTATCAGGATTACAATCGAAGTTAATTTCTAAAGAAAATAATGGAGTAGGGAGTTGTGATATATTCGTTCCAACCTGAACACCATAACTACCGCCTTCTTCTTCACGAATCGTTTCCAAATAGCGTTTTGTCAGCCACTCAGACAACATATAACTTAAGATTTTGTTCTTTTTGTTATACGCAACCTCTTTGTTTTCTAAATGAAGATAAACCGTTGTTTTTGGCGTATCCATTGATCTGAAAATCGTTTTTTCTGTTTTTCCTTCTTTCATAAAAATCTTATGATCGACATAATTTTCTGCTTTTTGTGTTGATGGAAGATTTCCTAAATACATATTGATCAAAGCGATATCCTGATCTGAAATGTTTCCGACGAACAAAAACGTAAAATCACCTGCATTTGAGAAACGTTCGGTATAGAATTTTTTAGCTTTATTCAAATAAAATGAATTGATAAAATCCTGCGTTAAAAGCCAGTTACGTTTGCTGTAATTGGTGTTTAGGTTCGAAATAGTATCGTTTAAAGCCTTTTCGTTGCTGTTTGGAGCATTGTTTAATTTATTTTGATATTGCTCTTTTATTTTGTCGAAAGTACTGTTGTCAAACCTCGGATGTTGGAAATACAAATAAGTAAGTTGCAATAAAGTTGTCAAAGATTCCTTGTTACTGCTTCCGTTAAAACCTTCGTACAAACCTCCAATATACGGACTCACATTGGCTGTTTTACCAGTCAGTTTCTTCTTTAAATCGGTAAATTTATAATCGCCCAAACCAGAATACGATGCCACAGCCGATGCAATTTGAGCCGATGGAAGGTCTTTCCAATCTGCCAAAGAATTTCCTCCCGCGCTGTAAGCCGAAAATAAAATTTGATCCTTGCTTAAAGTAGTTGGGTAAACAATCACTTTTGCACCATTTGCCAAAGTATATTTTTTCGCATTCGCGAATAGTTTAATGTCTTCTGTTTTTGCAATTGGTTTTTCTTTCAAATCTTCTTTTACTAGAGAAGCGGTTAATTCTTCTTCTTTGTAAGGTTCTAATTTGGAGTTTGAAATGGTTTTAATGGCATTCCAATACTCATTTGCTTCAGGAAATTTTGTTGTAGCATCTTCAGGAGCCGAAACCGATAACACTAAATTATCTTTCGGGTTTAAAGCTTTAAAAGCTGTATTTACCTGTGCTAAAGTAACATTGTTTAAGAAAGTATTGATCCATTCGTGTTCGCCTTCAACGGAAAAAACTGGATTAGATTCTAAGAAATAAAGTTGCAATTGCTCTGCCCAATAAGCATTTCCAATTTTATCTTTATTTGCCAAACGATTGTCGTAATTGGTACGCATTTTAGTTTTCAAACGGTCTAATTCCTGTTGCGTGAATCCGTTTTGCATCGCTCTTTCAAATTCTCTGTAAGCTTCTGTAAAAGCTTCGATGAATTTTCCTTTTTTCGGAGTAATGTGCAATGAAAATTTACTGTCCAATCTCGAAAGATTATCATTTGAAATTCCGAATGCCAAACCTGCCGTTTCGTTATTGATGATGTATTCGTTAAAACGTGTATTCATCATTTGTATTGCCAGATTTTCCTGCATGCTTTTGGTCATTTCAGCCTGATCCTGAACTAAAGGTTTTGATTTGGTATACGAAAGTGAAATTCCAGAACGCTGTAATTCTTTGTCAGTTGCCAGAACATAACGGTTTTCTTTATGAAACGGAATTTTTTCGTATTCTCTTTTGTTGATTTTCTTAGGTTTTGGTATCGAACCGAAAATCTCTTTAACCCTTTTTTCGATTAAAGTGACGTCGATGTCCCCTACGATTACGACAGCCTGATTTTGCGGTTGATACCATTTTTTATAATAATCCCTAAGTACTTGATATTTGAAATTATTGATGACATTCAAATCTCCAATTACATTTCGTTTTGCATATTTTGAACCGTCAAATACGACTTTATCGATTTTTTCTCCCGCTCTGTAATCAGCGTTTCTTCTTGTGCGCCATTCTTCGCGAATTACACCTCTTTCGGCATCAATTTCGTTGTCTGCCAAAAGCAAAGAACCCGACCAATCGTGCAATACATACATGCAAGAATCCAATAAAGTTTTGTTTTGTGAAGGAACATTGCTGATGTTGTAAACCGTTTCATCGTAAGCGGTGTAAGCATTAATATCTTTTCCGAAAGAAACTCCTTGTTTTTCCAACATATTGATGACTCCTTTTCCTTTAAAATGCTCTGTTCCGTTAAAAGCCATGTGCTCTAAGAAATGCGCTAATCCGTCTTGATCGTCATTTTCTAAAATAGCTCCCACGTTTTGCACAAAATAGAAATCGGCTCTGTCGTTTGGCCATTCGTTGTGCATAATAAAATACTGCATTCCGTTTGGAAGCGTTCCGTGTGCAACTTCTTTTGGCAACGGAAATGTAGTTTTAAACTGCGCCGAAACCTGAGATAAACCCAGAATCAAGAAATGCGCTAGAATTAATTTTGTTTTCATTTTGATAATTATTGTTCTTTTTTGATTGAATTTTAGTTTGAAAAAAGTATAAGAAGTCCCTGCTGTTGATTTGAAGGTCTCAAAAGAAACCTTCAAATAACAGTTTACTTATATAGTTTGTGTGTTTGTTTTTTGCTACTAATTGCACAAATTTTCTCGAATTTTAATTTGTGTGAATTAGTGAAATTCGTGGCTTATTTTTTTCTCTCGCAGATTACGCAGATTTATTTAAATCTTTTTAATCTTTTAATCTGTGGCTATATTTTCAACACATAGAATCATAGCTTTTCTTTGTCTAAAAAAGGCATTTCACTTATTTAAATTCACATAGTTCTATGTGTTCAAATCTAGATTTGTTTTTTGCTCTTTTTTTAGGTTTAAAATTCTATGTTTCTATGTGTTAGATAAAACTACATCCAGTCAGGGCGTGAAGCACCTTTTAAATAGAAATCAAAATACTGTAGCATTTTCTGTGTCCAATCTTTTTGATTAACGGCTCTGTCTAGTGTATGATTTTCCGTTTTGTAATTTACCAGCCAAGCTTCTTTTCCTAATCTTCTTAAAGCAAAGAATAATCCCATGCCTTGATCGAAAGGAACAGCTCCGTCTTTGTCATTATGGAAAATTAGAGCAGGAGTAGTCACTTTGTTAGCATTGAAAATAGGAGAGTTGTCTACGTATTCTTTTGGATATTCATACATAGAACCTTTCATACGGTATTGATCTGCTTCGTATTTGAACATATTCGAAATACCATTTACACGATAATTCAAATAGTTTGAAGTAAAATTACTCACTCCAGAACCTACAATTGCACAAGTATAAATTGGCGTTTTAGTAATAATGTATGAAGTTTCATAACCACCAAAACTATGTCCTTGAATTCCGATTTTGCCTTTTTCTGAGATTTTCTGATCAATTAAATACTGTGTTCCGCTCACAACAGCATTATATGCGCTGTTTCCAGGGCTGTTGTAAGTATAATTTACATCTGGCATAAATACCAAATAACCTCTGCTTAAGAAAGTCGGAATATTGATGTTTGAAGTACTCATTTCCGGCATTGGATAATGATTCATTTCATGTGTGTGTTTTTCATAGAAATGAACAATTACTGGATAGGTTTTAGAAGCATCGTAATTTTGAGGAACATATAAAATTCCTTCGCCTTCCGTACCATCAAAGTTTTTCCAACGAAGCAGTTTTGTTTTCATCCAATTGTATTCAGACTGCTGTGGATTAATATCAGTTAGTCTTTTTTGACTCTTGAAATTCTCATTTGCCCACCATAAATCTGGGAAAGTAGAAGCGCTTTCTTTTGTAAAAAGATAATTGGATTGATTTCCTGCAAAAGCTTGAATTTTAATATCATAATTCGGATTACTAGCCAAAACAGTGATTTTGTTGTTCTTTAAAACATAAACACCTTCTGATTTTGTTTTAGTATCAAAACCTCTTAAAGTAAGTGTTTTACCAGTAAGATTTCCTCCGAATTCAGAACCGTATAAACGTAATACAACATTGTTTTTTCTACCAAATTCCTGAGTTAGGGAATATGGTTTTGTGTTTCCGTTTAAATCAATAACCCAAATATCAAATTTGTCGTAAAGAGCAACGCTGTTTCCATTGTTTAACCATCCAGCAATTCCGTATGGCACAGGAGTGCGTCCCATGTCTTTTTCTTGATCCTTAAGAGAATATGGAATTCCAGTTGGAATATTTTTAAATTCAGTTGAAGATCCGTCTGTTTTGTACGATTGCCA
>NZ_DASWYK010000194.1:0-3860 GCF_036405015.1 Flavobacterium sp. | reverse complement strand
AAAATCTGTGTTAATCCTTTTAATCTGTGGCAAAACAATAAAAAATACAAGCCAAAGTTTTAGGCAAAACCTGAAACAATAAAAACTTGAAACAAAATCTATATGGAAACAGTTCAAGCAATAAAACAACGATTTGAGATTATTGGAAATGATCCAAAATTAAATCGTGCTATCGAAAAAGCCATTCAGGTTGCTCCAACTGATATTTCAGTAATGGTAACCGGGGAAAGTGGTGTTGGTAAAGAAAATATTCCTAGAATCATACATTCGCTTTCACACAGAAAGCATGGTAAATATATCGCCGTAAACTGCGGTGCAATTCCGGAAGGAACAATTGACAGTGAACTTTTTGGTCACGAAAAAGGTGCTTTTACAGGCGCAACAAGCACACGTGAAGGTTATTTTGAAGTGGCTGACGGTGGAACAATCTTTTTGGATGAAGTTGGAGAATTGCCATTAACAACTCAAGTAAGATTACTTCGTGTTTTGGAAAATGGTGAATTCATAAAAGTAGGTTCGTCACAAGTTCAAAAAACGAATGTTCGTATCGTCGCGGCAACTAATGTCAATTTATTCAATGCAATCGAAAAAGGTAAATTCCGTGAAGATTTGTACTATCGTTTAAGTACGGTTGAAATTACTTTACCGCCTTTACGTGAAAGAAATGATGACATTCATTTGTTGTTTAGAAAATTTGTAGCCGATTTTGCTCATAAATACAAAATGCCACCTTTAAGACTGGATGATGATGCTGTTCAGCTTTTACAAAAATTCAGATGGAGCGGAAATATTCGTCAGCTTCGAAATGTGGCGGAACAGATTTCTGTTTTAGAGACTAATCGCGATATCAACCTTGCGACTTTACAATCTTACTTGCCAACTGAAGGAAGCAACTTGCCTTCTGTAATTAACGACAGTAAAAAAGAAAGCGACTTTAGTACAGAAAGAGACATATTGTACAAAGTGCTTTTTGATATGAAAAGTGATTTGAACGATTTAAAAAAACTGACTTTAGAATTAATGAAAAATGGCACTTCTAAAGTACAAGATATTAATCCGAATCTAATTCAGAAAATATACGGAAATCAGCAAAACGACAGCGAAATTGATTTTGAAGAAGAACCAAGAACCGCTGTTGTAACCACTCCTGTTGTTCGCGAAGATAATTATCAAATTCCCGAAGACAACTATTTATTTGCTGAAACTATCGAAGAAGAAGAAATTTTACGTTTAGAACAAAAAGAAATCGAAATGATTAAAAAGTCATTAGAAAAAAACAAAGGAAAACGTAAAGCTGCAGCAGACGAATTAGGTATTTCAGAAAGAACGCTTTACCGCAAAATCAAACAATTCGATTTATAAAATAATTAAAATACAATTTCAAAATTCCAAATTCCAATTACTATATTTGGCCACAATTGGAATTTGGAATTTTAAACCAATTGGGATTTTACCAATAAATATTATGAAAAAAATATATTCTCTTTTCGCTCTCTTAAGCCTTTTCATGTTAAGCGGTTGTTCTGTTTACAACTTTACTGGAACTGGTAAAATCGACGCCAAAACTTTTCAGGTTAACTTTTTCCAAAACAATGCAGATTTAGTTGAACCAGGTATTGACAGAACTTTTACATTGGCATTGCAGGATTTGATTATGAACCAAACCAATCTAAACTTAGTTAGTACTGGTGGTGATTTAACTTACGAAGGAGAAATTGTAGATTACAGAATTACCCCAATGACTGCAACAGCAGATCAGCAGGCAGCACAAAACCGTTTATCAATTCGTGTTAATGTAAGATTTACGAATAGAAAGAAGGAAACAGATGATTTTGAAAAACCGTTTGAATTTTACTATGATTTCCCAGGAAGAGACCTTCCAACAGGATCTACATTAAACGAAGCAATTCGAACAATTTTTGAAAGAATCACACAAGATATCTTTAATGAATCATTGGCTAAATGGTAATTTATTTGTTGAATCGTTTAATCGTAAAACCGTTTAATCGATTAAACAATTAGAACAAATAATAGCGAATAAACGATTAGACAAATAAACGATTAAACAAAACATAAATGAACGTTAGCGATTATACCTACTTAATGAACAAACCCGATGCTATTACAGAAAAGCAGGCGGACGCATTAGGAAGTGTTTTGAATGAATTTCCATATTTTCAAAGTGCACGCGCATTACGATTAAAAGGACTTTACAATCAAAATAGCTTTAAGTATAATTATGCTTTAAAGGTAACTGCAGCACACACTGCAGATCGTTCTGTTTTATTTGAATTTATTACTTCTGAAGCCTTTACTTCGATTCAAAATGATTTCTACGAACAAAAACTGAGAGATCTTCTTGAAATTACTGTTTTTGAAAGTGAAATCATTTCGCCTGAACAAATTCAGAAAGCTATCGAAATAAAAACAGATGTTGAAGAAGAAGCAGTTTCAGAGACAACTAAAGAAGTTCAAATACCTGCCGCCGAAATTCCTGCTATTTTACAACCTGTAAAAACGGAAGAATCTGTAAAAGCCGAAGAACCAATACAGGTTGAGCCATCCATAAAAGCTGAAATACCAGTAATCACTGAAGAACCTAAAAAAGTTCCTGAGATTGATCCTTCTATCTTTCTTGCTATCAAAGAAGCCCAAACAGTTACTTTTGAAAAACCAGTAATTAAAGAAGAACCTAAAAAAATTCCAGAAATAGATCCATCTATTTTTCTTGCCATTAAAGAAGCGCATTCTGTTACTTTTGAAAAACCAGTTATTGAAACAGAAAATAAAATTGATCCTGTAGATTCAATTTTAAACACTACAGAAGAAACTAAAGTTTCACCAGTAATAGAAGTAACAGAAACAATAGAACCAATAAAAACGGAAGAACCTAAAATAGATCGTATTGAAAATTCTATTTTAAGCTCTATTAAAGTTTCTGAAACTCCTTCTGTACCTGAGCCTGTAAAAGAAGTTGAAGAACCAAAATTTGATCGTGTTGAGAATTCTATTTTAAGTTCTATAAAAGAAGCAGAAGCTGCAAACACAGAAGAACCGTCAAAAACGGAAGAACCAGAAATCATTCCTGTCATAGAAAAGTCAATTTCAAATATTATTGAAGAAGACGAAGACGAAGGCGATGTTATCGAAGAAATGATAATTCCTGAATTCAAACCTAATCCTGTTGAACGTTCAATCCTTTCTTCTATAAAAGAGGCTGAAAAAGAAGCTGAAACTCCTATTTCTAAAGAACCTAAAGAAGAAATTCAAACTACAATTAAGGAAGAGGTTATAGAAACTGTTCCTGAAATAATTGCAGAAGAAATTCATGAAGAGGAAGTTGAAGAAGAACAAATTGAAGAAGAAACCAACGAATCTGTAAAAACAGCCGAAGAACATCTTGAACTTGGTAAACCTTTAGATTTTTCTCTTAGCGAAAAACATTCTTTCCAAGAGTGGCTACAATTATCTCGAACAGAACCAATTGACCGTTCAAACGACATTTCTCCGGAAGAAAAAGCTAAAATCGAGGCGGAAAAAGAAGAAGAGAGACAAAAAAAGGCTGAAATTATCGACAAATTCATCGAAACGAATCCGAAAATCTCGCCAATTAAGCCTGGAACCAGTGCTCCAGTTGTTCAAATAGACAGCAATGTTGAAGACAATTCTTATTTGATGACAGAGACTTTAGCCAGAGTTTATCTAGAACAAAAGAAATATACAAAGGCAATTCAGGCATATGAAATATTAATTTTGAAATATCCAGAAAAAATTACTTTCTTTGCAGACCGCATATCGGATATAAAGATTTTACAACAAAATAACAATAACAATAATTAAGTAATGAGCACATTTTCAAT
>NZ_DASWYK010000193.1:0-9167 GCF_036405015.1 Flavobacterium sp. | reverse complement strand
AATTATTGTTTATTTAGAAGTCTAATTTTAATTTTAGCTGTTATTTTAGTCAGTTTAACGGCTTATTAACATGCAATTCTGCTAAAAACTGCTATTTTTAACATAAAGTAGAAGTCAGAGATGATTTTTATCAAAAATTAAAATTTGCCGTTAAAGAATCTAATCTGAAATTTATTGTTTTTAAAAACTCGTAATTTTTACTGCAGTAAATTTTCAAAACCGATTTCTTGAAAAGACAATTTTATGTTCTCATTTTTATTGTGATGTAATGTTGATAATATTTTCTCGTAAAAGATATTTTTCAAATTGTATCATAATTCGAAAAATTCCATAATGTTGAATTGTGAAAATTTAGTTTTTAAATTTCAAATCTGATCATTTTTAATTTAAATCTAATTATCATGAAAGTATTATATTTTACACTAGCAGTGTTATTTGCAAATGTTGCAATTTCACAAACACATCAAATTACAAAACACAATGGTGAACAACTTGATGTAAATTTTATTAAAACCGAAAATGGTTTAGTTTATTATGCTTTGAACGGAAGTTCTGAAGAAGTAAAAATTAGTAAACATGCAGTTTCATCTATTACAAACAAACAAACAAAGCAAACTCAAAAAGTTTCAGATAAAATAGTAGTAGATTCAAAAGACGATTACAAAATGGTAACTGTTTTACCTCTGGAAAAAACAATAGGGCTGAAGCAGACAGGAACATTTACTGGAGTCTCGACCAAGACAAAAGGTGAACCGCCAATTGCAAATCAGAAGCAAACTGCTATGAGAATCAAAAGTAAGTCAGCTTCAAATGGTTCGCCGTTTGTGAGTATAGCTGAGAAAGATGGTAAATACGAAGCTACAACGTATGTGTATTAATTGTATTGTTAATATTTTGTAAATTACAATTAATCAAAGTTTTATCATTTTAAAAATGAGTATCTTTAAGTAATAATTTAAAAATTGTAAAATCATGTCTAAGAATTTAAATATCGCAGCCGGAATTTTAGTGGCTGCAGCAGCGGGAGCAGCAATCGGAATTTTGTTTGCTCCAGACAAAGGGTCAAAAACTAGAGCTAAATTGAAAGAAGGTATTGATGATGCTAAACATAACATTAAAGATTCTTTTGATGCAAGTTCTGAAGTTCTTCGCGAGAGATTTACAAGTGCTACTCAAAATCTTGATGGAACTTTGAATGATTTACTTTCAAATGTTAGTCATAAAACTGAAGAAGTAATTACTTTTTTAGAAACTAAATTGGCTGAATTAAAAGCGCAGAACGCTAAACTTCAGAAATAATATTTTTTAAAAGCACATAACTTGCTTATTTTTATAGGAAAGTTTTGTGCTTTTTTTTATTTAAATTTATACTTATGGCTTTTGAAGAGTTAAAAGAAAACACTGAAAAAATTCAGGATCAAACAAAAAGTTATATCGACAGTCATTTGGCTTACTACAAACTTTGGGGATTTAAAGTTGCAATGAAATCTACAACTTTAATTTTTAAGTTTACTTTGATTTTAGTTTGTTTCACAATGGTTTTAATTTTTGGATCTTTTGCAGCTGCTTATGGTTTTGGATCTTTGTTTGGAAGTAATGCTTTAGGATTTTTAGCAGTAGGAGGGATCTATCTTTTCTTTACAATTTTACTTTTTTTCATTAAAGATAAAATGGTTGAAGGTCCGATCTTGGAGAAATTTTCAGAAATATTTTTTAATGATTAAAACTTATGGAAAAGAAAAAATACTCTTCTTATGCTGAGATCGATAAAGATTTAGAAATCTTAAAACTTGAAAAAGATATCAATTATCAGAAATTGAAATTGAGTTTTCAGAAAACTAAAGAGAGCATAACACCGCAAAATATAGTAAACGGATTTGTTTCATCTTACACAGATCATTTTAAAAAATCGTATCCACAAATTTTACAATCTATCATTCCATTTGTTATCAATTGGTTTATGAATAAAAAAAGAGGCAATTAAGCCTCTTTTTTATTTTATAATTATTGTTGAACATCTGGTTGAATGTCATCTTCGTAACCAGATTGTCTATGAGTTGGTTTTGGTTTTTCAATTTTCTTATTGTTCTTTTTCATCATTTCGCCAACTTGGTTTGAAGCTGAGAATGAAGCAACCATATTATTCAACATGTCACTTCCGGCTTGTGGAGAATTAGGAAGAAGAATTAAGTTTGAGTTGGTATCAGATCCTATAGATTGTAATGTATCATAATGTTGAGTTACTACAATTAGGGCAGAAGCTTCTTGAGAATTTATTCCAACTTGGTTTAAAACTTCAACACTTTCTACAAGACCTCTTGCAATTTCACGACGTTGGTCTGCAATACCTTGTCCTTGTAGACGTTTACTTTCTGCTTCAGCTTTTGCTTTTGCAACGATTCTAATTCTTGAACTTTCAGCTTCAAATTCTGCAGCAGTTTTTTCTCTATCAGCAGCATTGATTCTGTTCATTGCATTTTTTACCTGAATGTCTGGATCAATATCAGTAACCAAAGTATTGATGATATCATATCCGTAAGTAGACATTGCTTCATTCAACTCACGTTTTACTGCAACCGCAATATCATCTTTTCTTTCAAAAACATCATCCAATTTTAGTTTCGGAACTTCGGCACGAACAACATCAAAAACATAAGAAGTAATCTGATCGTGTGGATATTCTAATTTATAAAATGCTTCGTAAACTTTATCCTGAATCACTTTGAACTGAACTGAAACTTTCATTTTGATGAAAACGTTGTCTCTAGTTTTAGTTTCGATGATAACATCTAACTGCTGAATTTTAAGATTTACTCTTCCGGCCAATCTATCAACCATCGGAATTTTAAGTTGTAATCCTGAATTTCTAACACTTTGAAATTTTCCAAAACGTTCGATAATTACAGAAGATTGTTGTTTCACAGTAAAGAACGACGACATAAAAATGAAGAATGCCAATACTAAAAAGATAATGAATGCTGTGTTCATGGTTATTTAATTTATAATTATGATTTTGGTAAATTACGAAAATTCTTCTAAAATAAAATTATCAAACATTAAAAAAACGCTAAGAACATTTTGTAGATGTTTCTTAGCGTTTAGTTTTTTTGAACCATTAAGGCATTAAGTAAATTAAGTCAAGCTTTGTCAAGATAATTAAGCTAAGCTTTATGAACTTAAAAAGCTTCTTTTTTACCACAAAGTAGAGCTTAATTTTCTTAATATCTTAATGGTAAAATATATTTACAATGTTGAAATTGCTTTCTCAATTCTAGAAATAGTTTCTTCTTTTCCAATAATTTCTACAATGTCAAATAGGTGAGGACCTTTCAAAGCTCCAACCAAACTTAGACGGAAAGGTTGCATCACTTTACCCATTCCGATTTCGTTTTTAGTTAACCAATCTTTTACAATAGTTTCAATATTTAGAGAAGTAAAATCTTCAATGTTTTCTAAAACAGAAATCAATTCTTGCATTAAAGCTGGAGTTTCTTCTTTCCAGTTTTTGCTTGCTTTTTCATCGTAAGATGCTGGAGCTTGGAAAAAGAAATCTGTTAGTTCCCAAAAATCTGAAACGAAATGAGCTCTTTCTTTAATCAAAGAAACAATCCTTGTAATATCATATTTACAAATATCAACGCCTTTTTCTTCTAAAATAGGAGAGAAGGTTTTAGCTAAATCTGCATCATTTTGTTTTACTAAATATTGGTGATTGAACCATTTGTTTTTCTCTGGATCAAATTTAGCTCCAGCTTTATGAACTCTGTTCAAGTCAAAAGATTCAGCTAATTCTTCTAGAGAAAATATTTCTTTATCGGTTCCATCATTCCATCCCAATAAAGCTAGAAAGTTTACAACTGCTTCTGGGAAAAATCCTTTTTCTCTGTAACCAGATGAAATGCCCTCTTCAGTTTTCCATTCTAAAGGAAATACTGGGAATCCCATTTTGTCTCCATCTCTTTTTGATAATTTACCATTTCCAACTGGTTTCAAAATCAAAGGTAAGTGTGCAAATTCTGGAGCTTCCCAACCAAATGCTTTGTATAATAAAACGTGAAGTGGCATAGATGGCAACCATTCTTCACCACGAATTACGTGTGAAGTTTCCATCAAATGATCATCCACAATATTGGCTAAATGGTAGGTTGGCATTCCGTCACTTTTAAACAAAACTTTATCATCTAAAAGATTAGTTTCAAACTTAATATCACCACGAATGATATCTTTCAAATGTAAAGTTTCATCAACCGGAGTTTTAAAACGAATTACATAATGTTCTCCATTTGCAATTCTCTTCACAGTTTCTTCAGCAGAAATTATTAGCGAAGTATCTAATTTTTCACGATTATGATGATTGTAAATAAATGTTTTTCCTTCAGCTTCGTGTTGTTTTCTATGTGCATCCAATGCTTCTGGAGTATCAAAAGCATAATACGCCCAACCAGAATTTATCAATTGATCGGCATATTGTTGATATAAATTTTTACGCTCGCTTTGTCTGTACGGACCAAATTTTTCATTTTTTCCAACAGTTTCTTCAGGAGCAATTCCTAACCATTCTAGAGCTTCCATAATGTAAGCCTCTGCACCAGGAACAAAACGAGTCTGATCTGTATCTTCAATTCTCAGATAAAAAACACCGTTATTTTTTTTTGCAAATAAATAATTAAATAGGGCAGTACGGACTCCGCCGATATGTAATGGTCCAGTCGGACTTGGTGCAAAACGCACACGAACTTGCTTTGACATTTGTTTAAATTTTGATGCAAAGATACGTTTTATGATTTTAGATTTCAGAATGTTGATTTTAGATTTTTGATCTTAGAACCTTAGCGTCTTAGTAACTTAGAATCTTAAAAAGGTATTATTATAATTACTACTTTTATAGGTTATAATTAAAAGAGATTTATTTTGAAGACATCATCTGCAATATATCAAAAGTTAGAGGCTTTCATTAAGAAATATTATACCAACGAATTGATAAAAGGGATCTTACTTTTTACCGGTTTTGGTTTATTATATTTTTTGTTTACGCTTTTTGTGGAGTACTTTCTTTGGCTAAAACCATTAGGAAGAACTTTCCTTTTTTGGATTTTTATTGCTGTCGAAGTTTTCCTTTTGGTTCGATTAATTCTGTTTCCATTATTCAAATTATTCAAACTTCAGAAAGGAATTGATTATTCTCAAGCGTCTAAAATTATTGGAAATCATTTCACAGAAGTGAGCGATAAGCTGACGAACTTTTTACAATTGTCTTCAGAAAATAATGCTGAAAGTTCAGAATTGGTTTTGGCTTCGATTGAACAAAAGGCCAATTCTTTGCAACCAATTCCGTTTGGAAATGCAATCAATTTTAAAGCTAATAAAAAATATCTGCCATTGGCTTTGGTTCCAATTTTGCTTTTTGCGGTGTTTTATATTTCTGGAAATAGCAATGTAATTTCTCAAAGTTTGAATAGAGTAGTGCATTTCAATTCAGCATTTTTACCGCCAGCTCCTTTCAAATTTGTGGTTTTGAATTCTAATTTACAAGCAGAACAAAACAAAGATTTTGTGATCAAAATGGAATCTGTTGGAAACGTAGTTCCAGAAAATGTGATGATTCATATTGGTGACGAAAGTTATTTTATGGAATCTTCTCAGCCTGGAAAGTTTGAATTTAAAGTGGAGAAACCAGCAGAAGATATTCGTTTTTCTTTTGAAGGAAATTCAGTTCTTTCAGAAGAATATGATTTGAAAGTTATCACTGTTCCATCCATTGCAAACTTCGAAATGGTTTTGAATTTTCCTTCTTATCTAAAGAAAAAAGCAGAGACAATTCAAGGAACTGGAAACGCAATTGTACCTGAAGGAACAACTGTAACTTGGAAAATGAACACCAAATCTACCCAAGATGTAACATGGAAAAGAGATAATGAGGTATTCAAGTTTAATAAGGTAGAAAATGAGTTTAAATTGGCTAAAAATATAAGTCAAAATACCGATTATCAAATACTTACATCAAATAGTAAGGTCAAAAACTACGAAAAACTAGATTATCAGCTATCCGTAATCAAAGATCAGTTTCCAACCATCAATGTTGGTCCTGCACCCGACAGTTTGAAGCTAGATAAGAACTATATTTTAGGAAGATTGGGTGATGACTACGGACTTTCGAAACTTCAAATTGTATACTATGAACGTAACAAACCACAGTCTGCTAAGCGTGGAAACATTCCTGTAAAGGCTGGAGTATTTGATCAATTCGTTTTTAATTTCCCAAGTAACCTTCCGGTAGAAGAGGGTGTTTCATACGAATACTATTTTGAAGTTTTTGATAACGATGCACCACACGGATTTAAGAGTACAAAGTCTTCTACGTTTTCAGATCGTGTAGCAACAACAGATGAAATTCAAGATCAAGAATTGCAGCAGCAAAATAATAATATCAATAGTTTATCTAAATCTTTGAAGAACCAAACAAAGCAGATTTCAGAAATGGATAAGCTTCAAAATACAGGAAAAGAAAAAGATAATTTAGAGTTTAAAGATCAGCAGAAGATCAATGATTTTATCAAACGTCAGAAACAACAAGATGAAATGATGAAACAATTTTCTGAGAAAATGAATCAGAATCTTGATAAGTTCAAAGACGATAAGAAAGATAAAACGGCTGAAGATTTACAAAAGCGTTTAGATAATGCACAGAAAGATTTAGAAAAGAATCAGAAATTATTAGATGAATTGAAGAACTTGAATGATAAATTAAACAGCGAAGAACTGTTTGATAAGATGGAAAAGTTCAAACAAATTAGTAAAAACCAATCTCGTAATTTAGAACAATTGGTAGAATTGACCAAGCGTTTTTATGTTTCAAAGAAAGCAGAACAAGTTGCTGAAAAATTAAATAAACTGTCAGAACAACAGGAACAGTTATCAAATAAAGAGAAAGAAAACACGAAAGAGAAGCAAGACGAAATCAATAAATCTTTCGACAAGATTCAGGAAGATTTAAAAGATTTGAAAGAAGAAAATAAGACTTTAAAGAAACCTTTGGATATTCCTTCTGATGCTTCTAAAGAGAAAGAGGTAGACAATGATCTGTATAAAGCTTCTGAGGAATTGAGTAAAAAGAATACTTCTGCAGCTAAACCAAAACAGAAAAGTGCTGCTAAGAAAATGAAGAACATGGCTCAGGAAATGCAGAGCGAAATGGAGGGCGGAGAACAAGAACAATTAGAAGAAGACGTTGCCATGCTTCGTCAGATTCTGGATAACCTTTTAGCTTACTCGTTATCACAAGAAGATGTGATGAAACAGTTCAAAGCAATGAAATTGGGTTCGTCAACCTTTACAAAGAACATCAAGATTCAGCAGAATTTGAAACAACAGTTTAGACATGTTGATGATAGTTTGTTTGCACTTTCATTACGTAACCCGAAAGTAGCAGAAGATGTAACTAAAGAAATTGGAAATGTTCAATACAATATGGATAAGGCGATTGAAACGTTAACCGATGTTCAGATTCCTAGAGGAGTTTCACACCAACAATATGCGGTTTCATCTGCCAATAAGTTAGCAGATTTCTTAAGTGATTTATTAAATAATATGCAGATGTCAATGTCTAAACCAGGAATGGGAAAACCAAAACCAGGAGACGGACAAGGGATGCAATTACCAGATATTATTCAGAAACAAAAAGGTCTTGCCGACAAGATGAAAGACGGTATGAAATCTGGACAACAGCAAGGTGATAAACCAGGTGAAGGAAAAGATGGAAAGTCTGGACAAGGACAAAGTGGTCAAGGAAAAGACGGTCAGGGTAAAGAAGGACAAGGAAATAAAAGTGGAGATAAAGGTTCTTCTGGTAAAGATGGAAAGAATGGTAAAGGAGAAAACAAAGGGAATGAAGGTGAAGATGGAGAAGGAGATGCAGAGGCTATTATGGAGATTTATAAAGAGCAAGTTAAACTTAGAGAAGCATTACAAAAAGAGTTAGCTAAGAAAGGTTTGGACTCTAAAGGTAAATCTATAATTGACCAAATGAAGCAATCTGAAAAGCAGATTTTGAATAAAGGTTTTAAGAATGAGAACCTGCAACGTATATTAAATATCCAACAGGAATTATGGAAATTGAACAATGCAGTTCAGCAACAAGGACAAGATACGCAAAGGCAATCTGAAACGAATAAAGCTGAATTTACAAATCGTTCGAACGCTTTACCAAGTTCATTATTGGATTATTTAAACAGTGTAGAGATATTAAACAGACAATCACTACCTTTGCGCTCGAATTTTAATCAAAAAGTTCAAGAATATTTTAATACAAAATGATAAATTTTAATTACGAAACAGATTTTACTTTAGGAGACGAGAAGGCTTTTAGCGACTGGTTAAGTGCTGTTATTGTTTCTGAGAAGAAGAGTGAAGGAGAAATCAACTATATATTTTGTGATGATGAATATCTACATAAAATCAATGTTGAATATCTAGATCACGATACACTTACCGATATTATTAGTTTTGATTATACTGTTGGTAACGAGTTAAATGGCGATATTTTTGTTTCTGTAGAACGTGTTGCAGACAATGCAAAAGACTTCAATGTTTCATTCGCAGAAGAACTGAAAAGAGTACTGTCTCATGGTATACTTCATTACTGCGGATACAAGGATAAGACGGATGAAGATGCTCAATTAATGAGAGCAAAGGAAGAAGAGAAGATGAAGATGTTTCACGTGGAACAGTAGTTAAACTTCTTTTTAAAAGTGAATATATGTTCCACGTGAAACGTTCTAGATTTTATTTTTTTACAACGTTCCACGTGAAACATATTCAGAAAGTTTAAAATTAAATAATAACGTTTCACGTGGAACGATTTTTAGAATTGAATTTTACAGAAACAAACGTATTGTTTCACGTGAAACAATCCTTGGGAATTGAAATTTTCAGAAACGAAAAATTAAAACGTTTCACGTGGAACATAAGTTTGGGTTCTGATTTAAAGTTTAGAATGGATGTTTAGAATGGATGTTTAGAATGGAAGTTTAGAATGGAAGTTTAGAAATGTTTCACGTGAAACATTTCGATTTGAAGATTTGATTTGAAGATTCCAGTTTGAAGATTCCAGTTTGAAGATTCCAGTTTGAAGATTCCAGTTTGAAGATTCCAGTTTGAAGATTCCAGTT
>NZ_DASWYK010000192.1:0-48495 GCF_036405015.1 Flavobacterium sp. | reverse complement strand
CCCCGATAGCAGCGGAAATCCTTTTTATGGCGGGGTTCGCCATGAAAAGATTGCAGCGGATAGCGGGAAATGGCTCCTTATATTTATCGAAATCACAATTTTTAAACTCCAAATTCCAAAAAAAAACTGGATGTGACTTCGATGCGCTCCGGCTCTTATACTATATATGTATATCCAAAAAGAAACCCGACAGGTTTTGAAAACCTGTCGGGTTGCAAGTGGGAATTACTCATATATATATAATAGAAGATAAAAAATATACTATATAAATGTATTATTGATCTATTTTTTGTTTAATTCTTTTGCCCTTTGCTGCCATTTACTGGACAAATCGTCATAATCAACAGGATTGGCAGATTTTTGATTTACTAAACGACCCGACTCAAATGCTCTTACTAATATTGTTTCAATTAAATAGTCTTCATTTACATCATAAGGTTTGTATTCTGTTTTTAAACTTATATCAAATAAATTCGCCGTTGTGTTTGAAACAAATGCCTTAAATCCGCTTTTTAATGTTTTTATCAACTCATAAGTAGTGATTCCAGTTTGACGATGAATTAATTTGACTAAAATCTGTCCTTGTTTTCTAGAAAGTTTTTTAAGTCGTTCTTCAAATTCATTATTTAAGTAATCTTCTACAATTTTAAAGTACTTCTTTTTTTCACGACTTGTTTTTAAACGTGCCATTCCATTATTCAAAGCTGTTAGCCTCTCTGCCGCTAATTTTGCATAAGGATAAACTTTATAAACTCTGTTTTGAAGAATTTGAAATTGTTTTAATTCTTCTGGATTCATCTTTTCGCCTTTTGAAATAATGATCTCTGGCAATTGAATGGTATCATTTAAAATAGAATCTTGTTCTGTTAGTATATATCCCATTTGTTGGTTCTCTTTAGGAGTAACCTGGGCATTGGAAGTAAAAGAAATAAATAGTATAAATAAAATAAAGGTGGTTAGTCTCATCGAATCATAATTTAAATGTAAAATTATATATTTATACACAACTCTGATACCAAATTTATATTTTAGCGGAAAAATATTTTTATGAGTACAAATTCTATCTTGAAAGATACTTCTATAGCATTCTTAGAAAACTACTTAAATAATGCTTCTCCTACTGGTTACGAAAGTGAAGGCCAGAAACTTTGGATGGATTATTTAAAACCTTATGTTGATACTTTTATAACTGATACTTACGGCACAGCGGTTGGGGTTATTAATCCTGATGCTCCTTATAAAGTTGTTATTGAAGGACATGCTGATGAAATTTCGTGGTATGTAAATTACATTACGGAAGATGGTTTAATATATGTCATCAGAAATGGTGGTTCTGACCATCAAATTGCTCCTTCTAAAAGAGTAAACATTCATACTAAAAACGGAATCGTAAAAGGTGTTTTTGGATGGCCGGCTATTCACACTCGTCTCCGCGATAAAGAAGAAATTCCTAAATTGAGTAATATTTTTATTGATCTAGGATGTGAAAATAAAGAACAAGTTGAAGCATTAGGCGTTCATGTTGGATGTGTGATTACTTATCCAGATGAATTTATGATTTTGAATGAGAATAAGTTCGTTTGTCGTGCTATTGATAACCGAATGGGCGGGTTTATGATTGCCGAAGTTGCTAGATTATTAAAAGAGAACAATAAAAAACTTCCTTTTGGTTTATACATTGTCAATTCAGTTCAGGAAGAAATTGGTCTTCGTGGAGCAGAAATGATTGCGCATCGCATAAAACCAAACGTTGCGATCGTAACAGACGTTTGCCATGATACCACTACTCCTATGATTGATAAAAAAGTGGAAGGCGATCTTAAAATGGGAAAAGGTCCTGTTATTGGCTACTCTCCTGCTATTCAAAATAAATTACGTGATTTAATTGTGGATACAGCAGAAGAAAAGAAAATTCCGTTTCAGAGACATGCTACTTCTCGCGCAACAGGAACAGACACTGATGCATTTGCTTACAGCAATGGTGGTGTACCTTCTGCGTTGATTTCGCTTCCTTTACGTTATATGCATACTACGGTTGAAATGGTTCATAGAGATGATGTTGAAAATGTTATTCAACTTATTTATGAAGCTTTATTGAAAATTGAAAACAACGAGACTTTTTCTTATTTTAAATAAGATACTCTTTTAATGTAAATCCGGTTTAATAAGCCGGATTTACAAATAAAAAACAACATGAAAATATTACTACTCGAAGACGATTTTACTTTATCGAAAGAAATCTCAACATTCTTTACTTCAAAGGGTTTCGAGTGTTTACCTTATTATGACGGCTCTTTACTGCTTAAAAAGTATTTTCCGTACGAATATGATTTAATTGTTTTGGATATTAATGTACCAGGAGTAAACGGAATTGAGGTCTGTAAAGGTATTCGTGAGGTCGATAAAAAGACTCCTATTATTATGCTTACTGCTTTTAGCGAAATTGAAGATAAATTGTCTTCATTTGATAATGGGGCAGATGATTATCTGGTAAAACCTTTTCATTTTGAAGAATTGTTTGCTAGAGCACAATCTCTTTTGAGAAGGAAAGATGTACCACAGAAGGTAGAGAATAAAATACTCGTTAATGATCTTGAAATCTTCGAAGAAGAAATGAAAGTATTCAGATCTGGTGAAGAAATTAAGCTTACTCCAAAAGAATTTAAACTTATCCTGATTCTAGCGCACGCTAAAGGGAAAGTCCTCTCAAAGCAATTTATAGCTGAAAAACTTTGGGATTATCATATTGAAACCAATCAAAATACTATAGAAGTTTATATTAATTTTTTAAGAAAAAAAATCGACAAAGATCATCATACTAAACTTATCCATACCAAAATTGGTTACGGGTATTTTTTAAGCGACAAAGAATGACATTAAAAAATAGGATATCACTTTTAGTAAGTTTACTGTTTACCATTCTTTTTGGACTGGCTTCAACGGTGATATTCATTTTGTATTCTAATTATAGAAAAGAGGAATTTCGTGATCGTTTAGAAATCAAAGCTTTATCTAATATCAAACTATTAGTCAATGTTAAACAAGTTGATAATCAGCTTTTAAAAATAATTGACCAAAATTCTATCAATAAGTTGTACGATGAAAAAACGCTGGTTTTTGACTCTAATTTTAAACTTATTTACAGCAGTATTGATGATGCTAAAATTAATTGGTCTATTGACGATTTAAAATATTTAAAGAAGAATAAAACCTTTTTTAAACAACAAGGAGATTACGAAGTTTATGGCGTTTTTTATGACACAAACGACAAGGATTTTTATGCTTTGATCTCGGCAACTGATGATTATGGCAAAAAGAAATTGCTTTTTTTACGATACACCTTAATTATATCGTACATCTTTTTTACTTGTGTATGCTGGGTTATTACTTCTTTTACTGTAAAAAAGGCAATGAATCCTCTAAATGCTTTTCATCAAAAAATTAAAAACATAAACGAAAATAATCTCGATACCAGAATCGAATCTAAAAGCACCAAAAATGAAATTGATCTGATTGCAGATGAGTTCAATTTTATGATGGATCGAATTGAAATTTCTTATCAAAGACAAAAGGAATTTACGGCACACGCTTCTCACGAATTACGTACTCCGCTTTCTAGAATGACTTCTCAGATTGAGAATGCAGTTGCAGATCCTGATGCAAAACCTAAAAACCGTACTTTTCTAAATACAATTTTGACAGATGTTAATCATTTAAGTGAATTGATTAATTCTCTATTAATTCTTTCTAAAATTGATAATCGAGAAACAGAACATCATGAAGTTCAAAGAATAGATGAGATTTTGTTTTCATCTATTGAAAAAATAAATAAATCTTTTCCTGATTTCGTCATTTTGTTTGAAATGGAAGAAAGCGAAGATCTTGATACTGCTTTAGAAATTAAAGGAAATAAAAATCTTTTGGAAATCGCTTTAACGAATGTTTTAAAGAATGCCTGCGTTTATTCAGATAACAAACAAGCAAAAGTAACTATTGGTACAGACCATTATCATTTAATAGTATCTATTTCGAATACTGGAGATACTTTAACCGAAGAAGAGCAAAAAAATCTTTTCCAACCTTTTATGCGTGGCAAAAACGCATCGGGAACTTCAGGCTTTGGACTTGGATTAAGAATCGTTCAAAGGATTCTCATGCTTCACAAAGCAAACATAAACTACTCAACACCAGATATTAATACGAATTCATTTCAGTTATTTTTTAATTTATAAATAATTTTAAGCTATTTTTAAGGTAGATTTTAAGGTCTCTTAAAGCCTGTTGATAGCATATTTGTATAATTAAAAATGATACAATGAAAAAGTTATTCGCATTGCTGTTATTTGCACTTCTCAATCAAGTTGTAATAGCGCAGAAAACAATCACCCTTGAGGATTGTGAAAGTCAATTCCTAAAAAAGAATCTTTTTTTACTGGCATCTCAATACAACATCGATGCCTCGAAAGCATTAACCATTCAGGCTCGAATCTGGGACAATCCTACAATTTCAGCAGAATTAAATGCTTACAATCCTGAGCGAGATAAGTATTTTGACATTGGAAAAAATGGCCAAAAAGTTTTTTCAATTGAACAGCTTATTTATTTAGGTGGTAAAAAAAGAAATGAGGTTAAACTTGCTCAAACAAATGCACAATTGGCAGAACTTCAATTTAATGATTTACTGCGAACCTTGAAATTTCAATTGCGAAAGAGCTTTTACACGGTATATTATAACTCTAAAAACCTTGAAAATACTGATAAACAATTAGCTCATATTGAGAATTTAATTAATTCCTATTCTATTCAGGCTCAAAAAGGAAATATTCCTTTGAAGGATGTTGTTCGTTTACAATCATTGTATCTTAATTTCAAAAACGAGCGATTAGAAGTAATAAATGATAATATAGAAGAACAAGCTAACCTTAAGCTTTTACTAAATGAAACTGAAAACGTAGTTCCAGTTGTTAGTAAAGACGATTCTAATAAATATTTAAAAGTAATAGACTTTGATCTTAAAAGTTTTGAAGAGCAAGCTATAGCAAATCGTCCTGATTATTTAGCAAAACAAAAAGAAATTGATGCTAACGAATTGAATGTAAAATGGCAAAAAGCACTTTCTATTCCAGATATTACTGTGGGTGCCAACTACGATCAACGAAGCGGAGCTTTTAATAATGAAGCGAATCTTAGTCTTGCTATACCGCTACCTCTTTGGAACAAAAACAAAGGAAATATTAAATATGCTCAAACACTTTTAGAACAATCTAAAATTGAAAAACAAAATTTTGAACTCCAATTACAAACAGAAATTACTTCTGCATGGACAAAATGGGACGAATCAAGACAAAACTACAGCGTAATTAAACCAACTGTAAATTCTGATTTTGAAGCAGTTTATAACGGAATGCTGACCAATTTTCAAAAACGAAATGTGAGTCTTTTAGAGTTTACCGATTTTATGGAAAGCTACAATCAAGCTATTATTCAATTAAACGAATTGAAGAAAAAAGTGGTAATAGCAGGCGAAGAATTAAATAGCACAATCAACAAAGATTTATTTTAAAAATATTAAAGAAATGAAACATACACTATTCATAGGAATCGCAATTGTAAGCCTATCTTTGGCAAGCTGTAAAAAAGAAGTCGAAAATCCTGAAACAAATACTTCTTTTGTTTTGAGTAACGATATGCTAAAAACAACTACAACAGCAAATGCAGAAATGCAACCACTAAAAAACGAGCTTACTTTTTACGGAAAAATTACTGCTGACAATAACAAAATGATTGACGTTTACCCGTTAGTTGGAGGAAACGTAATGAAAGTAAATGTTGAACTTGGTGATTATGTGAAAAAAGGACAAGTTTTGGCTACTATAAAAAGTACCGATGTTGCCGATTTTGAAAAACAATCCATCGACGCGAAAAGTGATTTATTGGTTGCTAAAAACAATCTAAAAGTTGCTCAAGAATTATTTGATGGCAAATTAAATTCTGAAAGCGATGTTCTTCAGGCAAAATCTGAAGTAAACAAAGCACAATCGCAATTGAGCAAAATTCAGGAAACTTATAAAATTTACAACATCAAAGCCGGTTCTATTTATGAAGTAACAGCTCCGATAAGCGGATTTATTATTCAAAAAAGTATCAATCAAGATATGCTTTTGCGTAACGATCGTTCTGAAAACATATTTGATATAGCCGAAATCAGTGAAGTTTGGGCAATGGCGAACATCAACGAAATTGATATCAATAAAGTTAAACTAGGAACAGACGCATCTGTAACAACGCTAAGTTATCCAGATAAAGCTTTTCATGGAAAAGTAGATAAAATCTACAATGTAATCGATCCGGAAACTAAAGCAATGCAAGCCAGAATTAAACTAAGCAATCCTGACTACATGCTTAAACCTGATATGAACGCTAATATCAAATTATCTTTTAACGAAAATCAAAATATGATAGCCGTACCAAGTAAAGCAATTGTATTTGATAAAAGTAAAAACTTTGTTGTGGTGTTTAAAGACCGTAATAACATAGAAACAAGACAAGTAGAAGTTTACAGAGTAGTTGGAGATGTTACTTATATCTCAAGTGGTTTAAAAGAAAACGAAAAGGTAATCACAAACAATCAGCTGTTTATTTATGGTGCTTTAAACAATTAAGACATGAACAAATTCATTAAAAATATTATTGCTTTTTCTTTAAAGAATAAAGCATTTACTTTCTTTTGGGTCGGATTATTGGCTGTCGCAGGATTTATTTCTTTTAAAAATATGCCTATTGATGCTTTTCCGGATGTGACCAATACACAAATTATCATTATCACACAGTGGAATGGAAAAAGTGCTGAAGAAGTGGAGCGTTTTGTGACTTCTCCTATTGAAATTTCTATGAACTCTGTTCAGAAAAAGACCAGTGTTCGAAGCATTACCATGTTTGGATTATCAGTTATCAAAATCATTTTTGATGATGGTGTTGACGATACTTTTGCCCGTTTTCAGGTGAACAATTTATTGAAAAATGTTTCGCTTCCCGATGATGTAGAACCAGACGTTCAGCCACCATACGGGCCAACAGGAGAAATTTTCAGATATATTGTAAAAAGTGACAGCAGAGACAGCAGAGAATTGTTGACTTACCAAAACTGGGTAATCGACAAACAATTGCGTTCTCTTCCTGGTGTTGCCGATTTAAATGTTTTTGGAGGTCAGACTAAAACTTATGAGATTGGTGTTGATCCAATCAAACTGGCCAAATACAATATTACGCCTTTACAAGTTTACAATGCTGTAAATGCTGGAAACATAAATGTAGGTGGTGATGTTATCGAAAAAAATGGACAAGCATTTGTTGTCCGTGGAGTTGGATTATTGAAATCTAAAGAAGATATCGGAAACATTATTGTTGATGATGCTGGAGGAAATCCGATTTTGGTTAAAAATCTGGCTGATGTTTACGAAAGTTCAATGCCAAGAGTTGGACAAACAGGTTTAGGAGATAACGATGATGCCGTTGAAGGGATTGTGGTAATGCGAAAAGGTGAAAATCCTCAGGAAACTTTAGCCTTAATTAAAGCAAAAATTAAAGATCTTAATGATAATGTTCTTCCTAAAGACATTAAAATAGAGACTTTTTACGATCGTGATAATTTGATGAATTTTACGACCGAAACGGTAATGCACAATTTATTTGAAGGTATTATCCTTGTAACTTGTGTCGTATTTTTATTCATGGCAGACTGGCGAACTACTTTTACGGTTTCTATTGTAATTCCGCTTTCTTTATTATTTGCATTTTTATGCCTTAAAATGATGGGAATGAGTGCCAACTTATTAAGTTTAGGTGCTGTCGATTTCGGGATTATTATTGACGGAGCTGTCGTGATGGTCGAAGGTCTGTTTGTCGTTCTCGATCATCGAGCGCATCAATTGGGAATGGAGAAATTTAACAAAATTGCTAAAGGAAGCTTAATCAAAAAGACTGGAACAGAAATGGGTAAAGCTATTTTCTTTTCAAAATTGATTATTATAACTGCCTTACTGCCAATTTTCTCATTCCAGAAAGTAGAAGGAAAAATGTTCTCTCCCCTAGCCTTTACATTAGGTTTTGCATTATTGGGAGCGCTTATTTTCACTTTGACATTGGTTCCTGTTCTTTCGCATATCTTATTAAACAAAAACGTAAAAGAAAAAAACAATCCGTTTGTTAATTTTTGGGATCGAATTGTAAGCAAAGGTTTTGCTTGGACTTTTAAACATAAAGTGCAATCTTTAATTGCTTCAATCGCATTATTAGTAGCAGTTTTCTTTTCTGCAGGTTTCTTGGGTACGGAGTTCTTACCACAATTAAATGAAGGAGCATTATGGGTTACCGCAGAATTACCTATGAGTACTTCTCTTCCTGAAAGTGTTAAGACTGCAGCTATAATTAGAAAAGATTTAGAAGCTTTTCCAGAAGTTAAAAAGGTTTTATCTCAAACCGGACGAAGCAATGATGGAACCGATCCAAATGGTTTTGGATTTATTCAGCTTCAGGTTGATTTGCTTCCTAAAGCTGAATGGAAACGTAAAATTTCAATGGACGAACTGATTAATGAAATGGATAACAAACTAAAAGTTCATCAAGGAATTACCTATAATTATTCACAACCTGTAATTGATAACGTTGCTGAATCTGTTGCTGGATTTAAAGCTTCTAATGCCGTTAAAATTTATGGAGATGATTTAAATAAATTAGATCAGCTTGCCAATGAAGTTTTAGCACAGATTAAAGATATTCCTGGAATAAAAGATGCTGGAATTTTACGAAACGTTGGACAGCCAGAGATAAGCGTAATCTTAGATCGTGAAAAAATGGCAGCTTACGGAGTAACATTAAGTGATGCACAAGCTGTTTTAGAATTAGCTTTTGGAGGAAAAACAGCGACTGAAAAGTACGAAGACGAAAAGAAATTTGATGTTCGTGTTCGTTTTTCAAAAGAATACAGAAAAGATGAAAAAGATTTAGAAGAAATTAAAGTTCCGACAATAAGTGGTGTAAAAATTCCTTTAAAAGAAATCTGCGACATCAAAACAATTACTGGACCGGCATTTATTTACCGAGACAACACAAAACGTTTTATCGGAGTAAAATTCTCTGTTCGTGACCGAGATTTAGGAAGCACAATTGCCGAAGCACAAGCTAAAGTAAACAAACTAAAACTTCCTGCAGGTTATACTACGGGTTGGACGGGAGAATTTGAAAATCAGGTTCGTGCGAGTGCTCGCCTTGCTCAAGTGGTACCAATCAGTTTAATTGGAATTTTTGTTCTTTTATTTATATTATTTGGAAATTTCAAAGATTCACTTCTTGTTTTAGCCAATGTTCCGTTTGCTATTATTGGTGGAATTATTGCTTTACATCTTACAGGAATGAATTTCGGAATCTCTGCAGGAGTTGGATTTATTGCTCTTTTAGGAATTTGTATTCAAAACGGAGTAATTCTAATATCTGAATTTCATCATAATCTGAAGGCAAAATTTACCCTTGAAGAATCCATTTTCATGGGAGTGAAAGCCAGAACAAGAGCCGTTGTAATGACTGCGTTAATGGCATCTATAGGATTAATGCCTGCCGCAATTTCTACGGGAATTGGTTCAGAGTCACAGAAACCTTTAGCAATCGTAATTATTGGCGGACTTATGACTGCCACTGTTTTAACCTTATTGGTATTCCCTATTTTATTCTGGATCTTCAACAGAAAAAAACACGTACCGATTGAGTAATAATTTATTTTTTTAGATTTTTTTAAGTCAATTGTTGGATTTAAAAGCGAGAAGCATCATTCTTTAGAATGGTGCTTTTTTGTTTTTATTAGAACAAAAAATAACTGCAAAAAAAAAAATGACCTTTTGCTCAGAAAGGTCATTTTAATACTAACTCAAAACTTTTTTAAACTGTTTTCTATTTATCTCAACTCCTTCAAAATAACAATAGATTCTGAAGCATTTGATAATTCCGCATATTTTAACGCAGTATATCCTTTTTCATTTTTCAAATTAGGACGTGCGCCATTTGCTAATAAAACTTTAAGAATTTCATGCTTATTGTAACGTGCAGCGATCATTAACGGTGTAAGATCTTCAGACATTTGATTTACATCTGCTCCATACTCAATAAACTTTTTAACTGTTTGCAAATCTCCTTTGCTGATTGCAACATTTAATGGATTTGAAGCATATCCAGTATATTCAACTGGATTTTTTACTGTTGAAACTCCATTTGAAGCCATAGCTACATTTCCAAACGCAACTAAGGCAAGTCCTAAATAAATAACTGATTTTTTCATAATAATTGATTGTTGTTAAATGATTGATGATGATGTTTTTAATTTCAATGTAAAAGTAACTTAAATTTTATTATTATGCATAACAAAGTACCATGTTTTAACCGATTCTTAACACTCACTTAATAAATACACAATAAAAACATCTTACTGTTAGCAATTTCATTGTTTTAGTATAATAGACGCCAGAAAATATAAAATGTTACAATAATTGAGAAAAAAATATAAATTTTATTTTTTCATACTTTTAAAATCAAATGTAATTGCAATTCAGATTTTTTTAACTTTACTGTAAGAATAAAACTATTTTGTTTTTATAATCTAACTATAACCTAAAAAAACCAGAATTATGCTTATCATCAAAAGAATTCTTATCGTACTAATTTTGATTATTTCCATTGTATTAATTGCGGCTTATTTTATGCCTAAAGAATATGCTGTAGAAAGGGAAATCACTATTAATAAACCTGTAGACAGTATTTTTAACTATGTTAAATCATTAAAAAACCAAAATGAATTTAGTGTTTGGGCCAATATGGATCCAAAAATGAAAGTAAGTTATAAAGGTAACGATGGTGCTGTAGGTTCAATATCAAGTTGGGAAAGTAACGTCAAAGAAGTTGGGGTTGGTGAACAGGAAATTACTAAAATTACAGAAAACAGACGAATTGATTTTGCTCTCAGATTCAAAAAACCAATGGAAGATACAGCTGTGGGTTTTATGTCAACTGAACCAGTTTCAACAAATCAAACCAAAGTAAAATGGGGAATCAGTGGCGTAATCCCCTATCCTACAAACATCATGCTTCCGATGCTAAAAATGGATCAAATGATTGGAAACGATCTTGAAAAAGGTCTTGAAAATCTAAAAGATAAAATGGAGTAATTCCTTCTAAAATAATTAAAGTAAAAAGTGCAATTCTTAATTGAATTGCACTTTTTTATTTCATCATCTTTTCTGTTATTTTTTCAAATTCTTTAAAATAACAATAGCTTCCGTCGCTTTTGCATACTCTGCATATTTTAAAGCTGTAAACCCATGTCCGTTTTCAATTGAAGCGTCTGCACCGTTAGTCAATAAAATTCGAACAATTTCGCAATGATTAAATCGTGCCGCCACCATTAACGGAGTCATATTATTAACTATTTTATTAATATTGGTTCCGTACATTATAAATTTCTTTACGGCTTCTACATCTCCTTTACTAATTGCAAGATGTAAAGGAGATTTCCCAAAAGTTGAATATTCAACTTGATTTTCAATTTTTATTCTTGAAATTGATGTAGCTGATGCGTTAGCAAAGACAAAAATAGCTCCTAAAATAATTACTGTTTTTTTCATAATGATTGATTGTTTTTAATTGATTGATGATGATGATTTCTTATTAGACGACAAACAATGTCATTTAGTTGCATCATTTTGAAAAAAAATCAAAAAAAAGCGCAATTCAAATAAAATTGAATTGCGCCATTATAAATCTCAGTATATTTAATTTTAGAATTTAGTCGTGTAAATCTTTTTAAGATCCTTCTCAAACAAAGTAAACGGATCATTATAGAATTTTATAAAATCCTTTTCGCTTACTTGTCCAGGAAATGGTGCATAAAAATGTGTCGGACTTGTACTATCGTTTCTCCAAACTAATACGTAGGCTAATTTTAAATCATTGGATTTTAGTGTTTTCAACAAGACTTCTTTCCACCATTTTTCATTCGGAATAGACTCTAAACCTGTTTCTGTAAATGCCGCCAGTTTTTTCTTTTTCTTTCCTAAATTTGATATTATTTCAAGCTTTTTTAAACCTGCATCTAAATCGTATTTCCCGTCACGACCAAAATCGCCATAATTATCCATTCCAAACAGATCAACATATTGATCACCTGGATATCGTTCTAAATATTCTTCTTCCGAATTAAATTGATTATCTGGAGAAAAAGCATAAATAAAATTATGGACTTCCAAAGTATCTTTCAAATATGAAACTGTAAATTGCCAAACTTTAATAAAATCTTCTCGTGAAGTATGCGATTTTCCCCACCAAAACCAATCACCATCAAATTCGTGAAAAGGTCTGAAAATCATTGGAGAAAGCGTTCCGTTTTTTGCTTTTACAGATTTTGCAAAATCAGCTATTGTTTTTAAGATTTCTTTATATTGCTCGTGATACGAACCACCTGGTTTTATCAAAGCCATTGATGCAGTCGAAACTCCATCTTTCCAATAAAAATCACCACCAGAAACAGGATTATTAAAATGCCAGGAAACTGTTGTAATTCCACCTCTTTCGTAAGTGTCTATTACATTTTTTCTTAAAATTGCTTTAGCATTTTCAATCTGTTGCTTTGAACGCCCCGAAAAATCGCTAAAATCGATTCCAACAACTGCAGGATGCGAACCTGTAACTGACTTAACATCTGATCGATTAGGTTCGTTACTCCATCCATGTCCGTATTCTAATGCATGCTGATGTCCAAAAAGAATATGACTTTCTGAAATGATTTTTAAATTCTGATACAGATTTTTGGTTTCTTTTGTTGCATTTCTATCAATTTGCGCCAAAAGAAAATGCCCTGCTGTAAGACATACAAATAACAGGGCATTTTTTTTAGTTATAAAATTCATGGTTTAAATAATTAGTTTAAACCCGAAATTACTATTTTGAAGAAAGGTAATCTAATACGTTTTTTTCAATACGTTGATCAATATTGTCAATATCAGCTTTTACAAATTTCTCTCCTAAAATATTCTCATACAATTCGATATATCTTTCAGAAACAGATTCAATATATTCGTCTGACATATCTGGAATCACCTGTCCTTCTTGACCTTGGAAACCATTTTCGATCAACCAACGACGAACAAATTCTTTAGATAATTGTTTTTGCTCCTCTCCTTTTTCTTGTCTTTCAGCATATCCATCAGCATAGAAATAACGAGAAGAATCTGGAGTATGAATTTCGTCAATTAAAACGATAACACCATCTTTTGTTTTTCCGAATTCGTATTTTGTATCTACTAAAATTAAACCTCTTTGAGCAGCGATTTCGGTTCCTCTTTGAAATAAAGCGCGAGTATATTTTTCTAAAACTAGGTAATCTTCTTCAGAAACAATTCCTTTTGCTAAAATATCTTCACGAGAAATATCTTCGTCATGAGAACCATTATCAGCTTTAGTAGTTGGCGTAATAATTGGTTCAGGAAATTTGTCGTTTTCTTTTAAACCTTCAGCCATAGTAACACCACAGATTTGCTTTCTTCCAGCTGCATATTCACGAGCAGCATGTCCAGACAAATAACCACGAATTACCATTTCTACTTTAAAAGGCTCACATAAATGTCCAACAGCAACGTTTGGATCCGGAGTTGCAATCAACCAGTTTGGAACGATATCTTGTGTCAATTCCATAAATTTAGTTGCAATCTGATTTAGGATTTGTCCTTTGTATGGAATTCCTTTTGGCAAAACCACATCAAACGCCGAAAGTCTGTCGGTTGCTACCATTACCAAAAGTTCGTCGTTGATATTATAAACTTCTCTAACTTTTCCACGGTAAACTGATTTCTGATTCGGGAAATTAAAATTTGTAGTTGTGATTGTATTGCTCATTTTGTTGTGTTGTTTTTTATGAATGCAAATTTAAAATTATTTCACAGAGTTACACAATGAAATTTTAAGATTCAGAAATAAAAAAATCCCTGAACAATTTATTCAGGGATTCTAGTTTAAATATGTTTCCAAATTAACTGGTTGCTAATTCTTTATCTAAAATTCTAGTCGCAATATACTTTGCTACTCCGTCTTCTGCGTTTGTTTCAATTACTTCCAAATCTGAAAGTTCTTCTTTTAGAGAAGCTGGCGCATTTCCCATAATTAAACCTTTTCCAGAAGCAGAAAGCATTTGAACATCGTTATAACCATCTCCAAAAGAAACTGCTTCTTGCAACGTAAAACCTTCTTTTTCTAAAACTTTTTCAATAGAAACTGCTTTATCAATAGATTTATCCATGAATTCTAAACAAGTTGGCAAACTGAAAGCATGATGCAAATGTTCTGAAGAATTGGCTAAAATGGCATCTTTTAGTTTTACTAATTTCTCATGATCTGGGCAAGAGAAGAAAATTTTAATTGATGAAAAATCTTCAAGCGTTTTATAATCCACTAATTCTGGATGATATTTCAATTCTTCCTGAAAAGAGTTTAGTTTTTCATTCCATTTATTAGTCTGCCAAATATTTTCCTTAAATAAAACAACCGTAATTTCTGGATCGATTTCTACGTTTAAAGCTGCTTTAACTACATCGCTGTCTAAATTGAATGAGAAAAGTTCTTCTTTATTTGGTGAATGAATTCTAGCTCCGTTTGAACTTACTAAATAAACAGGAATTTCCATTTTATCAATTATAGCCATAGCATCCAAATGATGACGACCTGTAGCTACAACAATAAGATAACCTTGATTGTGAAGTTCTTGAAAGATTGATTTAGTATAATCTGAAATTCTGTGTTGTGGGTTAAGTAAAGTTCCGTCAAGGTCACTTATTACAACTTTTATATTTTTAAGTTTTGTCATATTAATGTTCAATAGGTATGATTGCAAATTTACTGTTTTGAGCTCGAAAGAACAAAGTTTAGCCTATTTGAACGCTTAAAATAAGGCAAGTTTATTATTTATTTAACTATTTCCTTAAATTCTTTTTTTGAAGATCAAACCTTCACAATTCCTGTTTTGTATAAATTTATTGCCTTTTGAATAATTAATTCTATTTCTTGTAAAGGCAAATCTTTTTGTGGATCAAACAGAAAGATTTTCATTCTCGATCGATTCTCTTGAATTAGAAAAGATTCGTCAAAATATTTTCCTTCTACAATTCCCATGTAGGGCTGATTAAGTTTTTTATGAATCCATAAATAGCAAAACATTTTCTTTTTATAACAGAAGAAAGGCATTCCGTATTTTAAAACATTTGTAATTTCTTTGTCTTGACGCAGAATAATTTCGCTTAAAGCAAACAAAGTTTCTTTAAAGGGCAGTTTTGAATTTTCATAAAAATCATCTACTTCTTTCATCTCAAACTAAAGTAAAAAAATATTCGTTTTGTACTTTTCCCAAAAAACGCACAAAACGAATATCTTTCAAGTTATTAGTCACGGATTAAATGATTAAAATGATTTTTTCTAAATCTGTGAAAAATCCTTTAATCTGTGGCAAATTCATTTCACGATTTACATCTAACATTTCATTAAAAATCAAAATTAATCGTGATTCTCAATTTGTTTATAAGCATCGATTACCTTTTTAACCAATCTGTGGCGAACGATATCTTTATCATCTAGATAAATAATTCCGATACCTTCAATGTCTTTTAAAACCAAAATAGCTTCTTTTAGACCAGAAATTGTTCTTCTTGGTAAATCGACCTGTCCAGGATCACCTGTAATCATAAATTTGGCGTTTTTTCCCATACGGGTCAAAAACATTTTCATTTGTGAGTGTGTGGTGTTCTGTGCTTCATCAAGGATTACAAAAGCATTGTCCAATGTACGTCCACGCATAAAAGCAAGCGGCGCAATCTGAATAATTCCTTTTAAAATGTAATCTTCGAGTTTTTCATTCGGAAGCATATCACGCAACGCATCATAAAGTGGCTGCATGTAAGGATCCAGTTTTTCTTTCATATCTCCAGGAAGAAAACCAAGATTTTCACCGGCTTCTACTGCAGGACGTGTCAGAATGATCCTTTTTACTTCTTTATCTTTTAGCATTTTAACCGCCATAGCGACACCGGTATAGGTTTTTCCGGTTCCAGCAGGACCAATAGCAAAGACCATATCGTTTTTCTTGATAGTGTCAACCAGCAATTGTTGGTTTGGTGTCATTGCCTTGATAATCTTTCCGCCAACACCATGAACTAAGATTTTATCGTGATCATAGCCTCTTTTTTCTTCTTGGCCATCACTCATAATTACACGTTCAATTACATTATCATCAATATTATTGTAACGTGTAAAATGAAGCATTAATCGTTGAAATCTTTTTTCGAATTCGTCTAAAACTTCTTTTTCGCCAAATGCTTTTAAAGTTGTCCCTCGCGCTACGATTTTAAGCTTCGGGTAATACTTTTTAATAATTTCTAAATGGCTGTCCTGCGCGCCCCAAAATTCTTTTGGTGCAATATCTACTAGCTCGATTATTCTTTCGTTCAAATGAAGTAGTTTTAAATTAAATAATTCCTTTTATTATTTAGGGGTTGTCGGGTCTTTTTTGGGTCACAGTATTCAGTTGCAGTTTTCAGTTTTTGTTTTTCAAACCTAAATCCGTGTTTCTGAATATTATAACTTGCAAATGCTTTTAAAAACACTTTTTGTCTTTTCTTTCTTTCAATTTGTGTTTACTATTACTAGCTTTGCATTTCTCAAATTTAATGAAAATTAGATTTAAATACTATCAATAGTTATAAACAAAATGATGTCAATAATTACCCTTACTACAGACTACGGCTTGAAAGATCACTTTGTGGGGTCGCTGAAGGGTAAAATACTTTCTGAAAACCCAGAGGTTCAAATCATTGACATATCTCATGATATTGATCCCTTTAATACTGCCGAAGCGAGTTACATCATTGGAGCCTCTTATTTAAGCTTCCCAAAAGGGACTGTACACCTTATTGGTGTCGATATCGAACGCAATAAAGAGAACCAGCATATTGCGATGCAATGGAACGATCACTACTTTATTTGTGCCGATAACGGAATCCTTAGTATGCTTACACAGAAAATTGTTCCGCAGAAAATTGTCGCTATTAATATTCATGATCGTTTTCCGATAGAAGCTACAGATTTGGATATATTCATTCAGGTTGCTTCTCACTTATCAAAAGGTGGTTTGCTGAATGTAATTGGAAAAGAAATCACTTCTATAAAAGAAGCTACAGAATTACAGCCTATTGTGGCAGATGATGGCAATTCAATAAAAGGTTACATTATTTATATTGATCATTTCGGAAACGTCGTTACTAATATTTCTAAAAAGCAATTTTTGGAAATTTCACGCGGACGTCCTTATGAAATCGTAATGAAACCTAAAAACATCAAAACGATTCTGCCAAATTATTCTGCAATTGCAACTTCAGATAAATATCCGATTAAAACCTATGAAGGTGAAAAACTGGCTATTTTTAATGAAGCTGGTTTTTTAGAAATCGCTATTTTTAGAAGTAATCCTTCTAAAGTTGGTTCTGCAAATAGTTTGCTTGGTTTAAATTACCGTGATGTAATTACAATTAAGTTTTCTTAGTTTTTAAAATAGATCATTTCACTTCAATAAGAAATCTAATGACGAAAATCAAAGATGTAAATCAAGGTGATCTTTTAACATTCATTAACGGAGAAAACAAATATAAAATTCTTCTTTGTACTGATGTATATAAGGATCGAAATCCACAAAATTTTACTTTTTGTCTCTTAGATTATAATAAAACAGAAAAACCAACACTAGATGATATCAAAGATTTGAGTTTTTTTGGTGTTGGTAATATGACTAAAAAAAACTCATACAATTATTCTGAACAGGAATTGGAAAAAATGTGGTTTTTACATCCCGAAATAAAACCATGTCTTTTAGGTTCTTGCTCATTGGTAATCTGGCGAAAAGATTTTATGACATTTCGTGATAATTTAGAATTTATTGGTAATTTGAAAATTCTTCCTAGTATTAATAAAAATGGAAATTGTGGTATAAATGCAAGCGGTTGGGATTTTCTAGAAAGTTTTCATGGTGAAAAACTGCAGCAATTTATTGATGAAAGAGGACAAAAGCTTTTCAGTTTAAATGCCATAATTAAGGCAACTTAGTCGCTCAAAAGATTTTTTACAATAAATGATTCTTTAAAGGAAAAACAACAATCAAATTTGGTACTTTTGCGCACCTGTAAGGCTTAGCTGGAACGATTTAACCGCAAAGAACGCAAGGATTTTATCTTATGATATTTTCTAAAAAACGCAAAGTTCGCGAAGCTTTACGTAAAAACTTTGCGAACTTTGCGAAAAACTTTGTGTCTTTGTGGTTAAAAGATACAGTAAAATAAAAAACGATTAAACAAAAAAACTAAATGAAATCAATCATTTTAAGAGAAATAAAATCCTTTTTTGGCTCTCCAATTGGCTATTTGGTCATTGCGATTTTCTTAATCAGCAATGGGCTATTTTTATGGGTATTTGAGGGAGATTATAACATCCTAAACTCAGGCTATGCCGATTTAACTCCGTTTTTCACATTGGCTCCATGGATTTTAATTTTCTTAATTCCAGCCGTTACGATGAGAAGTTTCTCTGACGAAAAAAAACAAGGTACTTTAGAATTATTATTGACAAAACCTTTATCAATTTGGGAAATCGTAAATGGTAAATTTTTTGGTTCATTTTTACTGATTATTCTAGCCATTATTCCAACTATAATTTACGTAAAAGTAATTTCAGATTTAGGTTCACCGGAAGGCAATATCGATATGGGAAGCACTATTGGTTCTTACTTCGGATTACTGTTCTTGATTGCTTCTTATTCAGCAATCGGAATCTTTACTTCTACCCTTTCTGAAAATCAGATTGTGGCTTTTATAATTGCTGTTTTTTTATGCTTTTTCTTCTATTTTGGTTTTGAAGGTTTAAGCTCTTTGCTTTCTTCTGATTCAAATAGTTTTATTTCAGTTTTAGGAATGCAGAACCACTTTAAAAGTATGAGCCGCGGCGTAATTGACACGCGAGATGTTATTTATTTCTTAAGCATTACCATCGCTTTTTTATCATTTACAGTTTATCAATTAAAATCTTTTAAAGCGTAATGAAAGCATCTACAAAGCAAAATTTAAAAACACTAGGCATTACGATATTTATTTTAGTTGTTTTAAATGTACTTGGAACTCTATTTTTTCAGCGTTTTGACTTAACAAAAGACAAACGTTATACCCTTTCGCCTACTTCTTTAGGAATTGTAAAACAAGTTACAAATCCGTTGTCTATAAAAATTTATATGGCTGGAGAACTTCCTGCCGATTTTAGACGTTTGCAGCAAGAAACCAAACAATTACTGGAAGAATTTCAGGCATATAATAAAAATATTGTTTTCGAATTTGTTGATCCGTTAGAAAATGAAGAAGAAAGCGAAGAACTTACAAAATCACTTTTCCAGAAAGGTTTAACACCAATAAATATTACAGTCGACGATAAAGGAAAACAATCTCAAGCAATGGTTTTTCCGTGGGCAATTGCTGTTTACAACAACAAAGAAGTCAATATTCCATTATTAAAAAACATAATGGGAGCTTCGACAACACAAAAAGTAATCGGATCTATTCAGCATTTAGAATATTCTATTGCAGATGCTATTAACAAAGTAACCAAAAGCAAGCAGAAAAAAGTCGCAATCATCAAAGGAAATGGAGAATTAAAGGAAAGCCATATCGCAAAAATGTTGATGCAGATTCATGAAAGTTACCTTATAGGACCTTTTACATTGGATTCAGTTGCTAAAAATCCGAATGGAACTTTGAATGAGCTTAAGAAATATGATTTAGCTATCATTTCAAAACCTACAGAAAAGTTCTCTGATGAGGAAAAAGAAGTTCTAGATCAGTATATTATGAATGGCGGCAAAACACTTTGGTTGATTGATCAAGTGGCTGCCGATATGGACAGTTTATATAATGATGCAGGAGCAACTTTAGCCTATCCTAGAGATTTAAATTTGAATGATATGTTCTTCAAATACGGATTCAGAATTAACCCTGATTTAGTAAAAGATGAACAAGGAACTCCAATAAAACTAGCAACTGGCGAACAAGGAAGCGCAACACAATACCAGGATTTTGTTTGGAAATTTGCACCACAGGTTTTTCCAACAAGTCAGCATCCGATTGTAAAAAATCTGGGCGGAATCAAATTTGATTTCGCTAGTCCAATTGATACATTGAAAAGCGGAATTAAGAAAACCGTTTTATTACAATCTTCTCAATATTCAAAAACTATTGGTTCTCCTGTAGAAATCAATTTGAATATGGTAACAGAAAAAACAACACCAGAAGATTATCTAAACAAAGGAAACTTACCGCTTGCTGTTTTATTAGAAGGTTCTTTTCATTCTGCTTTCGAAAATAGAGTTTTACCATTCAAAGACAACTCTTTTACAGCAAAAGGAAAACCAAACAAGATGATTGTTGTTGCCGATGGAGATTTAGCTAGAAATCAATTAGACAAAAACAGAATGCCTGTTGAGTTAGGCTACGATCAAAGAACCGGAAATCTTTACGATAATAAAGACTTCATCATGAATTGCATCAATTATCTTTTAGATGATACCGGACTTATTAACATTAGAAGTAAAGATGTAGAGCTGCCTTTATTAGACAAAGAAAAAGTTTACCAAAGCTACAGCATGACCCAATTCATAACTATCGGAGTTCCAATTCTAATTTTATTGGTTTTTGGACTTGCTTTTACATTTTTAAGAAAAAGAACCTACAGCAAGTAGATGTTAATAAAAAAATGTAATACTTTGGATAGTTTAAGATATATTTGTAAACCTTATATTTAGAAAATAAAACAGATGAAATTTATAGTATCGAGTTCGTACTTATTAAAACAATTACAAGTTTTAGGTAGTGTAATCAATAGTAATAATACGTTGCCTATTTTAGACAACTTCTTATTTGAACTAAACAATAATGAGTTAACAGTTTCAGCATCAGATCTTGAAACAACTATGTCGGCTACATTATCGATCGATTCTACAAGTAAAGGAAGCGTTGCTGTACCAGCAAAACTTTTACTTGAAATTTTAAAAACTTTCCCAGAACAACCATTAACTTTTACTGTTGAAGATAACAATACAGTAGAAATTAGCTCTAATTCTGGTAAATATGCTTTAGCTTACGCTGCAGGAGAAGAATTTCCGAAAGCTGTAAGTCTTGAAGATCCATCTGTAACACTTGTTCCTGCAGAAGTTTTAGCAACTGCGGTAAGTAAAACTATTTTTGCTGCTGGAAACGATGATTTGCGTCCGGTAATGTCTGGAGTTTTCTTCCAGTTTTCACCAGAAGGATTGATTTTCGTTGCAACAGATGCTCATAAATTAGTAAAATATGCTCGTACAGATGTAAAAGCTTCTCAAGTAGCAGATTTTATTATGCCTAAAAAACCTTTAAACATTTTAAAAAGTATTTTAGGAAGTTCAGATGCTGAAGTAAAAATCGAGTACAACGATTCAAATGCAACTTTCTCATTTGACAATTATATCTTAATGTGTCGTTTAATTGATGGAAAATACCCTAACTATGAAGCGGTAATTCCAAAAGAAAATCCAAACAAATTAATGATTGACCGTTCTTTGTTTTTAAGTTCAGTTAAACGTGTTGCGATTTTCTCTAACAAAACTACACACCAAATTCGTTTGAAAATTGCTGGAGCTGAATTAAATGTTTCTGCAGAAGACATCGATTACTCAAACAAAGCAGAAGAAAGATTGACTTGTGACTATCAAGGAGATGATCTTCAAATTGGTTTCAACTCTCGTTTCTTAACTGAGATGCTGACTAATTTACAATCTGACATGATTATGCTTGAAATGTCATTGCCTAATAGAGCTGGTATCTTAACACCAGTTGATGGTTTAGAAGAAGGAGAAACAGTTACAATGCTTGTAATGCCGGTAATGTTAAATAGTTAACATTAAAGTTTCTTTCTGTTACAGGGATATTTTTTAGTTTTAAATAAAAGATATATCATTGTAAAAAAAAAGATATCGCTATTAACCAACCATTTTTTATACCTAGAAACCGCAATTCCTATAAAGAGTTGCGGTTTTTTATTTTGGTTTTATTTTAACCGCAAAGGCTCAAAGTATACGCAAAGTTCGCAAATTTTTTTTCTCAAAGCTTTGCGAACTTTGCGTTTTTACTAAGTAATCAAAAATAAAAAACCTTGCGTGCTTTGCGGTTAAATAAACACAAAGCATATCAACTTGAAACCTGAAACAAAAACAAACAAATTTCCTTATCTTTACGATATGAAAATAGAAATTTGGTCGGACATCATGTGTCCGTTTTGTTATATCGGAAAAAGACAATTGGAAACTGCTCTTGCAGTATTTCCTAATGATGAATTTGAAATTGAATGGAAAAGCTTTCAGCTGGATCCAAGCATTACTTCTCAACCTGATATGGACGTTTATACGTTCTTAGCAGAAAGAAAAGGCATGTCGATTGAACAATCTAAAGAAATGCATAAAGGCGTTGCAGAACGCGCTAAAAGTGTCGGCTTAGATTATAATTTTGATAAAGCTGTTATCTCCAATTCTTTAAACGCGCATCGAATCATTCAGTTGGCTAAAACTAAAAATATGGGCGATCGAATGGAAGAAATTTTCTTTAAAGCCTATTTTACAGACGGAGAAGATTTAAATAACGGTCTTACTCTAATTAAACTAGGAATTACAGCTGGACTTGAAGAAAGTGAAATAAGAGCTGTTCTAGAAAGTGATAACTTATTTATAAAAGAAGTTGAGTCTGATATTAAAGAAGCAGCCGAAATTGGCGTTCAAGGTGTTCCCTTCTTTGTATTTGATCGTAAATATGCTGTTTCAGGTGCACAACCTGTTGAAGCTTTTGTAAAAACAATTCAGGAAGTATTGAAATAATTTTAAAAACATATTCTTAAAACCTAAAAGCGTGCTGTCTACAAGTAAACAGCACGTTTTTATTATTTAGTTTTTATTATCAACTAAAAATTTAATGTCCAGCTCTACCTTTAGAATCTGTTGATTTTGTTGTAGTGCTTTTTCCTCTAGAACCAGAAGTTGATTTTTGAGTTTTTCCAGAATCTTTCATTCCAGATTTCGAATCTTTTCTTGAAGTTTCCATAATATATAATTTTTTAAATTATTGATATACAAAGTTGTTAAATATCAATTACATTCATTTACAGAATTAAACTTGATTTTTACACAATAAAAATAAATCGATAAACAAATCCTGTAAGATTAAAATCAAATCCTATAATCTTTCTAAGTGTATAATTTCCAAATTTGTATATCTAAAAGTTGAAAAATTATTAATCTAAAACAGCAGCTATGAAAACGAACGCCGAAAATCGATACACTGCAGAATTAAATGATTTTAAATGCAGAAGACCAGATCATATTGATACAGCACATGAAAATGAAGCAATGGATGAAGAATTTACTTCTGGTCAAAATGAAGATCAGAATTACAAAAATCATTGCAATCAAGATTCTGATGATTGTTACGAAATAATAGAAAGTGGTTTAAACCTTGCTGAAGATAATACTCCTTTTTCAACTTATGACGAGTCAAATCCCTATGACAGTTATAATTTAGATCATGAAGACCACAAATATGATTGCCCTCCTTATAGAAATTTTGAACATTAAAAAACTTTAGCATATTTATGTCGCCTAAAAATGATCAGGAAATAATGAACGAATACTTGTCTAATGAAAGAACTTTATTAGCATGGCTTCGTACTGGAATTGGAATAATGGTTTTTGGATTTGTTGCAGTAAAATTTTCACTGTTCCTACAACAACTTCCTGTTGAATACTTAGCTGAAACCGTTGCTCCTCAATCTAATTACACTATTTATCTTGGAATTGGATTACTAATTACGGGCGCGTTGACGATTCTTCTCTCCTATTTGAGATATAAGCATACTATTAAATTGCTAAAAGATGGAAAATATCAGTACTCAACAGCAACATTAACTTTTATAACAATGTTGCTTTTTGTATTAAGTATTTCATTAATTGCTTATTTAATAATTGCGGCAAACAAATAATTTTCTAATTCCCTAATTATAAAAAATGAATGTACCCTTATTGCAATTTAATGACAAAGGCATTTATTGCCAGCAAGCAGACGTTTACCTTGATCCGTGGCGTCCTGTAAAAAACGCCATTATCACGCATGGACATTCTGATCACTCGAGATGGGGACATCAAAATTATATTACGCATCATACTAATGTCCCTATTATTAAACATCGATTGGGCGAAATTAATGTTACAGGAAAAGATTGGAACGAAACTTTTACGGTAAATGGAGTAAAATTTTCTCTTCATCCTGCTGGGCATATTATTGGTTCTTCACAAATTCGGGTTGAATATAAAGGTGAAATCTGGGTTTTTACAGGCGATTATAAAACAGAAGACGATGGAATTTCAGTTCCTTATGAAGTGGTAAAATGCCATTCTTTCATAACAGAATGTACTTTTGGACTTCCCGCTTTTAATTGGGAATCACAAAAAGATGTAATGACCGAAATTAATAATTGGTGGGTAGAAAATCGAGCTGAAGGTAAAACATCAATCCTTTTTGGATATTCTTTAGGAAAAGCACAACGATTATTAAAATATCTCGATCCAAATATTGGAACGATTTATACGCATGGCGCAATCGAAAATATGACGAATGTTGTTCGTCCGTTTATTGATTTGCCAGCAACGATTAGAGTAACTCAAGAAACCAAAAAAGAAGATTTACTAGGAAATATCGTGCTCGCACCACCAAGCGCACACGGAAGTACATGGATTAGAAAAATGACTCCTTTTGTGACGGGAACAGCAAGTGGCTGGATGGCTTTTAGAGGTGCAAGACGCAGACGTGCTGTTGACCGTGGCTTTGTTATCAGCGATCACTGCGACTGGAATGGATTACTAGAAAGTATAAAAGCAACTGGAGCCGAAAAAATAATCTGCACTCACGGATATTCTGATATTTTTTCCAGATATCTAAGAGAATTAGGTTACGATGCTAGAACAGCACACACGCAATATGAAGGAGAAACAAATGAATCAGACGAAAGTTAAATTCAAAAAAACAAATTCCAAATTCCAAAAATGATCAACCAATACTAAAAAGATGAAAAACTTTGCCGAGCTTATAAAAACCTTAGATAGTTCTAATAAAACATCGGTAAAAGTTGATGCGTTGACTAATTATTTTCTAAAAGCAAGTGATGAAGATAAAGTTTGGACAATTGCTATTCTATCGCACCGTCGTCCTCCTCGACCTGTTAATACGACTTTGCTACGTTTATGGGCAAATGAACTGGCTAATATTCCGCTATGGTTGTTTGAAGAAAGTTATCATATTGTGGGAGATTTGGCTGAAACAATTGCTCTTGTTATTCCGACGACAAAAGAACATTCAGATAAGAGTTTAACCGAATTTCTTCAGGAAATCATAGCTTTAAAAAAGAAAGATGATTTCGAAAAAAAAGAATACCTGCAAACCAATTGGCTGAATTTGAATTATTATGAACGATTTGTTTTTACCAAGTTAATTACAGGAAGTTTTAGAATTGGTTTAAGTCAGAAGTTGATGACGAGAGCGCTTTCTAAAGCGGAGAATATTGAGGAAGATACATTGGCATATAAATTAATGGGCGATTGGAATCCGAATACCATTACTTTTCAAGAATTGATTTTGGATGAAAGAAGCAGCGATTATTTATCAAAACCTTATCCATTTTATTTGGCTTATCCAATTGAAGGAGAAATTGAAAGTTTAGGAAATCCCGAAGACTGGAGCGCCGAACATAAATGGGACGGAATACGTTCTCAAACTATTATTCGAGACAATGAAATTTACGTTTGGAGCCGTGGCGAAGAATTGGTAACCGATAAATATCCTGAATTTCAATCTTTCATCGGAAATATTCCGGACGGAACTGTTATTGATGGCGAAATTCTTCCTTTCATAGACAATCAAATCGGAACTTTTAATGATTTGCAAACTAGAATTGGCCGTAAAAATGTATCGAATTCTGTCTTAAAAAATACCCCTGTTATTATAAAAGCTTATGATTTACTGGAATGGCAAGGAAATGATATCCGAAATCTGCCTTACGAAAAACGTCGTAGTTTATTAGAAGAGTTGTTTACTACTTTAATTGGAAAAGATATTCCGTTACAGCTTTCAGAAAGGCTAAATTTTTCGAGTTGGGAAGATATTATAAACGAACGATTGAAATCTCGCGAAATGAAAAGCGAAGGCTTAATGTTAAAACGAAAAGATTCTCCTTATCTCGTTGGAAGAAAAAAAGGCGATTGGTGGAAATGGAAAATTGAACCTTTAACCATAGATGCAGTTCTCACCTACGCCATGCGCGGTCACGGACGAAGATCTAATTTATTTACCGATTATACTTTTGCCCTTTGGCAGGAAAATGAAAATAACGAGCGCGAACTTGTCACTTTCGCAAAAGCATATTCGGGCTTAACCGATGCCGAATTTAGAATGGTGGATGATTTTATTAAAAAGAATACTTTAGAAAGATTTGGCCCTGTCAGAAGTGTAACGCCAAAATTGGTTTTTGAAATTGGTTTTGAAGGAATTGCACTTTCCAAAAGACATAAAAGTGGCGTTGCAACTCGTTTTCCAAGAATTTTAAGATGGCGCCATGATAAGAAAATTGAAGACGCGAATTCGATAGAAGATTTAAAAAATATGATTCAATAAATGAACAGAGAGCAGTTATTTACAATCGCCAGCAATTGGTTTGAAAGTCAGGGATGGAAACCTTTTCCGTTTCAGACACAGACTTGGACTGCTTTTCTGCAAGGGAAAAATGGCCTATTAAATGCGCCAACTGGAAGCGGGAAAACTTATGCACTCTGGCTTCCGATTATTTTAAATTACATTAAAGAAAATCCAAACTATAAAACCAAGCACAATCCAGGCCTGAAAGCCATTTGGATTACGCCGTTACGTTCTTTGTCAGTAGAAATAAAACAAGCAGCAGAACGAGTTTTAAATGATTTAGAAATTCCAATGACTGTTGGAATTCGTACTGGCGATACTTCTTCAGCAGAAAGAGCAAAACAAAATGGCAAAATGCCCGATTTATTAATCACAACTCCAGAAAGTCTGCAATTGCTTTTGGCTTCAAAAGGCTATTCGAACACCTTTAAAAACTGCAGCTCAATTGTTATTGATGAATGGCACGAATTATTGGGAACCAAACGTGGCGTTCAAGTAGAATTAGCATTATCAAGGTTAAAAACAATTGCTAAAAATATACGTATTTGGGGAATTTCAGCAACAATTGGAAATCTTCAGCAAGCACAAGAAGTTTTATTGGGTGTTGCTTCTGAAGCTTACAAAAACTCTGTTTTAATTAAAGCCGTAATTCATAAAAAGATAAAAGTAGTTTCAATTATTCCTGAAAAAATGGATACTTATCCGTGGCGCGGACATATGGGATTACATTTGATTGATGAAGCTGCAAAAATTGTAAAAGCGAGTAAAACGACTTTAATCTTTACTAATGTTCGTTCGGCTTGCGAAATTTGGTATCAAAGATTGTTAGAAAAATATCCTGAATTTGCTGGAGAAATGGCGATGCATCACGGAAGTATTGATCGAGAAACGAGACTTTGGGTTGAAAATGCTATTCGAAATGAAGAATTAAAAGTTGTGGTTTGTACGTCAAGTTTGGATCTGGGAGTTGATTTTGCTCCTGTCGAATCAATTATACAGGTTGGAGGTCCTAAAGGTGTTGCGCGTTTTATGCAGCGCGCGGGTCGAAGCGGTCACCAGCCAGGAAAAGAAAGTGTCATTTATTTTCTAGCCACACATGCGATTGAACTTATAGAAGCTTCTGCCTTAAAAAAAGCAGTTGAAAACAGTGTAATCGAAGATCGTGTTCCGTATTTAAATAGCTGGGATGTTTTGGTACAATATCTCAATACTTTAGCTGTTTCTGATGGTTTTTATCCTAACGAAATTTTCAAAGAAATTCAGGGAACATTTAGCTATCAAACCATAACAGCCGAAAATTGGAATTGGATTTTGAATTTTATTACCAATGGAAGCCAGAGTTTAAATGCTTACGACGAATTCAAAAAGGTAGAAATTGACGAAAACGGTTGCTATAAAATCAATAGCCGAATGATTGCCATGCACCACAGAATGCAAATCGGAACTATTGTTGGCGATGCTGTTATGAATGTTAAATATTTGAGCGGCGGTTATATAGGCACAATAGAAGAATGGTTTATTTCGAAATTAAAACCTGGCGATACTTTTATTTTCGCAGGAAAAAAACTGGAATTGTTCAAAATCAGAAACATGCAGGTTTTGGTTAAAAAAGCGAGTCTGAAGAAAGAATCCAAAATTGCAAGCTGGATGGGCGGACGATTGGCTCTTTCTTCTCAAATGAGTGAATTGCTTCGGCAGGAATTATATCGTGCCAATACCGATAATCTTTCACCAGAATTAAAAGCTTTAAAACCTTTATTCCAAAGACAGCGAAAAGAATCGATTGTACCAAGTTCTGATGAATTTCTAATTGAAACTTTCAAAACTAGAGAAGGTTTTCATGCTATTTTTTATCCTTTTGAAGGGCGTTTTGTACATGAAGCTTTAGCAAGTTTATTGGCCTTTAGAATTAGTTTATTGCAATCCATAACTTTTTCTTTGGCTTACAATGATTATGGATTTGAATTACTATCTGATCAGGAAATTGATATTGAAAGCATGCTGGACAACAATTTGTTTTCTACTGAATATGTTCATCACGATTTGCAAAAAAGTCTGAATTCAACCGAAATGGCACGAAGAAAATTCAGAGATATTGCTGTAATCTCAGGATTGGTTTTTACTGGTTTTCCAGGAAAAATGGTCAAAACAAAACATTTACAAAGTGGTTCACAATTGTTATTTGAAGTTTTTAGGGATTTTGAACCTGATAACTTATTATTGCATCAGGCATATCGCGAAACTTTTGAGCATCAATTGGAAGAAGGTCGTTTAATTATGGCTTTGGAACGAATTGCCAGCCAAAAGATTGTATGGAAACAATGTTTAAAACCAACACCATTTAGTTTTCCAATCATTACAGATCGATTAAGAGAGAAACTTTCAAGCGAAACTTTGGCAGAAAGAATTCAGAAAATGACAGCCTCTTATATGAAATAATACTTTATGAAAATTCAAATACAAAACGAAAACTTTATACTTCATCCTAGCGGCGCTTTATTTTGGGAAGACAAGAAAATTGTAATCATTTCTGATGTACATTTAGGAAAAGTCACGCATTTTAGAAAACATGGAATTGCTATTCCACAAAGTGCTATACCAGAAAATTTTAAAAAGATTACCGATGTTTTGGAATATTTTCAACCTGAAAAAATCATCTTTTTGGGAGATTTATTTCATAGCACTAAAAATTCAGAATGGAATTTATTTGAAGAATGGATTTCAAATCATAATCAAGAAACCTATTTAGTTGCAGGAAATCACGATATAATTGATCAGAAACATTATTACGAAATTGGAATTCTAGTCGTTGACGTTTTAGAAATCGACGGATTTTTCTTCACACATCATCCCACAGAAAAAGAAGATATTTTTAACTTTTCAGGACACATTCATCCCGGAATAACCTTGCGCGGACTCGGAATGCAGAGTTTAAAACTTCGTTGTTTCTTTCATAAACCAAATCAAATGATTTTACCTGCTTTTGGAGAATTTACAGGAAAATTTATTCTAAAACCTGAATCAGATCATCTTGTTTATGCTATAGCTGGAAATGAGGTTATTTTGATAAATAAAAATGATTGAAAGAATATTAATTAGCTCTCTAAAATATATTCCGTTAGGAATATCTGGTCGGTAGAAAAATTGAATTATTATGGGTTTGTGTCCTGTAGGGACACTTGATTTTAGGAATGAATATTCATTAATTATTACAATCAAACGTTCCTACGGAACGTAAAACCGTAATCAAAATTAAATAGCTACCGACGAAACACTCCTACGGAATGATGCAATTTTTATAAATATTAAAATACGTATCAAACCCGACAGGTTTTAAAAACCTGTCGGGTTTTAGATTTACTAATTTCGTTCTACCGACGAAACATTCCTACGGAATGATGTAATTATTATAAATATTAAAACACGTATTAAACCGGACAGGTTTTAAAAACCTATCCGGTTTAGCATTAATAATTTAGTTTTCTTTTGAATTGCCTTCAGCTTTAGCTGGAGGATCAAAATTTAAGTAGTAAAAAGGCTTTAGCCGAAATCGCTATTTTGGCTAAAGCCCTAATGACTCCCATTTTACAAACCTCCAACTAAAGCTGGAGGCAATTCAAATTTTAAAATCATAGTTAAACTAAAAACCCAGTAAAACTTAATTTACTGGGTTTCTTTTTATTTTAGAATAAAAGCTTTATTGTTCGTCATTATTCATTGCCGACATTAAAAGAGTATAGGCATTTTTAATAACAACTTTTGAAGAACTTGAAACTGCATCAGAATTAATTTGACTAAAACCTTCATTTTTCACTCCAGATTTTACTTCATTCATCTGAAACTGATTATTTCCAAGATCTGTAAATACATAAAATTTACCTTGCCAACGTACAACAGCCTCTTCGGGAACTGTTAATGCTTTTTGATTTTCAACTTCAATTTCTGCATTTATAAAAAGTCCTGGTAATAGAGCCGGATTATATGCATTTACTTTACAGATAATTTCAGCCGCACGATCTCCATTTAAACTTTGATTGATAAAAGCAATTTTAGCTGGATATTTCTTTGTATCTGAATTGTTTGCAAATGCCATTACAGACTGTCCTACAGATAAAGAAGCGACATCTTTTTCAAAAGCGTTTAATGTCAAAACAATGTCCCTTTTATCGATCAATTCAAAAAGCATATCTGTCGAATTTACATATTTTCCAACATTCACATTTACCTTTGATACCAAACCATTAATAGGAGAAATCACTTTTATCGTTTTGCTAATATTACCTACATTCAGTGTTTTAGCATTAATTCCTAATAAATTTAATTTTTGTTCTAAAGAAGACATCGTGATACGTTGAGTTCTCATCTCGGTTGTAATTTGTTCTAAAACTTTATCACTAGCTGCTTTGTTCAAATTAAGTTCTTTCTGTCTTTTATGTTCATTTTGAGCCAGTTCAAACTTTTCTTTCGCCATCAAATAATCCTGTTGCAATTCGATAAACTGCATATCTTCTAAAACAGCCAGAATCTGACCTTTCTGAACATTCATCCCTGCAATCAAATTGGTACTTTTAACGTAACCACCTAACGGAATACTTATACTTACGACACTTTTTGGAGGAACAGTAACGGTTCCTTGAAGTTGTAAAATCTCTTTTACATTTTGAACCGTTGGATTTCCGGTCTCTAAACCTGCATTTTTAATTTGCTCGCTGGTTAATTTTATAATATTGATGCTTTTAACTTCGGTATCTTTATTTTCTTCGTTCTTCTTTTTTCCGCACGAGAATAGTACTAATGCGCCTAAAAACGCAGCTATATATTTTTTCATTTTAAATATTATTAAGATTCTGCAGTGTTATTACTGCTTTATTGTAAGCGTTCAATGCGTCTAAATACTCGCTTTTAATTGTAATGGCCTGATTGACTACCAAAACCCATTGCAGATAATCTATATCGCCATTTTGTAATTGACTGCTTGAAGCTTCAATAATAGTTTGAGCGTTTTTCAATCCTTCTTTTTCATAATACTCCAGACTTTCCTGATATTTTTTTACTTCACGATCGGCATTTTCAATCGTTGTTTTCACTTCGATTTTAGCTGCTTCAGAAAGTTCTACAAAACTTTCATATTCTGCTTTAGCAGCTTTTTTTCGCTCTGATTGACTTGTAAAGAAAATTGGAATTGAGAGACCAGCATTGACATAATTAAATCTTTGTCCACTACCATAATAAACTTCCTGACCTAAAGCATTTGTTTGGCTTCCTATAATGCTCAAATTATTGTAGCCTAAAGTGATTTCTGGAAGCATTTTTGCGCCTTCTGTCTTCCATCTATATTTAGCCGATTCCGATTCATATTGCGAACGTTGAACCGCAGGAAGATTTTCTGTTTTAAGGTTTTCTGTTATTGAATAACTTAAAACTGTTTTCAATTTCTCCTTTTTAGGAGTATAAGTAACTTTGTCTTGTAAAACAGCGTTGAATGAATTCAAAGCAATTTCAATGTCTTTATTCACCATTACAAGCTGATTGCTATAAAATTGTCTGGCAGATTGCGAGGCACTTTTTTCTAAAACATTAGCTTCCCCGGCTTTAAACCTTAAATCAGATTTTTTCTCCATAATTCGGTAAATCGAATCTGCATAAACCAGTAATTCTTTCTTACTGTTCAACCACAAATAATCGTAATAAAGGTTACGAACTCTCGTTTTTATTTCTTGTGAAGTCAGCTGAACTTCGGCTTTAGCTTTATTAAAATCGGCTTTCAATGCTTTTTTCTGATTGCTGTAAACAGTAGGAAAAGCAAATGTCTGACTGATTCCGAATCTTGTGTCTTTTTGCGCGCTGTTAAACTGGCCATAATCGGCATCAATCTGGGTTTGTGGCAAATTGTAGGCTGTTTTTTGTAAATAACTTTTAGACTGCTCGTTTAACTTAGCCGATTTCATCGTTCTGTTATTTTCAATAGCAATCGAAATAGATTCATCGAGTGAAATTGGTAATTGCTGCGCTTGCGCCATATTACCAATAAAAAGAAGACTCAGTAAAATGGTTAGATTATTCATATGTTTTTTTCTTTTTTTAGAAAACCCTTTTGCGTGGTATGTCATTAAATAAATGGCTGGAAGCACAAAAAGAGTCAGAAGTGTTGCCGTAACTAATCCGCCGATTACAACGGTTGCCAGCGGACGTTGTACCTCCGCTCCTGCTCCGTTACTCAAAGCCATCGGAAGAAATCCTAACGATGCTACAGCAGCCGTCATTAAAACAGGACGTAATCTGTTTTTAGTTCCTAATAAAATGATTTGGAAAGGATCGGTAATTTCACCTTGTTTTTGTATTCGGTTAAATTCTGAAATCAAAACAATTCCGTTTAGAACCGCTACACCAAAAAGTGCAATAAAACCAACTCCTGCCGAAATACTAAAAGGCATGTCACGCAATACCAGTGCAAAAACACCTCCGATTGCAGATAACGGAATTGCGGTAAAAATGATAATTCCTTCTTTAAACGATCTAAAAGCAAAATACAATAAAGCAAAAATCATTAATAAAGCTGCTGGAACTGCAACTCCTAATCTTGCTTTGGCTTGTTGTAGATTTTCAAATGCACCACCGTAAGTAATGTAATATCCCGGATCGAACTTAATTTGCTGATTCACTTTTTGCTGTAATTCTTCAACAATAGACTGAACGTCTCTTCCACGAACATTAAATCCGACGATGATTCTTCTTTTTGCATTTTCACGCTGAATCTGATTTGGACCTTCTACTTCTTCTACACTTGCTACTTGATACAGCGGAATCTGCATTCCAGAAGGAGTTGCAATCAAAAGATTTCGAACATCTTCGATTCCTTTTCTACCATTATCTTCCACACGCACTACCATATCAAAGCGTTTTTCTCCTTCGTAAATACTTCCTGCAACAGCTCCAGCAAAAGCAGCATTAATGGTTCTATTAATATCAACCACTCTTAAACCGTATTTCGACATTTCTGCCCAATTGTAATCAATTACGATTTGAGGCATTCCTGTTACTTTTTCAACATAAAGATCGGCTGCACCTTCAACGGTTTTGCTTATGTTTCCAAGTTTTTCGGCATATTCTGAAAGTTTCTGAAGATCTTCTCCATAAATTTTACAAACCAAATCTTGTTTTGCTCCTGTCATTAACTCATTAAAACGCATTTGAACCGGAAACTGAAATCCTGTTGTAACTCCAGGCGCAATTCTCTTAACAGTTTTGGTCATTTTATCGGCAAGTTCTGCAAACGAAGAAGCGCTAGTCCATTCTGATTTGTCTTTTAAAACAATAATCATATCTCCACCTTCAATTGGCATTGGATCGGTTGGAATTTCGGCACTTCCGATTCTGGAAACTACTTGCTGTACTTCTGGATATTCTTTCTTTAATTCAGCAGAAATTTTCTCAATTGTTTGTGTGGTAGTAGAAAGGTTTGTACCCAATAATAATCGAGTTTCAACAGCAAAATCTCCTTCTTCTAACTGCGGAATAAATTCTCCTCCCATTCTTCCAAACAAAACAACAGCAATTCCGAAAAGTACAAATGCCGCAATTACAATTGATTTTCTAATACTTAGTGCTTTTGTAAGCCAGCCTTCATAAGCATTTTCTAATCTTGCCATTACTCGGTCTGAAAGATTCTTTTTATGGCTTATTTTTTTACTTAGAAATAAAGCGCTAATCATTGGAACATACGTAAGAGACAAAATAAATGCTCCTAAAATTGCAAAAGCAACTGTTTGCGCCATTGGTTTAAACATTTTACCTTCAATTCCTTGTAAAGAAAGGATTGGAAGATAAACGATCAGAATGATAATTTGTCCAAATACTGCGGCATTCATCATACGAGCGGCAGAACCTGTAACTTCTTTATCCATTTCCTCTTGAGAAATAGCGTTTATGGCCTTATATTTTTTAGCACTGTGAAGATGATGCAAAATGGCTTCGACGATAATAACAGCTCCGTCTACAATTAATCCGAAATCTAAAGCTCCTAGACTCATTAAATTACCGCTTACGCCAAAAGTATTCATCATAATAATGGCAAAAAGCATCGCCAACGGAATAACAGACGCTACAATAAAACCTGCTCTAAGATTTCCTAGAAATAAAACTAAAATCAACACTACGATTAAAGCGCCTTCAATTAAATTCTTTTCTACAGTACCAATAGCGTTGTCTACCATTTTGGTTCTATCTAAAAAAGGTTCAATTTTTAAACCTTCAGGAAGAATTTTTTCAATTTCTGCTATTTTATCTTTTACATTAACAATAACATTATTGGCATTTTCACCCTTCAACATCATTACAATTCCACCTACAGATTCTCCGTATTCATCTGTTGTTAAAGCACCATAACGTATAGCCGAAGAAATTTTGACATCGGCAACATCTTTTACCAAAATAGGAAGACCACCTTGTGTACTTTTAACTACAATATTTTCAATATCTTTAATACTTTTAGCTAAACCAGTACTTCTAATATAAGATACCGTTGGACCTTTCTCAATATAAGCTCCACCGGTGTTTTCGTTACTGCTGTTTAAGGCTGTAAAAACTTCACTTATTGTTAGATTTTGAGCTTTTAATCTGGCTGGATTTACTGCAATTTCGTATTGCTTTAGTTTTCCTCCAAAGGTCGAAACATCTGCAATTCCTGCAGTTCCTAAAAGCTGTCTTCTAATAGTCCAATCCTGAATTGTTCTGAGCTCTTCTAACGAATATTTCTCTTCGTAACCTGGTTTTGGTTTTAAAACATATTGATAAATTTCTCCTAAACCAGTTGTAACTGGAGCCATTTCGGGTTTATTGGCATTTCGGTCAATTTCTACTTGTTGCAGCCTTTCTGTAATCTGCTGTCTTGCCCAATATACATCGGCATCGTCTTCAAAAACCACGCTGACTAGCGAAAGTCCGAAGCGTGAAATACTCCTGCTCTCTTTAAGATGCGGAATATTACTAATGGCTTGTTCAATCGGAAAAGTGATTAATCTTTCTACATCTTCGGCACCAAGAGAAGGTGCTGTAGTAATAATTTGTACCTGATTGTTTGTGATGTCTGGTACGGCATCAATTGGCAATTGTGTAACCTCATACACACCGTAGATAATCCACAGCAATGTAAAGATTCCAATCGCCAGTTTGTTCTTAACTGAGAACTGAATTACTTTATTAAGCATAATTTATTAATTAAAAAATAATACATGAGCGACCAAAACGAAATGTCTCAGCCACAACAAAAAATTTAAAATTAATTTATGCTATAGGAGGTCTAAAAAGGGAAAGCAGATTTGGATCTGAGAAAAGATCTGATCTGTAAGTTGGAATTTTAGATTGTGGTAAATCTGGATTAAAAGGGACCGGAAGCAAATCTTTATCGTCTAAAAGAAAGACAAAATGAAATGAGCTGCTCGAAATTGTTTTAAAAGGAAGTTGCATGTCGCGATCTCCATCATTATCTTTTAAATCTTCTCCCCAATAATGCATGGATAAGAAATCGATAAAACTTAAATCCATTAATTGTTTGTGCTCTTCAAAATGCTGTATCAATACTGGCAGTTTATAAAACTGCTGTACAAAACTGCTGTTTGAAGCTATCAGAAAAATAAATATGTAGACAATTTGTTTTCGCACAGCGCAAATTTAACCCAAATAATATAATTTTCCATCATTAAAAATAGTTTGAATATATCTTTTAACAATTTGGAAATATTAAAATAGGGTTTGAATTATTTCTAATTGATTCTTTCTGAAACAAAAAACCGAGTTAAATTCTCTCAGATTTCAACTCGGTTTCTATTTTACAACTTATTATATTCCAGTCCGTTTGCATCGGCATAAGGCAGTAGCAAATCCATTACTTTGGTGTATCTTACATCGAGCTCTATTCCTTTGGTTTCATCGAGCTCTTTTGCTGCAGTATCAATTTCTTCATCGCTTTTTCCTTCGTCAATCATTTTGGCAATCATCATAAAGTCTTTGTTTTGAATTTCGTCTGCATATTCAAACAATTCAATTCCTGCTTTTATGATCGGCTCTGCATCTTTATTCGGATTTAAATTTTTTATTCTTTTAATATCTTCTTTAAAAGTGTTGGCATAAGCAAACTTAACCACTTCAATACAGGTTGCTTTTTTCATACTTTTTCCGTCTTCGGCTGGTAGTTGTAAAGTTCCGTTTGCTTTATGCAGACGAATTTCTCTAAAAACTCTTTCAAAACTAAACGGAATTTTATTCGTATTCAATCCAACAGTATTAAAAATATCATCCGGACTATCTTTTATAAAACTGCAGGAAGTTACAAACATCATTAATATTAAAAATGAAGAACTGCTAACTTTCATAAAATGTATTTTTAGTATCGTTTAATTTTTGTTTCTGAGATGTGTTTCCTCTATCATTTTATCTATTTTCAGTAAGATAGAATGTTCGTATGCTTTTTGAATTTCCAAACTTTTACGTCCAGAACTAAATCCTTCACTGATTCTGTAGTTTTTAACGAACTGACTTTTATCAGCACCTAAAGCGTAATACCAGCTTCCCATTTCTGAATGAACAAAAACAACTGCTTCATCCAGTTTCATTATTTTCTTTTTCGAAAATAATGGATCATTTTTATAAACTGCATTCGTAGAAACATCAAATATATAATGAATTTCTGAACCAATCATTATATCATACAAACTATGTAAAATAAAGTATATCAACAAAATACAAATTCCCCATCGCATCGCTTCATCCATATAATGATCCAGAAAAAATAAAGCTGCCAAACCAGCCAAGATCCCTCCCAAAAACCATTTGGACAATTTCAGTGAAGTCTTATTGGGATACAAAGTAAATCTATTTAAGCTTTCTTCAATGTTATATCTTTCGTGAATGTTCATTTATTTTTAAAATTGCATTGATTTCATTCATGAGTTTCTGCATTGATCTAGTTGTAAAACCTTGTGCAATTCCAGTACATTTTTCTTTGTTATTTTTAATATAATAAAGATTCAAAGAAACATTTGTCGTTATAAGATTCTGCTTGATTTTGACCAATTCAAAGTTTACAAAATCAGAGATAGGAATCTCTACTGGTTTATTAATCAATCCGTTTTTAATGATGAAAGCATTCTTATCCAAATCGATTATAAAACTTTGCGCCCAGATTGAAATAAAACACAAAATGGTCAAAATTCCGAAAATCCAGATTACAGCAGTATTTTTATAATAAATTCCACCAATCATAAACGCCAACATTCCAATTACCACCAATAAGCCAAAACCATACTGTCTTTTCATGACAAACTGGTTGCCACTTTTTTCGAATTTCGTTAATTCAGTCATTTCCTTAATCGATTTTAACGCCGTCAATGATCAAAGAATCCGAAATAAGAGAAATATAAGCACTACTATAATCTCCATTAATCTGGTCACTCATAGAATCAATTCTCCCTTTTGTAAAATCAAATTTTCTCATCGGCATTTTTCCGTAGCTATCGGTCATTGTAATCATACCGTCAATTCCTGCTTTATTTTTCATGAAAGCCGCTAACAACGGAATATCCTGTTTTTCCAGATCAAGAGAAAAATAGTAATTGTTCTTTACCTCATTGGTTTCAGAATTAACCACCGATTTTGTAAAAGAAAAGGTTACCGATCTTACAGCAGCTTTGACTACTTTGTTTCCATCTTTCAAAGAAATTTCAACTCTGATACGTTTATCATCTTGCTGACCGTATGTCAAAACAGAGAAAAAAAGAGTCGCAATAAATGTTATTGTAAAAAAAATCTTATTCATAATTTATAGTTTTAAAAAAAATTAATAATGAACAAGATTACTACTAAGATCAGCTTATGACAATTCGAAATTGGCAAATGGAGGTTTTTGATTTTTATTCGGTCATCCCCTTCTATTATCCCGAAACAGCACTTTTAAAATATACTTTGATGCAAAGTTTACAAAGGATTTTCTTGTAAAAATTACGGTCTATTTTTTTTGGTCAGTCGCAACTCAATTTGTACTTTGGCAGTAATTACCACAATACATGCGTCCAAAAAACACTTTTTTTCAGATCAAAAACAGACCATCTAAATGGTTTATCTGTTTGTTGATTTTATGTTTTTCTAATTTAAATGCGCAGCAAATTTCTTCTATAGAAAAAATTGCAGCATATGGATTTTCTAAACGTTTTTCTGATTCTTCTTCCTCAAAAAAAATACAGCTTCAGGCATTAGAACTAGCCAAAAAGAAAAATAATATTGATGATGAAGTCATTTGTTATGCTTATCTGGCTCTTACACAGAGACGTTTACTTCATTTAAAAAATTTTGCCCGTTATGCTGACACTGCCTTTTATTTAAGTGAAAAATCGAATAAAATACGCGTAAAAGCCTTTGCCTATATGGCACAGGGAACATTAAAATCTTATATTGATGATAAACCACAAGCATTGGATCATCTTTTAAAAGCTTATAACCTATTTTCTAAGATCAAAGCTCATGATCAGTGTGCAAAAATTGCTTCAGACATCTCGTATTTATTCTCTCCCGCCTCTCCTGAAAAAGTAAAAAAATATTCCAGAGAAGCGTTACAACACGCAGCGAAAGCAGGTGATGCCGAAAGCCAATTGTACGCCAGACTTGCTTTTGGCGGTTATCTGACTGACAGATTAGAATCGGGATATAAACAAGAATGGATCGTAGCACTCAACTTCTTTCAGGAAACTGTTGCTTACGCAGAAAGATATCCGAGCCAGATCATCAGCAAAAGTAATCTCGGAATCGCTTATATCAATCTTGCAGATCTTTATTCGAAAGGACCAAAACCAATTGACGAAAAAGCAATGCTGAATAATCTCAGGAAAGCGACTGAAATTGCAAAAAAATACAATGTAAAAATCATTTATCGGAGTGCAATCGGTCTTCAAGGAATGTATTACACTCAAAAAGGAGATTATACAAAAGCCGAACTGTTATTTATTGAAGGAATCAAATATCAGCTTAGTCTGCCTTATACAGACAATTATTTGCTGGCAACTTTTTACAATTGCTTAAAAGAGGTTTCTGTAAAGAGAAATGATTTCATGGCGTATTATAGATATGATACTTTATATACTCAATACAACCAGTTAAAATATGATGAAAGCACTCAAAAGCTTTTACAGAATGCAGACGCTCGTTTTGAATCTTCTAAAAAAATGGAAAGAATCAAACAATTGGAACTGGAAAATGAATTAGTACAAAAAAATAAACTTTTAGGCTACGGAATTGCAGCTGTTTTATTAATTGGATTGATATTTATGTTTCGTTCTTATTATTACAGACAACGTTATTATTTAAAACGCGAAGAAATTCTAAAACAAGAACAGGCAAATAGTGAGCTAAAAGTTCAGTTAATGGAAAAAGAAACTATCGAAAATCTTGCGGCAAGACTTTCTCTGGAAAGACGATTATTGCGTTCGCAAATGGATCCGCATTTTATTTTTAATGCCTTAGGAAATATACAAAGTATGATTTTGCAGAAAGATACCATTCCCGCAGTTTCTTATTTAAATAAATTCGCCAAACTGACTCGTCAGATTTTAGAACAATCCCGCAAAGAAACCATTTCGTTGGACGAAGAAATCGGCACTTTAAAAAATTATATCGAGTTGCAGCAATTGCGCCTTAATAACAGTTTTGAATACGAAATTATCTGCGATGAATCTGTTGAAAATGATATTCTTATTCCGCCATTATTAATTCAGCCTTTTATAGAAAATGCTGTCGAACATGGATTAAAACCAAAACCTAAAGAAGAAAAAGGTTTATTGAAAATCAATTTCACACAAATGAACGATCAGAAAAATCTAATCTGCACTATAAAAGATAATGGCATCGGATTAGCTGCTTCGCGTAAACTGAAAATAAACGAAAATCATCAGTCTTTGTCAACCACTATAACAGATGAAAGATTGACCAAAATGCAGAAAGAATATCCGAATGCCGGTTTTAAAGTTTTAGAAAGAGAAACTGAAAACGGAGAAACAGGCTGTATTGTTATTATCAACATTCCAATTTTATAAATATGTATAAAACTATAATTATTGAAGACGAACAGCGCATACGAGAAGCTTTATCGATTATGCTTGAAATGGTTGCTCCTGATCAGGTTCAGATTGTTGCTTACGCGGAAAGTACAGAGGAAGCCGTGAAGTTGATTGACCGTTTAAAACCCGATTTGGTTTTTATGGATATTATGCTCCAAAACGGAACTGGTTTTGATGTTTTACAGCAAATTTCGTTTAATTCTTTTCATCTTATTTTTACCACTGCTTACGAACAACATGCTGTAAATGCTTTTAAATACAGTGCGATAGATTATCTTTTAAAACCAATTGATCCCGACGAATTGAAAACGGCAATTGAAAGAATTGCACTTTTGCAGGAAAGAGTTTTAGAAAAACAGCAATTGAGCGAATTACAAAACAATCTTTCTAAAACACCCGATCGAGTTATTCTTCCAACACAAGAAGCAATGTATGTTGTAAAACTAGAACAGATTCTAAGATGCGAAACTTCAGGTTCTTACACTACTTTTTTTCTAACAGACGGTCGAAAAATAATGGTTTCCAAGCCGCTCAAAAACTATGAAGATATTTTAGAACCACCAATGTTTTTTAGAATTCATCAATCACATTTAATCAATGTCAATTCGATTGTAAGTTATTCTCGCGAAGGAATGGTACATATGAATGATAAATCGGTTGTTCCTATTTCTAGAGGAAAAAAAGAACAGTTTTTTAAATTAATGAAAGAGGAAATTTAAATTAGTGTAAAACATCAGAAATAACTCTCTTTTATCTTTTTTGCATTTAATATTCACAAATTAATATTTTCTGCTCTTTTAACATAAATGATTAATTATAACAGTTTAAATGATGCTTCTAGCTTCAAAAAATTAATTTTTCATCATTTTTAAATTTAATAAATCTTTTCGCATACAATTTAATGTTATATATTTGATAGAGAAAATTCCAAAATTTAAAGCAAAAAGCAAATGCAAAACAACGTACTAGGTGTCTTAAAAGAGCACGAAAACAAGTTACTTACAATATGGTCTCAAATTCTTTTAGAGAGTGGTGCAGATGATGGAGCGGTTGAAGAAGAAGAGTCAAAAGAATTTGCTTCATTCTTTTTAACTGCATTAGCAAAATCTGATGAAAAATATGAGAACTCACAGGAGTTTGAAAAAGTTCAAGACCTTATTGTAGGAATCTCATCTTCTAGAGGAAAACGTGGATTTTCTCCAAGAGAAAACGGACAATATTTAATTTCGTTTAAAGAAGCTGCATTTCGAATTCTTGCTGAATTAATAACAGATCCTCAAGCACTTTATGACGCTAATCTAAAATTGAGTGCTATTTTAGACAATATGATGATTATGACTTTTGAAGCCTTTATGAAAGGAAGAGAAGACGTAATCTCTAGACAAGTTGATGAAATTAGCGAAATCTCTACACCTGTTATCACCGTTTGGGATGGTATCGTTGCTTTGCCAATTATTGGAACTTTAGACAGTTCAAGAACACAAACTGTAATGGAAAGCCTTTTACAGCAAATTGTTGATACTGGAAGTTCTATTGCCATTTTGGATATTTCTGGTGTTCCAGCTGTAGATTCTCTTGTAGCACAGCACCTTATTAAAACAGTGAGCGCAACCCGTTTAATGGGAGCTGAATGTATCATTAGCGGTATTCGTCCAGAAATTGCTCAAACAGTTGTGCATTTAGGAATTGACCTAACCGGTATTACAACTAAGGCTTCATTGGCAAGCGCTTTACAAACAGCTTTTGAAATGCTTCAGTTAACTGTTGTCAAAAAAAGAAAAATTGTAGAATAAAGATTTCGGGTTTATATGGAAAGAATTCCTATACTTAAAATGGGAGATTTTCTGCTTGTTACTATACAAGTAGATTTGTATGATCAATTGGCAGAAAATCTTGAATCAGATTTAATAAATACTATTAGTAAACATAGTTCAAAAGGTGTTCTAATAGACATTTCTGCAGTTTCTATTATAGATTCTTTTATGGGAAGAATCCTCGGAAACATTGCCGTAATGTCAAGAATATTAGATGCACAAACCGTTGTTGTTGGAATGCAGCCCGCAGTTGCCATAACATTGGTAGAACTTGGATTATCTTTAAATGGAGTCATAAGTGCCTTAAACGTAGAAAGAGGCATGGATTTACTTCGCTCAAAAATGCACATAAGCGAAAACGAAGAGCAGGAGTATGACGACGATATCGAATAGCAAAGAAGAAGCACCCGTTGTAAAAGAACAGGATGTTGTACCATTGCGCAATCGTGTAAAAGAATATGGTGTAAAAGCTGGTATGAGTATTTTAAATCAGACCAAACTTATTACGGCCACTAGCGAACTTTTGCGTAATCTTCTGAAATATGGTGGTGGTGGAAGAGTTATTATCGAGTCCGTGAGCAATGGCAAAGATAATGGCGTGCGCGTTACTTTTATTGATAACGGCCCCGGAATAGCCGACATATCTCTAGCAATGAAAGATGGATACAGTACAGGAAAAAGCATGGGATTAGGTTTACCAGGAACAAAAAGACTTGTCAATGAATTTGACATTAAATCAGAACTCGGAAACGGTACCACCGTTACTATAACAAAATGGAAAAATGGATAATACGTTTTCCACTTATAAAATTGATGACAGAAGTCTGATAGCTTTTATAAAAAGAGAAATACATAATCTTGCCCTTCAATTGGGCTTTACCCCTCACAGAGCTGCCGAAACAGATATTATTGTGGCAGAACTTACTTCAAATCTAATGAAATTTGCGAACGGCGGCGAATTGCTGTATCGTGCTAATTTTAACGGAGAGCATAATGAAATCGAAATCTATTGCCTGGACAAAGGCATTGGTTTTGATAATGTTGCCAAAATTATGAATGACGGTTATTCGTCTTCTAATACACTTGGTCATGGTTTAGGTTCCATTAAAAGACTAAGCAATGATTTTCAGATTTACTCCATGAAAAATTGGGGCTGCGTACAGTATGTAAAAATCTGCGAAAAACCAGAACTCGAAATTCCTTCTTTAAAAAACGGATTAAATCCTACTACTATTGCTGTAAATTATCCAGGTGAAAAACTTTGCGGAGATGGGTATTATATAAAACATAACAGCAAAGGATTTCAGATATTTGTGGGAGATGGATTAGGACACGGAGAAAGTGCTAATGAAGCAGTTGAAGCTGCTATAAAAGCCTTTAAACAATCTGTAGAAACCGATCCAACTACTATTTTAAGAGACATTCATTTAAAAGTAAAGAAAACCAGAGGATTGGTTGCAACTATAGCATCAGTAGATTATAAGTCAGAAGTTTGGAATGTTTGCGGGATTGGCAACATCAATACCCGAATTTTTAACGGATTAGAAAATAAAACCTATACTCCTTATAACGGAATTATCGGTCATAATATTCCAAGAACACTGAACAATACCGTTGTTCCTTATAAAAAACATCAAATCATCATTATGCATAGTGACGGTTTGCGAACAAGATGGAGTTTAAACGACTTAAATTCTATTTTCAAACAAAGTCCCGGCATCATTGCAGCTGCAATTTATAAGGAAAATGTAAGAGGAACTGATGATGCAACAATTTTGGTCGGTAAAATAAACTGAGCATGATAAAAGAGATCATACAAATAAATCTTGATAACGAAATGGACCTGATATTGGCTCATAAACGTTGTATGAAAATTGCAGAAATGTGCGGTATGGCATCTTCATTTCAAACTCGCTTTTCGACCGCAGTATCAGAAGTTGCCCGTTGTGCCATTGCCAAGGGAACCAACTCTTTATTGGTACTGGGTTTGAACATCATAAAAGCAACTCAAAAAGAAATTATAGCGGTTATTACAGATACTGCAGATTTAAAAAGCTGTAGTCCTGAAGCCTTTTTGTATGCTTCTAAAATCTCTGGAAATATTCAATATAATTATGCTGACAATCAGTCTGTAACTAAAATCAGTCAGCCAATTTCGGCACCTGGACTTTTGTCTGAAACGAAGATCAAAAGCATTATCGATTATTTTAAATTCGAACCGCCTTTATCTCCGTATGACGAAATTAGAAAGAAAAATATTGAACTAATTGCGCTTTCCGAAAAACTAACAGAAAGCGAGAACAAATACAAACAATTAGCCAATACAATTCCAATTTTAATTTGTGTTTTGAATGAACGCAATACAGTATTATTGGTAAACGAATCTTTAGAAAATTATCTGGAAGTTCCTCTCCTGACTTTTGATAGAAAAACGCTGATCAATTTTATTCATTTAGAAGACGTTGATACTATTCTTGAAGGTTTTAACAAAGCCAAACAAAACCGATCTAACTTCTTAGGAGAAACAAGAATTAAAAAAGGTTCTGATTATATCTGGCATTTAATTTCTATAGTTCCAAATAAAACTGAAGACGGAAGTTTTAACAGCTGGCTTGTTTATTTTGTAGATATCAACGCTCAAAAAATGATGGTGGAAACGTTGAAAGACAACACCGAATTGAAGTTAACCAAGCATGAATTGGAAAGCGCCAACTCTAAACTTCGTTTTAAAAATAAAGAATTAGAACAATTCGCTTACATTGCCAGCCATGATCTTCAAGAACCGCTTAGAAAGATTATGATTATGCTCTCAAGAGCGGGCGAACATTTAAGCGAAGACCAAAAAAAGAAGTATTATTTTGACCGAATTACATTAGCCGCTGGCAGATTATCCAATTTAATTACAGATGTTCTCAATTATTCTCGAATTGAGAATAAAGAACAATATTTTGACGAAGTAGATCTAAACCAAGTTATTATCGAAGTTTTGAGTGACTTAAGTTTGGTTATTGAAGAAAAAAATGCTGTTATAAATGTAAATCCTTTGCCAAAAGTTTTCGGACTTGATACACAGCTTCGCCAATTATTGTATAATTTGATCAATAACGCGCTTAAGTTTAATACCGATCAGCCTACTGTAACCATCTCGTATGAAGATGTTCCTAAAGATGAAAAACTGGTAACTTCAGCTGAAAATTATCATGTAATTTCAATTGCTGATAACGGAATCGGAATGGACGGTAAATACTCCGAACGTATATTTGATATGTTTCAACGTCTTCACGAACGCGATCAATATGGAGGAAATGGTATCGGACTTGCATTGTGCCGAAGAATCATCGAAAACCATAATGGTATGATCAACTTTAGCAGTAAACCTGGAGAAGGAACCACATTTTGGATTTATCTTCCGAAAAAATAAACAGTTTTTTACCGCAAAGTTCGCAGAGTTTTTTGAAATGCGAGATCTGTAAAAACCAAAGAACGCAAAGTTTTTCTATAAAACTTTGCGTTCTTTGCATTTATAAACAGTCTTTTTGTTAAAGATCATTGCGAACTTTGCAGTTAAAAAATAGAAACCTAAAACAAAAAATAAACAACTTAGAAATTCATCCTCCACCAATACCAATCAAAACCTACAGATAACAAAGCAGCTATTTAATTTTTCATTCATCGTATCTATTTTTGAAATAATAAATAACTAAAACGATGAATAACAAAACCCTTTCTATTTTGAGCTATGTCACTATTATTGGTTGGATTATAGCTTTTGTTCAAAGTAAAGATTTAACTCCGAAAAGTGATTTGGTTAGATACCATTTAAAACAAGGATTCGGAATTTTTCTAGTCTCTTTACTTGTAAACGTTGCTCTATCTATTGTAGTAATGGTTGTGCCGGCTCTTTACTTTTTAAGCTATATTGGTTACGTAATCTTCATTCTATGGATTTTCGGAATCATCAATGCGGCAAACGAACAAAAGAAACCAATTCCTGTAATTGGCAAAATGTTCGAAGACAAGTTTGATTTTATCAACTAACTATCATTGCTTTTTTTTTAGCTGACGTTTTTATTTTTTGGATGTAGGATTTGATTCTCAGAGAATCTCAGTGATTTCATAGTCAGCTGAGCAGATTTGGGGATCTTTTCTACTTAATTAGAAAGACCTTCCAATTGCTGAAAAACTGGAATTAAAGCTTTTCCTTTCTCTGTTAAATTATATTCGATATGAAGCGGTTTTAATTTAATGGTAATTTTCTCCAAAAGTCCCTCCTCTTCCAACTCTTTCAAAGCGGTTGCCAAAGACTGCTTGTTTGAACCCTGAATTTGTCTTAGTAACGAATTAAATCTTAAAGGCGACTCAACAGCTAAACGGAAAATTTCTGCTTTCCATTTTCCTGATAACATCTTTAAAAGTCTTTGTGCCGGACATGTTTCGATTTCTTCCATATCATTTTATAGGGTAGTCAAAAAAAAATGACTAATTGTTTAGGAATATTTTTTAATTAAATTTTGTAAAAAATTATAATGTAAAAATATAAAATGAGAGCAAAGAAACCAAGCGAAATGAGTATTGAAGAACTTTTAAAAAAACAAAAAACAATTCTTTATATAATTTATTTTCTATTAGCGGCATCCATAATTCTGTTACTCATCATTGTATTTTTATGTCAAGAAACCACACTTTCTACTTTAATAGTAATTCCATATTCTTTAATTCCTGTCGTTATTGTTAATTCGAATTCATTAGAAGAAATAAAAAAAGAAATCGATCTCAGAGATATCTAATCAGAATCTGAAGATAAAATAGGCTTATAGGTCTAATTTAATTTTTTGTTGATGAAAAGTTTTATAAAAAAAATTAAATTTGATCTCCCTAAATAAGCCCTAAAATTATGATTTTTCAAAAAAGACCTATTTATTTCCTTCCTTTATTTTTCTTCCTTTTGCTTACTCTTTCGAGTAATGCGCAAGAACAAAAAACGGTAAAAAAAGAAAGTCGTGGCAAATTGTTTAACGACACAACCGCTACAGACAGTGACTACTTAATGGCGATCGAGAAAGCAGGAGAAGTACTCGAATCTGCTTATAACGATATTGATTTTGAAGGCGATACACGTCATCTTTTTGGTGATATGAAACGCACAGAAAGCAAACTGAATTTAATTCTAGCCAGTTTGAAAGGAGCTAATCCAAACGTTCGTAACCAACAAATGTATCGTATTGTACTTCAGGAAATTCAACAAGAATTAGAAGAACAAAACAAGTCTATTAATACTCGAAATCTGAATCTTGAAAATATTAAGAAACGCGTAATAGATCTTCGTAAAGACAAAACATTAATTGCTTTACTAAAAGATACAATCCGTCGCAAACAATTTCAGAAAGAATTTGGTGATCTTAGAAAAAGATATCGCGGAACAGATAGTTTGATGACTAAAAATCAAACGACTTTAAACAACAAAAAAAGACTAACAGTTCAACGAAAAATAGCGGTTTCTAATGCTTTAGTCACTGTCGAAAGCAAGTTGGAAAAATCTGGAATTAGTATTTTCAACAAAGAATATCCTTCTTTATGGCAAATCAGCGATTCGGCTGTAAAGAAAAAAGTAAACCATAACATTAAGGCCAAGGTTATAATTGAAGAAAATGTAGCCGCTTATTATTTGGGCTACAAAGCCGGCGGATTAATTACTTTATGTTTCTT